>NZ_AP028031.1:615000-975000 GCF_030296915.1 Anaerostipes hadrus ATCC 29173 = JCM 17467 | reverse complement strand
ATAGATTTTCTTGTATTTTCACGCTATAATATGATATGAAAATTTAAGATGATTCTAAATCGCATAATAGTGAACGATTTCAAAATCATCCCTATAGTGATAACACATTTTATATAAGAAAGGAAATCCATCATGGAAAAAATAGCAAGTTTTACAATTAATCATTTAAAACTGTTACCCGGTGTTTATGTTTCTCGTAAAGATGCCGTTGGTTCTGAGACTTTAACAACATTTGATCTTCGTATGACAGCCCCAAATCGTGAGCCTGTTATGAATACCGCAGAGATGCATGCGATCGAGCATCTTGCCGCTACTTATTTAAGAAATAACAAAGAATGGCAGGATAAGATCATCTATTTTGGCCCAATGGGCTGTCGTACTGGATTCTATCTTATTTTAGCTGGCGATCTTACTTCAAAGGATATATTACCTCTTATTATAAGTACTTTTGAATTTATTCGTGATTTTAAAGGTGATGTTCCTGGAGCCAGTGCTAAGGATTGTGGTAACTATCTTGATATGAATCTTCCGATGGCAAATTATCTTGCAGATCACTATCTTAAAAACGCTTTATACGTTGCAGATGATAAAAATCTGAATTATCCTGAGTAAATCTGTACATAATATAAAGGTATCAATTGTCGTACTCACAGAATTCTTTCCAAGTGATTCTGTGAGTACTTATTATAAGGAGGCTTTTATATTATGGAAAACCAGAATAAAGTGTATCAGGAAGTTGCTGAAGAATGCAGTCAGTACTGTCCTTGTGGCTGTGACCATTCCGTAAAGAACGTCAGTACCGGAGATGACACAAAAGCACCTAGCTGTTTAAACTGTAAACACTTTTCTGTGTCTGAGCAGCACTGTCAGCTTGATCTGTACGATCAGATTGTTACAAATTTATAATCACACCTATATCATATTTATATAAGATGTGAAATTTTTCTAAAAAAGAAGTCGTTTTCTACGACTTCTTTTTTCATTTTATACTTGCAATATTTGAAAAGAGGTCTATTATAATAATGAGTTTATTTTTAGGAGGAAATTGTTATGTCATTACAACAAATCATAGCGATCATCATCTTTTTATGTACGATGGGCGCTATCATCACAGGGAAGGTCCACAACACGGTTGCCTCATTAACCGGTGCTGCCTGTCTGGTCCTCACCCACATTCTTTCGATTGAAGATTGTATTGACGCAGTCGATGTTGAAACAATCTGTATTCTAGTCGGAATGATGCTTTTGGTTGCTGTTATCAAGAATTCTGGTATTTTCGAATACATAGCGATCAAAGCTGCAAAAATCGCAAAAGGTCGTCCATGGCCAATCATGGTGATCTTTATTTTGATCACCGCCGTATGTTCTGGAATGCTTGATAACGTTACCACAGTCTTGCTAGTAGGACCAATGACTCTGGCAATCACAAATATCTTGAAAGTTGATCCCGTACCATATATCATCACACAGATCATGGCTTCCAATATCGGTGGTACCGCTACATTGATCGGTGACCCACCTAACATTATGATCGGTAGTGCGGCCAAATTAAGTTTCGTAGATTTTATTTTAAATACAGGGGTGGCCACTGTATTTGTTATCATTGTTGGTCTGATCTGTATGTATTTTATATACGGAAGAAAGTTATTTGTTACAGACGAATCAATTGCAAAGGTTATGCAGTTAGATGAAAACAAAGCGATCAAGGACCGAAAACTTATGCATGAAAGTGTTATCGTTATCATCCTAGTCGCATTATGCTTTATTTTCCATGACCAGTTAGGCGTACAGTCTTGTACTGTTGCTATTGCTGCAGCATGTATCATGCTTTTAATCGGCGGTCAGGAACCTGAAGAAATCATTGCAGACGTTGAATGGCCTACCATTCTTTTCTTTATTGGATTATTTATTGTTGTCGGTGGGATGAAAAAAGTAGGTGTCATCACAATGCTTGCAAATGGATTGATTTCTATCACTCATGGTAATATGGTGGTTACAATGATGGTAATCTTATGGGTTTCCGCTATTGTATCTTCTTTCCTCGACAACATCCCATTTGTTGCAACATTAATCCCTATGATTCTTACGATGCAGTCCGAGGGAATGGATGTCGCTCCAATCTGGTGGGCATTGTCACTCGGTGCTTGTTTAGGTGGAAATGGAACACTGATCGGTGCTTCTGCAAACGTTGTTTTGTCTGGTATCAGTAAAAATAACGGACATCCAATTACATTCGGTCAATATTTTAAGATCGGATTCCCAATGATGATCTTATCGATCATCGTATGTTCCGTATTTCTTTTGATTCGATTTGCTTAATAAAAAATTATGGATTATAATATTTAGGAGAGGAGCGTGATCTTATGAATCAAAATACCGTAACCGGAGATTATATTAATATCAATCTGCGTCAGTTAGGCGCTACTTCTATCAAGGAGTTTAACAGCATCATGCACATTGCTGAATTCGATCTTGGTGATGGATTAATTGTTTCTTATGTTTTTAATATTACACGACATAATAAATACTTTTTACAACGTATGCAGCCATATGCAATGGTCCATGGTAAATTCGCCAGTGATCAGGAAATTATCGATTTTATTACAGCAGACTTAAAGCGTTTTGAAAATGCAAAGAATAGTCACAATTTTAATACTTTCCTTTTAATTTCCCATCTTGGTCATCATATTACAGAAAATATCGAACAGCTGTTTTTAAATTATAACGTTGATGCAGATAAATTAGAGTCCATTGAGGATTCTCTGGAAGAATCTCTTGTTGAAATTCAATCCTTATTTGAGAAATCTGATAAACTTGATCTGCCAGAAGATTAATATTTATAAAAATTGCCCTTGAAATGAAATGGTTTCAAGGGCTTTCTTACTTTCTCGAATTTATACATAACAAAAAGCCCACAGTTTTATACATCTTCTGTACACTTTCCTGTGAGCTTTTAATCTTCTATTGAATATCAACGACAATCTTCTTGTCACCTTTGTCAACCGAAGCCTTGACAACAGTTCTGATCGCCTTTGCAATCCTTCCCTGTTTTCCAATTACTTTCCCCATATCACCTTCGGCAACATGAAGTTCTAATACGACTGCATCGGCAGTTTCTTTCTCTGTAACTGTCACTTTATCTGGCTGATCAACGAGGGCTTTTGCAATCACTTCTAATAAATGTTTCATGCACTGCCTCCTGTCTTAAATCTGACTATTTTTCGATTCCTGCAGCTTTTAATAATTTAGCTACTGTATCTGTAGGCTGAGCACCTGTTGCTAACCATTTCTTAGCAGCTTCTTCGTCAAATTTGATCACGCTAGGATCCTGATTTGGATCATATGTTCCGATTTCTTCAATAAATCTACCATCTCTAGGGGATCTAGCATCTGCTACTACTACTCTATAAAAAGGTGCTTTCTTCTGTCCCATTCTTTTTAATCTCATTTTTACTGCCATTTTGTTTTTACCTCCAAAAATCTTTCTTTGTAATTTAAATTAATTATTATTTTCTATAACTAAGGCCTAAAAAGGTAATTTAAATCCACCTCTTTTACCACCTTTGCCACCAAACATACCTGACATCTGCTTCATCATCTGTTTCTGATTCTGAACCTGTTTGCATAAGCGGTTAACTTCCGCGATTGGAACTCCTGCTCCTGCTGCGATTCTTCTCTTTCTTGAAGCATTGATGATCTTAGGATTAGCACGTTCTTCTTTAGTCATGGAATAAATGATCGCCGCTGTCTTATCCATCATACCATCATCAATATCAAGTCCCTGCATCTTGTTTCCGACACCAGGGATCATAGATAACAGATTGGATAATCCACCCATCTTCTTCATCTGATCCATCTGATCAAGAAAATCGTTAAAATCAAACTCAGCCTTCTTCATCTTCTCAGTCATACGAAGTGCGTCTTCCTCATTGATCGTCTGCTCTGCTTTCTCGATCAGTGACAATACATCTCCCATACCAAGGATTCGGCTTGTCATTCGGTCTGGATAGAACTGCTGAAGATCTTCCAGTTTTTCTCCCATACCTACATATAAAATCGGCTTTCCTGTTACAGAACGAATAGAAAGTGCTGCACCACCTCGGGTGTCACCATCCATCTTCGTGATGATAATTCCATCGACGCCGACTTTCTCATTAAATTCTTTTGCCACATTGACAGCATCCTGTCCTGTCATGGCATCAACGACGAGAATACTCTGGAATACATCCACATTCTCTTTGATCTCAACCAGCTCTGTCATCATATTCTCATCAATATGAAGACGTCCTGCTGTATCTAGGATCACGATATTGTTTCCATTCTTCTGTGCGTGTTCTACGGAAGCCTTTGCAATATCCACTGGATTCTGCTTATCTCCCATTGTAAATACTGGTACTCCGACCTTCTCTCCATTGACCTGAAGCTGTTTGATCGCCGCTGGGCGATATACATCACAGGCTACCAATAATGGTCGTTTTCCTTTCTTCTTATACTGTCCGGCAAGTTTTGCACATGTTGTTGTCTTACCAGCACCTTGAAGACCTGCCATCAAAATAATCGTAATTTCATTACCTGGACGAAGCTGAATCTCTGTCATCGTTGATCCCATTAATGCTTCCATCTCTTCTTTTACGATCTTGATCACCATCTGTCCCGGATTCAAACCATTCAGAACATCTTGTCCTACAGCTCTTTCCTGTACAGATTTGATAAATGTCTTTACAACTTTGAAGTTAACATCAGCTTCAAGTAAAGCTCTTTTAACTTCTCTCATTGCCGCTTTTACATCATCTTCTGTTAAACGGCCCTTACTTCTTAAGTTCTTAAATACACCCTGAAGTTTCTCGGATAAACTTTCAAATGCCATTGATTCACCTCATCTAAGTTATAAATCTTCTAAAACCTGATTACATACAGATTCTATTTGTCTGATATCTTCTTCCATCTGCTCTTTATCTTCTTTAAGAAGCCTTCTGGATAAGGTATGGATCTCTTTGATCTTCTCCTTGGCCGTCAAAAACTTCGCTACCAGATGAAGTCTTGCTTCATAATCTGCCAAGATCTTATCACATCTTCGGATCATATCATGCACCGCCTGTCTGGTAATTCCAAACTCAGCTGCAATCTCTGTGGCTGTCATATCATTCAAAATATGTTCACCATATATCTCCTTCTGATGTGCTGTCAGCAATTCGCCGTAAAAATCATATAATAAATTCTGTTCTACGATTCGTTCCATCTGATACTCCTGTAAAGCAATTTTCCTTTACCAGATGTTAGTTTAGCGAATTTCACTGCCTTTGTCAAGTATTTTTACTTGCACAATGCAAATTTTACTTGAAAAACTCTGGCTTTTCTGTAAAATGAAAAGAGCATTCTATTATTATAAATCAAAAAGAAAGGTTATACAATGATTCAGGCAAATAATGTAACTTTACGTTTAGGAAAACGTGCTTTATTCGAAGATGTAAATATTAAATTCACAGAAGGTAACTGCTATGGACTGATCGGTGCCAATGGAGCAGGTAAATCCACTTTCTTAAAAATTCTTTCCGGAGAGATCGAACCTTCAAAAGGAGATGTATCCATTACTTCTGGACAGCGTCTTTCTGTTTTGAAACAGGATCACTACCAGTATGATGATCATATCGTCCTTGATACGGTTATGATGGGTAACCAAAGATTATACGAGATCATGAAAGAAAAAGAAGCTTTATATGCGAAGGAAGACTTCACAGACGAAGACGGCATCCGTGCTAGTGAATTAGAAGGCGAATTTGCTGATATGAATGGATGGGAAGCAGAATCTGATGCTGCTACCTTATTAAATGGTCTTGGAATTCCTAGCGATATCCATTATACAAAGATGGCTGACTTAAACGGTTCTCAGAAAGTCAAAGTCTTACTTGCACAGGCTTTATTCGGAAATCCAGATATCCTGCTGCTTGACGAGCCTACCAACCACTTAGACTTAGACGCTATTTACTGGTTAGAAGAATTCCTGATCAACTTTGACAACACGGTCATCGTTGTATCCCATGACCGTTATTTCTTAAATAAGGTATGTACTCATATCGCAGATATCGATTATGCGAAAATTCAGTTATTCTCTGGAAACTATGATTTCTGGTATGAATCCAGCCAGCTTCTTACAAAACAGATGAAGGAAGCCAACAAGAAAAAAGAAGAAAAGATGAAGGAATTACAGGACTTTATCGCAAGATTCAGTGCCAATGCTTCCAAATCCAAACAGGCTACTTCAAGAAAGAAAGCTTTAGATAAGATCCAGCTAGATGAGTTAAAACCATCCAGCCGTAAATACCCATATATCAACTTCAAGCCAAACCGCGAAATCGGAAATGATGCTTTAGTTGTTGAAAATCTTACAAAGACGATCGATGGCGTAAAAGTCTTAGATAATATTTCTTTCTTAATGAAACCAACGGATAAGATTGCTTTCGTAGGTCCTAATACATTGGCTGCTACAACATTATTTAAGATCTTATCCGGAGAAATGGAACCTGATTCTGGTTCTTACAAATGGGGAGTGACTACAACGCAGTCTTATTTCCCAAAAGATAATACAAAAGATTTCAGTCAGGATGAAACGATCGTTGAATGGCTGACTCAGTATTCTGAAGATAAAGATGCAACATTTGTCCGTGGATTCCTTGGACGTATGTTATTCTCTGGAGAAGATGCATTAAAGAAAGTTGGTATTTTATCTGGAGGAGAGAAAGTTCGTTGTATGCTATCTAAATTAATGATCAGCGGAGCCAACATCTTACTTCTTGATGAGCCTACCAACCACTTAGATATGGAATCTATCACTGCTTTAAATGAAGCATTAAAAGATTTCACTGGTGCATTATTGTTTACTTCTCAGGATCATCAGTTTGTACAGACAACAGCTAATCGTATCATGGAAATCACTCCGAATGGTCTGATTGACAAAGAATGTACTTACGACGAATATCTGGAAAATGACGAAGCTGCCAGAAAACGTCAGATTGTTGAGATTGAAGAAGACGACGAATAATTTCATAGTTCTAAACAAAAACACAGAGATTTTATCACCAATCTCTGTGTTTTTATTCTTATTTAATTTTCCTGATCGTAAGTATCTAAGAACGAATGTTTTACTCCATCTTTCTTATATGCAATGATCGTCTTTAAATTGACATTTTCTACACTCTTGAAAATATTGGACTCTACATACGGATTGATCTCTTTCATCTTCGCGATCAACTGTTTTGTCTCCATTCTCTTGGATTTCGTAACACCGTCTGGATTACATGTTGTACAAGTATCTGTAAACTTACATGCACACTGGATAAAATGTAATCCATTGTAATCTCTCCAATGCTTTATATCATCCTCTCGGATCAGATACATCGGACGGATCAGTTCCATTCCTTCAAAGTTTGTACTGTGAAGTTTTGGCATCATCGTCTGTACCTGTGCTCCATAAAGCATTCCCATAAGGATCGTCTCAATGACATCATCATAGTGATGTCCCAACGCAATCTTATTGCATCCAAGCTCTTTAGCCTTGCTGTATAAATATCCACGACGCATTCTTGCACACAGATAACATGGCGATTTCTCAATCTCATAAACAGCATCGAAAATATCAGATTCAAAGACTGTGATCGGAATATCTAATAATTTGGCATTATTCTCTATGATTTGTCGATTCATTTCATTATATCCTGGATCCATGACTAAAAATACAAGATCAAAATGGAATTTGTTATGGCGTTTTAATTCCTGAAATAATTTCGCCATCAACATGGAATCTTTTCCCCCAGAGATACAGATGGCGATCTTATCATTCTCCTGCACTAGATCATATGTCTTGATTGCTTTTACAAACTTGGAGAATATCTGTTTGTGAAACTTCTTACGGATGCTCTTTTCAATCTCCTGTGTTCTTGTCAGTTCTTTTTTCTTGCCTTTTCCTTCGGCTTCTTTGTTATTTTGTTCTGTTTTCTGATCGTTTTCCTGTTCTTCTTTCATCAAGGATAACAACCATCCTGTGTATCCGCCTTCCAAACTAAGGACATTGATTCCTTCTTCCGCTAATTTTTCTGCTGCCTCCTTGCTGAAAATTCCCTTGGTACAATATAAAATAACTTTCTTACCCTGATCAATATATTCCTTTGCCTGTGTTCCAAGCTCATCTTCACCTGCTGCCACAACAGCTCCAGGGATCATTCCATAAGATGTGTTTGATTCATCTCTCATATCAAGAAGCTGATAACTCCCTTTTTCTAACTGTTTTAATTCTTTATATGAAATATTAATATTGCTCATGCTTTCAACCTTTCTTTCGTATCCTACTATATTTGTAGGGTTCCGTTTATTTATTATAGAGAGAAAGCTTTCAAAATACAAGAGCAAATCTTTATTTTGCATCAGTTGTTGTATACATTGTTAATCATAAATCCATAACCACTCCATTCGATTGGAATGTATGTCTGTTTTTTATTTTGTATCGCATAAATACCTATTCTGCCCGAAATCTGAGAATAAGATCCCTTTGCTGACTTTGCTTTTTGGTATTGTTCTGTTACATTGACATTGCCCATCAAACGCTTCTTCAAATTATACTCTGACTGTTTCAGATTCAGATAAGACAAAAATCCAGCCGGAATATCTTCCAAATGATCTGCGATATCTTTCCAATCTTTTGTGTAATCATAAGAGTACACATCAATCGCTAAAATCTGATCCGTATACGCATCCATAATAAGATTCACTATTTCATCCTCCGACGATTCTGGTGATAATGTAATATACCATACCAGAAGATTTTTGACATTTGAAATATTAGATACGGAACCTTCATCGATCATATCATCCTTTTTCTTGATATAAGTGTATAATTTTTTATATGTAATCTTCCAGTCTTCATCTACCCGATAAGCAATTTTCATTTTTTTTAATAATAGATTCGTCTGTTTTTTTGCAGTTTTTTCTACATCTCTTCCATCCACAGTTCTTGATGAAGGTCTTACTGCAACACTCAAAATATGATTATTGATGATCTTTAATTTTTCCAGAGTTGTCTGAGTAGCCTCTACCGAAATCTCTACTGGATTTAAGGATAGATCCTCACTCTGCCCAAACGTTTTTTTGTCCACCAGAGCTGCCTGAATATTTGGTAAAAAGTAAAACAAGACCACAAGTAATAAAGCCGCCACAACAAGAAGAGCATTCCTAATTTGTTTTTTCATAAGCTCCTCCTCCAATTGTTATGATCACAGTTGTTCCTTTCCCTTGCTGACTGATAAATCGCATCTCTCCTTGATGGATCCTCACGATTTCTTTACATATAGCAAGCCCTAAACCTACTCCACCTTGTTTTCTTGACCTTGACTTATCTATCCGGTAAAACGCTTCCGTGATCTTACTTATCTCATCCTTTGGCATTCCGCATCCAGTATCCGAAATATAAATCTTGGCTCCTTCTTGTGTTGCTCGATCCTCAACCGTTAATATTCCACCCGAATTCATTGATTTTAATGCATTATCGATCAAATTTAATATTAATGATTTCAATAAATCCGGCTCTATCTTACAAATTGCTTTTTTTAAATTTAAATTCACAAGAATATCTTGTTCTTTTAAACGATACTGCATGGATGTAACTGCTTCTTGAATCATTGGCTCTAAATCTTGTTTTTTCATCTGAAACTGTTGATTTTTCAAAACAAGAAGTTTCATTAATTTTAATGATAAATTCTGTAATCGTTTTCCTTCTGAATAAATATACCCACAGGCTTCTTTTTGCTCTTCTTTCGAAAGAGCTTCCATCCGCATCAGATCTGCATACCCTATGATCGATGTAAGTGGTGTCTTCATTTCATGAGCAAAACTTCCCATAAATTCTTCCTGGTTTTTTAACAATTGATCCAATTTCATTAACTTTTCTATCAATTGTTCTGTCATATAATTAAAACTGGCTGAAAGTTCTCCAATTTCATCTTCTGTATGCACTGGAACCCTGACAGAATAATCACCATCTGCAATCTGCTTCGAAACCTGCGACAATTTCTGTAATGGTCTTGTAAGGATCATTGCCAGAAAATAGGATACTACAATCTCAATTCCTATTACTAATACAAAAATCTTACGAAAACTTACCAACTGCTGATGCCTTGTCGCATATACTTCTGAAATATCATATGCTCCCTGAAAAACCATAGTTTCCTTTCCATAAGAAATCTTACTAGTGATCTGATAATATACTTTATTTTTATTTTGGAATACTACCGCTTTTCCCTGTTTCGTTGAAAAACCATTGCTTCTCCTAAAATTATCATTTTTACGATTGTAATAAAGTGGCTGCTTCCATTGAACCTCTCCATGTTGTTCCTTTAATAATCGAACTGAGCTGTCTCTTAGCAAGCCCTGCCAGTTTAATCGTTTCAATACACTCGCAAATGTTTGATTCTGATACGTATCATCCATCTCATTAATTTCTTTTAACATTCTTAAGATCATTTCGTAAGAATTCCTTGCTGCTCTTTTTTCTTGTTTGATAGATGCTTGATATGAATATTGAATCAGCAACATTCCTCCAAATCCAAATGAAAATGAAACGATCAACATTGTTATGATCATTAATTTCCAACGAAATTTCATCTTGGTACCTCCAGACGGTATCCCATCTTGGGCACAGTGATCAAAAAATCTTCCCAGCCAACTTTCTTTCGAACTCTCTGCACATGAAGATCTACCGTCCTGCTTCCCGCAATGTAATCTCCACCCCAAACACGTTCATAAATTATTTCCCTGAATAATACATTTCCTGGATTCCTTGCAAACAGCAATAATGTATCATATTCCTTCTTGGTCAAGTTAATTTCTTTCCCTTCTTTTTTTACGCACATTGCATCTGTGTCGATTTCTAAACCTAATATATTGATGATACGATCTAATTTGTGATATCGTCTTAATACAACCTCAATCCTTGCCAATAATTCCATAATCTCAAATGGTTTTACAATATAGTCTTCTGCTCCATATCGCAGACCATTTACTCTGTCATTAAGATCTCCTTTTGCTGTCAGGAAAATGACTGGTATCTCTAATGGTTTTACGTATTCTAAAATTTCAAACCCATCAGCCCCGGGCAGCATGATATCTAGTAAGATCAAATCTGGATAATTCTTTTCCAGCATATCAATTGCTTCTAACCCATCATAAGCACATTCACTATGATAGCCGGCTTTCTTTAAACTTAGTGCGATCAGATTTGAAATTGGCTTTTCATCTTCTACGACCATGATGTTCACCATAATTGTTCTCCTTATTGTTTTATTGATTTTCCTTATTGTTTTTGTATGCTGCCCAAAACCTTTTCTATTTTACGAATTCTTTGCATCATACTTGCATCATATTTTTATCATTTTTTACAAACTGATTTCAATAAAAAGAGCAAAAACAAATCATCTCTGTCTGTCTTTGCCCTTTTTCTTTATTATTTTATCTTCAATTCCTTGTCCTATACATACTGAATATTCATCACACTTGTACCAACTGCATAACTTACCATGTTCATTACACTCTTCACAACAGTTGTACATGCATGTACGATATATCTGATATCTTCTTCTACTGTATGTGCAAGCTTCATATAAGAATTATGAATACTTCTAATATATGATGTCAATTCTTCCACAGAATCATATGCCGCAACATGCTCCTTGATCTGTGCTGCTTCTTCTGTCTGAAGAAATGCTCTCATTCCAAACTTCAGATCACGTTCATAATAGCAATGATCCTTTACATTGCCTGGATAATGATCATTATGTGGGAATGTAAAATAATCTGCAATGTAATGAATGATCACACCAAGACCTGCACAACGTCGCATATTCATTCCCTTATCTTTATCGTAATTGGCAATAAATTTTGAAATCTTACGTTCAATATCATCAAATGTAATATCAAACTTATGAGGTGTCGTCACAAATGATGGTCTGCAGTCTGGCCAGATACTTCCTACATAAAACGGTAATCTATAATCGAATACATTGTCAAGTTCCATAGAATCCATAATCTGCCCTGCTAATGAAATATGTGATTTCTTTCTCATATAAATGATACTCCTTATAATTGGAACCATATCCGGATCATATATTCCTTCCAGATATCGTCGTCATCTGCTTTGTTACACCCTTTGACTCAAATTATATAATTTTATCTGTCAATATGCAACCAAATGATGAATTCTTTATATTTTTTTAATATTTAGCCTGTAATTTATTTAATCTTCCATGTATTTCCGTAATAAATCTAATATTTTGCCGCTATTAAATCCTTTTCTCGCAAAATATCCGTAATATTTCTGAAAATTCTCCTTAGTGACGGAACCCTTTTGCCGGATCCTCTTCTTAACCTGTTCTTCCAAGATATCATCTTCTTCGTATTCATATTCCTCAAAGACCCTCTCTAATGTCTCCGCAGTGATTCCTTTCTTCCGAAGGTCCATCTTAATCTGAATCTTACTCTTACTTCCTGACTTGTATTCCATGTAGCGGCGTACATATTCTTCATCATTGATATATCCAAATGACTCCACATACGCAACTGCCCCTTCCGTAATAAATTCTGGAAATTCTGCTCTCATAAGACGTTCTTTTAATTCCTTTTTTGTACGATCCTGATATTTTAACAATGACATAGCTTTTAACTTCGCCCGATGCAACAGTAATTTGTTTAATTCTTCAAATTCTTCCTGTCCGATCTCGTCTTGTTCATGGAATCCCAATCGTCTTATCTCATTATAGTAAAGCAGGCAGTACTTTTCTTCATCGAAGAAAAGCCTGACCTGCTTTGTTCCTACTTTATCTAGTTTCGTAATGATCATTATTCTTCAGAAACCTGAGCCTCTGCCTTAGGATCGTTGTTGGCATTCTCAGCATCTTCCTCTAACAGTCCATATTGGACACGGATTGCATGTTCCACTGTCTCTGCGATATCCGGGTGATCTTCTAAGTACTTCTTGCTGTTCTCTCTACCCTGTCCAATCTTCTCTCCGTTGTATGCATACCATGCACCACTCTTATGAATGATATCTGCATCTGCTGCAAGATCTAAAATATCTCCATACTTGGAAATTCCTTTTCCAAACATAATATCAAATTCTGCTTGTTTAAACGGAGGAGCTACCTTATTCTTCACTACTTTAATCCTTGTTCTGTTACCGATCATCTCTCCTGCCTGTTTTAATGTCTCTGTTCTTCTGACATCTAAACGGATAGATGAATAGAACTTAAGTGCACGTCCACCAGTTGTTGTCTCTGGGTTTCCAAACATGACTCCAACTTTCTCACGCAACTGATTGATAAAGATAACTGTGCAGTTAAACTTACTTACAACACCTGTTAACTTACGAAGTGCCTGTGACATCAATCTTGCCTGAAGACCTACGTGCGAATCTCCCATATCTCCATCAATCTCTGCCTTCGGTACTAATGCAGCTACAGAATCGACGATAATGATGTCGATCGCTCCAGATCTTACCATTGTCTCTGTGATTTCAAGTCCCTGCTCTCCTGTATCTGGCTGAGAGATATAAAGGTTATCAATGTCAACCCCGATATTCTTTGCATAGACCGGATCAAGGGCATGCTCTGCATCAATAAATCCTGCAATCCCGCCTCTCTTCTGGACTTCAGCTACCATATGAAGTGCTACTGTTGTCTTACCACTAGATTCAGGTCCATAAATCTCGATGATACGTCCCTTAGGTACTCCACCTACTCCTAATGCGATATCAAGACTG
Source organism: Anaerostipes hadrus ATCC 29173 = JCM 17467 (assembly GCF_030296915.1). Lineage (NCBI taxonomy): Bacteria > Bacillati > Bacillota > Clostridia > Lachnospirales > Lachnospiraceae > Anaerostipes > Anaerostipes hadrus. The sequence goes on along the minus strand of NZ_AP028031.1, from coordinate 961,202 downwards.
ATAGAACCTGTTGGTGTTACTTCAATCGTACGGTCTGCCTGGTACTCTCCAAGTTTCATGACAGATCCCTTACCATAGTCTTTCTCGATCTTAACCAATGCGGCATCCAATGCCTTTAATTTTTCTTCCTGTTTCATATATGTTTACTCCTTTTAATTTCAAATATTTATCTTATATTCTTCTATCTTTTAATTTCCTGTTTAGAGTATAGCATATCCTTACACTAAAAAACAAGTGTTCGAACGAATATTTGTTCGATTTTTATTCGTGATCCTTTTTCTTATGATGATTCTCATAGAAACTCTTCAACCAATGCATGTCTTACCATAGTTAACGCTCTGCATACAGCTGTTTCTCTGACTTTCTGTCTGTTACCGTTTAACTGGTATTTGTTTACTTTCGTCTTTCCATTAACACTGACACCGATGTAAACAAGTCCTGCCTTCTTCTCAGGTGTTTCACCGCCCGGTCCAGCAAGACCTGTGATTCCAACACCGACATTTGAACCAGCCTGTCGTGCAACACCTTCCGCCATCTGTCTTGCCGTATCTTCTGAAACTGCTCCAACGGTATTTAGAGTTTCTTCTTTTACTCCAAGATATTTCATCTTAGCTTCATTTGCATATGTAATAAAACTTTCATTTAAGACATCCGATGCTCCTGCAACATTAACTAACCTTGCTGTAAACATTCCTGCTGTACAGGATTCTGCTGCTGCGATCGTATAATGATGTTTACTTAGCATATCAACCACAACATCTTCTAATGTTTCATCTTCTTTTGTCGTAAATATCTTATGACCAAATCTTCTGTATAATTCTTCTGTTATTGGTGTAACAAGCTTCTTTGCTTCATCTTCACTTACCGCTTTTGCTGTCACTCGAAGATGAACTTCTCCTAATTTGGCATATGGGGCAACTGTAGGATTCGTCTGCTTTTCGATCAAATCTTCAATCTCTGCTGCAACGCGGCTTTCTCCCATACAATCAATCTTCACAACATCGGAGTATAATACCTCTGAACTTAATTCTTTTATGATCGGTTCTACCTGATCATGGAACATTGGAAGCAGTTCATTTGGAGGCCCTGGGAGTAAAACTACTTTCTTCCCTTCTTTTGCATGAATGACCATTCCCGGTGCTGTTCCATTTTCGTTATATAAAACAGTACAATCTTCTGGCACTAATGCCTGTTTTAAATTATTCTCTGTCATGTTACGATGACTTCTCGCAAAATATTCTTTCAAGCGTCTTAGTGCTTCTTCATCTTCTACAAGCTCCTGTCCACATGCTTTCGTTGCAATTTCCTTTGTAAGATCGTCTTTCGTTGGTCCAAGTCCACCAGATAAGATCAAAATATCAGATCTTTCAAGTCCCTGTCTGATCACATTTTCTAATCTTTCTGGATTGTCGCCTACTGTCGTCTCAAAAAAAACGCTTATCCCCAATGAGGCTAAGCGTTCTGATAAGTAGGCAGCATTGGTATTCACGATGTTTCCTAATAAAATCTCTGTTCCTACGCAAATAATTTCTGCTGTCATAATTGTTGTTCCTTTCTGGATCTAATTTCCTTCAGATAATACCTGTTTATTCTTCACCAAATAATCAACTAAAGAAATGATTGTCAGGGCTGTTGCAATGACGATCAAAATATTCTCGATCATCACAGCTGTGCTTGTCCCAAGATCAATGATCAGCATAATGATCATAAACATCTGAAAGTTTGTCTTAAATTTTCCCCAGTAGCTGGCTGCGATAACGATTCCATTATCAGAGGCGATCAGGCGGAATCCACTAATGATAAATTCTCTTGCAATAATAATGATCGCTACGATAGATGATAAACGGTGCATTCCAACTAATGCGATCATTGCAGAACAAACTAATAATTTGTCTGCCAATGGATCCATAAATTTTCCGAAGTTTGTTACCAGATTGTATTTTCTTGCAATATGTCCATCTAAAAAGTCTGTAAGACTCGCTAGAATAAATACAACAACTGCGATCCACTTGCTATAATCCCCTGCACAATCTGTCAGCAAGAAAAATAAGAATACCGGGATCATAAGTGTTCTTAAAATTGTTAACTTATTTGGTAAATTCATAATCTACTTCTCCTATCACATCATATTCTCTACCCTGAGTAATTTTAACATAAACAAAGTCTCCTGTCATCAATTCTTCTGGAGAATTTATAAAAACACATCCATCTACCTTTGGTGCATCCATATAAGAACGTCCAACGTAGATATCATCTTCAAATAAATATCCTTCTACCATGACTTTGATCGTTTTACCGACTAACTGCTGGGTATGTTCATAGGAAATCTCCTGCTGAAGACTCATCAGTTCATCTCTTCGTTCTTCTTTGACTTCTTCGTCGATCTGATCCTCAAATGTTGCTGCCAGTGTATCTTCTTCCGGTGAATAAGTAAAGACTCCTAAACGATCAAATTGACATTCTTCTACAAAGTTCATTAATCCTTCATGATCTTCTTGGCTTTCTCCTGGAAATCCAGTGATCAGTGTTGTACGGATCGTGATATCAGGAATCTCTTTACGAAGTTTCTTGATCACTGCTACAAGATCTTCTCTTGATGTTCTTCTTCCCATTCTCTGTAAGATACGATTCTCACTATGCTGAATCGGCATGTCAATGTAATTGCAGACTTTCTCTTCTGTCTTGATCACTTTGATCAGCTCATCTGTGATCTCTTCTGGGTAGCAGTATAACAGGCGGATCCATTCAATCCCTTCGATCTTGCAAAGTTCATGAAGTAATAACGGAAGCTGTTTTTCTCCTGTCAGGTCTTTGCCATACAGTGTTGTTTCCTGAGCTACCAGTACTAATTCTTTCACTCCTTCAGATGCTAAACGCTTTGCCTCATTCAACAGTTCTTGCATTGGAACACTTCTGAAACGTCCGCGGATCTTTGGAATGATACAATAGCTGCATCGCTTGTCACAACCTTCAGCAATTTTTAAATATGCCATGTGATTTCCTGTTGTTACAACACGTTCTACTTCAGAATTATCTGGAAGATAATCAATACTTTCGTAATGTTCAAAATGTTCCCCTGTATTTTCTTCTAATGCGGTATTCACTGCTTCTACGATAGAATCATAACTTGTTGTTCCAAGAACTGCATCAATCTCTGGAATCTCTTTTAAGATATCGTCTTTATAACGTTCTGCGAGGCATCCAGCAACAACCAATGCCTTCAGATTCTGTTCTTTATACTGTGCCATCTCTAAGATCGTATTGATACTTTCTTCTTTGGCATCATGGATGAAACAGCATGTATTAATTACAATAACATCTGCCTGTGTCTCATCGTCGGTCAAAGTGTAGCCATGCTTGGTCAAAAGGCCAAGCATAACTTCACTGTCTACTAAGTTTTTATCACATCCAAGCGAAATAAATAATATCTTCATTTCTCTTACTCTCCAAACAATTTCTTAGATTCTACACAGTTTTTCATTAACATTGCGATCGTCATTGGTCCAACTCCACCTGGAACTGGTGTGATCGCAGATGTCTTTGGTGCAACTTTGTCATAATCTACGTCACCACAAAGTTTGTTATTTTCATTTCTGTGGATTCCAACATCAATGACAACTGCTCCATCTTTTACATAAGAATCATCAATAAATTTTGGTTTACCAATTGCTACAACCAAGATATCTGCACGTTTGCAGACTTCTTTTAAGTCTTTTGTATGAGAATGGCATACAGTCACTGTTCCGTTCTCACGTAATAATAACATTGCCATAGGTTTTCCTACAATGTTACTTCTTCCGACTACCACACATTCTTTCCCATCAATTTCGACACCAGAACGTTTTAATAACTGGATCACTCCGGCTGGTGTGCATGGTAAGAATCCTTTTTCTCCGATCACCATATTTCCAACACTGACTGGATGGAATCCGTCAACATCTTTCTTAGGATCGATTGCTAATAATACTTCATCTTCATCCAAATGTTTTGGAAGTGGAAGCTGTACTAGGATTCCGTTGATCTTAGGATCCTTATTGCATTTATCCACGATCGCCATTAATTCTTCCTGTGTTGTCTCTTCTGGAAGCTCATAGCTTACAGACTCGATTCCTACATACTCGCAGGCACGTTTTTTATTGCGTACGTAAACACTTGATGCAGGATCTGCTCCTACCTGAATAACAGCAAGCGCAATATCTTTTCCCTCTGCTTTCAGCTGCGCTACTTCTTCTTTTACTTCATCTTTGATTTCCTGAGAAATCTTCTTTCCATCAATAATCTGCATTGTATTTCCTCGTCATTTCTTTTAAGTATATATTGGCTTTATTTTTGTTGATTAGAATAATCCTGTGATAACTCCATCGTCATTTACATCGATTCCTTCTGCTGCTGGTTTCTTTGGAAGTCCAGGCATTGTCATGACATCACCTGTCAAGGCTACTAAGAATCCTGCACCTGCATTGACATAGATCTCACGGATCGTAATATCAAATCCTTCTGGGCGTCCAAGCTTCTTAGGATCATCAGATAAAGAATACTGGTTCTTCGCCATACAGATTGGAAGATTTCCATACCCAAGTTCAGTCAGTCTCTTCTTCTGACGTGCTGCAGCTGCTGTGTATACAACTTTATCTGCTCCATAAATCTTAGTTGCGATCGTTTCGATCTTTTCTTCTATCGTTGTATCATCATATGTATATAATGGTTTGTAATTGCTTTCTTTATTATCTAATGTACGAAGGATTGCTTTGGCAAGTTCGATTCCACCTTCTCCACCTTTTTCCCATACCTGAGATAATGCAAAATCACAATCTCTTTCTTCGCAGAAATTCTTGATAAATGTAAGTTCTGCCTCTGTATCTGTTGCAAACTGGTTTAATGTTACAACAACAGGAACTCCAAACAATTTTAAGTTCTCGATATGTTTTTCAAGATTTACGATACCTTTGCTTAACGCATCGATATTTTCTTCTGCCAGATTGTCTTTTGGAACTCCACCATTGTATTTTAAAGCACGTACAGTTGCTACTAATACAACTGCATCTGGGTGAAGATCAGCCATCTGACACTTAATATCCATAAATTTCTCTGCACCAAGGTCAGCACCGAATCCTGCTTCTGTAATTGCGATATCTGCTAATTTTAACGCTAATTTTGTAGCCTGTACGCTATTACATCCATGTGCGATATTGGCAAATGGTCCACCATGTACGAATGCTGGTGTATGCTCTAATGTCTGGATCATATTTGGTTTAATAGCATCTTTTAATAATGCCGCCATAGCTCCAACTGCATTCAAGTCTTTGGCTGTGACTGGTTCACGGTCCATGTTGTATGCAACGATGATCTTTCCTAAACGTTCTTTTAAATCTGCCATATCATTTGCAAGGCAAAGAATTGCCATGATCTCAGATGCTACTGTGATGACAAAATGATCCTCACGGACAACACCATCCACACGACGTCCAAGTCCGATGACTGTATTTCTTAATGCACGATCATTCATATCAATACATCTCTTCCATACAACATCTCTTGTATCGATATTTAATTTGTTTCCCTGCTGAATGTGATTATCAAGCATTGCTGCTAATAAGTTGTTTGCAGATGTGATCGCATGAAAATCCCCTGTAAAATGAAGGTTTAAATCTTCCATTGGTACAACCTGTGCATATCCACCACCGGCTGCTCCACCTTTGATACCAAAACATGGTCCAAGAGATGGCTCACGAAGAGCACAGATTGTTTTCTTTCCAAGTTTGTTTAACGCCTGGGATACTCCGACACTTGTTGTTGTCTTTCCTTCACCTGCTGGAGTTGGGTTGATCGCTGTCACAAGAACAAGTTTCCCATCTTCGTTATTCTTAACTTCATCCATGAAATGAGAATCAAATTTGGCCTTGTATTTTCCATATAATTCAAGGTCGTCTTCTTTGATTCCGATATTCGCTGCAACTTCTTTGATCGGTAATAATGTGGCTTCCTGTGCAATTTCAATATCTGTTTTCATAATAGTTTCCTTTCTATAGATAATCTTCTTTGTATTGTTCAAATTGTTCTTCGCTCATAAGAACTTTCCTTGGCTTGGTTCCTTCTTCTTCTCCGACGATTCCTGCTTCGCATAACTGATCCATTAGTCTGGCTGCACGGTTAAATCCAATCTTAAAGACTCTTTGAAGACTTGCGATCGAAGCCTTGTCTTTGTCAATAATAAACTCAGCTGCTTTTTCAAAATATTCATCCCTTTCCTGCGATGTTGCTGCTTTGACCGCAGCTGTCTGAATCTTTTCCTGAATGTCTGCACCATAGCTGTCTTCGGCATTATTTTCTTCCTTTAAGAATTCTACAACCTTGCTGACTTCTTCATCACTGACAAATGCACCTTGTACACGGATTGGTTTCTGATATCCAGATGGATAAAACAGCATATCACCTTTTCCTAATAACTTTTCTGCACCATTCATATCGATAATTGTTCTTGAATCGACTCCTGATGATACTGAAAATGCAATTCTTGAAGGTACATTCGCTTTGATCAGGCCTGTAATGACGTTAACAGATGGTCTCTGTGTTGCGATCACCAGATGAATTCCTGCTGCCCTGGCAAGCTGTGACAGGCGCACGATCGCATCTTCTACTTCACCCGGTGCAACCATCATAAGGTCCGCAAGCTCATCTACAATGATAACGATCTGCGGAAGTTTCTTAAAATCTTCCCCTTCCATACCATTCTTGATCGATTCCTCGACCTTCTCATTATATCCAGTTAAGTTTCTTACATTCACTTCTGCAAACTTCTTATATCGCTCTCCCATCTCCATCACAGCCCAGTTTAACGCACTGGATGCCTGCTTCGGATCTGTAACGACCGGAATCAGCAAGTGTGGAATTCCCTGATATGCACTTAATTCTACGACCTTTGGATCGATCATGATCAGTTTCACTTCATCTGGCGTTGCCTTGTATAAAATACTCATGATCAATGTATTAATACAAACTGACTTACCAGAACCTGTTGCTCCTGCGATCAAAAGATGCGGCATCTTGGAAATATCTGACACGATCACCTGTCCAGCAAGGTTCTTTCCTACTGCAAATGCAATCTTTGATCTTGCCTGTGCAAATTCCTGATTCTCGATCAGTTCCCTGAACATTACCATCTGGTTTGTCTTATTCGGAACTTCGATTCCAATTGCTGATTTACCTGGAATCGGTGCTTCAATTCGAATATCTGCTGCTGCAAGATTTAACTTAATATCATCCGCAAGATTTACGATCTTGCTGACTTTCACACCTTGTTCTGGATGTAATTCAAACTGTGTAACGGATGGTCCACAGCTAATATTGGTAATTGTAACATGAACTCCGAAATCTTCCAATGTTTTTTGCAGTTTTTGTGCAGTCTGACGAAGTTCTTCTTTGTTATTTCCCGCTGTTTTCTTTCCTTTCTCCAATAAAGATACTGGTGGAAACTTATAATCTCCTTCTTTAGTCCGAACCTGCGGAAGAATCTCCACTGGTTTCGATGGTGTATTCTTATCCTTATTCACAAAAGATTTCTTCGATGCATTCGGCTGTACTGGTTCAAATATTTCTTTTGGTTCTTTGTCTGTTTCTTCTTGAACGATCAGATCATCAAAATCCTTCTGTATCGGTGTTTGTTTTGTTTTCTCTTCTGGTTCCATAGGAGGCATTGGAGATGCCTGTGATGGTTTCGGTCTTCCAGATCGCAAATCCGGAATATGCATCGATCGTTTCTTTCTCGGTGCTGTTTCTTTATCCTCTTTGGACACCTCTTTTGCTTTTCGTTTCTTCTTCGCTAGTCGTTCTTCTATATCTTCTTCATATCCTTCTACTGTAAAGAAATCAACTGCTTTCTTAAGGAAAGAAAGTAAGGATCTCTCTGTTACAAGGATCAATGAGATTACAGAAATCAATAAAACAACCAAAACACTTCCTGCCCCTCCCAGTTCCTTATAAAGGATTGAACAGATCAATGCACCCAGATACCCGCCTCCTCTGTGGGTTCTTCCACTAAATACAAAGGCTGAATAAGCATCTCTTACTTCTATATTATATATCATCTGAAAAATTGTGGATACCATACATAACAGCAGGATCGCAAAACATGTCTTCTTCACTGCAAGACTGCTGTAATCATTGGAGATCAATAAAATTGCCAGAATAAAGCTTACCGCCGGAATGATGTAATGAGTCGTTCCAAACGCTCCAAAGAAAAATGTACTGATGCTGTTTCCTATGTATCCGCATATTCCAAAATTACTTAAAAATAAAAAAATGAAAAGAGCAAAAACAACTAATACTGCAATCTCTTTATAAAACGGTGCAAAATCTTTTTGTCTTGTGCGTGTCCGTTTCTTTGCAGAAGATGTCTTCCTCTTTCTTGTCTTCTTTGTTGCCATAGAAATTGTTACCTCTCTTTGTATACATTTTGTATACATAATCTGCGTATTTTCTTATTTTACAATTAATTATCAAAATACGCAAGTCCCACCGTGAAAAAGGGAAATGTATTTATCTCCCATACATTTCCCTTTTCTTTTAACATCTTAATATTGTGCAGTTTCTGGAGGTACAAAATCTTCCGCTTCTTTTACAAATTTCTTAACCTGAATTTGTGCTTTCACAACAGGTATATTAGTTCCGGCTCCTGCAACACATCCACCTGGACATCCCATTCCTTCGATCAGATAGCCCTTTTTCTTCCCTGCTTTCGCCTGTAGAAGCATCTTCTTACACTCTGCGAGTCCTTCCACATGATCGATCTTTACTTCTGTTCCAGGATAGTATTCATCAATACATGCCTTGATCGCTCCAGCTACTCCGCTCGCAACCGCATACCCACGTCCTGCTCCAAAGGCATCATTTAACTCTTCTTCTTTTTCATATGTGTTAAAATCAATTTCTTTCGCATCAAACATTCCAGCCAGTTCTTCAAATGTGATCACAAAATCGACCTCACTTCGCACTGTCCGTCTGGATGCTTCTAACTTTTTGGCAACACATGGCCCTACAAAAACAATTTTTGCATTTGGAGATGTAATCCTTGCCGCTCTTGCCGTTGCTACCATTGGTGTTAGTGCATTAGAAATTTCATCGATCACCTCTGGAAAATATTTCTTTCCAAGCATAGACCATGATGGGCAGCATGATGTCAGCAAGAATGGTAGTTTCCCTGTAGCTACACTTTGAACATAATGCTTTGCCTCTTCTAGTGCCCCTGCGTCTGCTCCAACTGCAACTTCCCACACATCTGCAAACCCAATATCAAAAAGTGCAGCTTTAATCTTATTTGGCGTTGCTTTTGGTCCAAATTGTCCGACAAATGCAGGTGCTAAGATCGCGATCACTTCCGCACCTTCGTTCATTGCCTTGATCAACTGGTAAATCTGGGATTTATCTGCAATTGCTCCAAACGGACAATTTACCATACACATACCACAAGAAACACATTTATCTGGATTGATCTTAGCTCTTCCTGCATAATCTGTTTCAATCGCTCCAACCCCACAGGCATTTGCACAAGGACGTTTTCTTTCATAAATCGCACCATATGGACAAACCTTTTTACATTGTCCACATTTGATACATTTTTCCTGATCGATATAAGAATATCCATCCTTAAAACTAATTGCCTTCTTCGGACAAACTTCCATACACGGATGTGCCATGCATCCCTGGCACTGCTCTCCTACAATAAATGCCTTCTCCTTACATTCATTGCATGCAGATGGAATTACCTGAAGAAGTGGCGGCTCATAATATTTCTCTGAAATATTGCTCTCATCAATTTCTTTCGTAATTCTTGTTGGTTTATCCGCTGGATTTAATGACATTCCCATGGCAAGCCTCAATCTCTCACCTACGATCGCTCGTTCTCTGTAAATGCTATCTCGATATTTTGCAACTTCTCCAGGTATGATCTCATATGGAAGATCTTCAAGATCCTGTAGGTTCCTTTGTTCGTAGCCAAACTTTGCGATCTCTTTGAAAATTCTTCTTCTCACATTCCGAACTGGTGTCTGTATTCCTCTCATGATATTCCCTCCTCTAATGATGCCTTAAGATAGTTTGTGTTTTTTTTAACATACTTGTTATTCTTATCATATACCAAAACAGGAATTTTATAAAGGTATTATCTGTTTTTTATTCAAATTTTCTATTTATTTTCAGACTGATTAATTATTTCAATCAATCTGTCTGTTGCTTCTTTTATTCCACCCATCTCATCGATCAATCCTTCTTTCACTGCCTCCTCCCCTGAAAGGATCATACCAACATCTTTTACCTGCTGTCCAATATGAAGCATCAATTCTTCAACTCTTTCCTTTTTCATTTTACAATGATCACTAATAAATGTCGTAATCCGATCTTGAATCTTTTCAATATTACGATAACTTTGAATAACTCCGATAAATGTTCCAGAACTTCTCACTGGATGAATCATCATTGTTGCGCTTTTCACAATAAAAGAATGATCTGCTGCCACAGCAAGCGGTACTCCGATCGAATGACTTCCTCCAAGAACAAGCGATACGGTTGGTTTGCTTAGAGATGCGATAAGCTCTGCGATCGCAAGTCCACATTCTACATCTCCACCGATCGTATTGATCAAAATTAAGATTCCTTTTATACTTTCATCCTGCTCAACCTTTGCTAAAGCCGGTATCATATGTTCATATTTTGTTGTCTTTGCATTTTGTGCAGATAACTGATGCCCTTCGATCTCACCAATGATAGTCATTGTAAAAATCCCATTTTCCTGCAACTGTCCAAATTTTTCTATTTCTTGTCTCTCATTATCTTTCATACCAAAATCTTACCTTCCTGTATCATATTTTTTATCTTTATTATTTAGAACGATGCTCTGCAATTTGCACTAAAAAAAGAAGGAAGCATCTTCTTACTTCCTTCTTTAGTATGAAATCTAATTCAATTTCTATTCATCAATTTCAAAAGAGATTAACAGATCTTCCTGATTTACCTGTTCTCCTTCTTTGACATAGATCTTATCAACTTTACCATTGACGGTAGAAACAACAGTTGTCTCCATCTTCATAGCTTCAACTGTCATCAGCGGCATATTCACTGTGACCTCATCACCTTCATTGACAAGAACTTTACCAACTGTTCCTGGAATTGTGGATCCAAGATGTGCAGGATTAGATTTATCTGCTTTAACTCTTCGGTCTGTCTTAACCTCTAAATTCTTATCAAGAACTTTGATCTCACGGATAGATCCATTTACTTCAAAGTCTAACAGTCGGTATCCATCTTCATCAGGCTCTGTCATATCGATAAATTTGATGATCAGATATTTACCTTCATCTAATTTCAGTGTTGTCTCTTCACCTTTTCTTAATCCATAGAAATATACGTGACTTTCAAGTCCTGTTACATCATTGTAAGCCTCAAAATGTCTACAGTAATCTTCATATACTTTTGGATATAACGCATAGCTTAATGTCTTCTGACTTAAGACATCTGGATCTTCCATATTCTCTGTATAGAAGTTTTCTTTTAATCCCTTTGCGATATAATCAAAATCTTCATCTGGTAATAAACTTCCTGGACGCACATCAATCGGTTTCTTATCTTTTAATACGATCTTCTGTAATTCTTCTGGGAATCCACCTTCTGGCTGTCCGATCATACCTTCAAAATATTCTACAACAGAATCTGGATAAGATAAATCTTTACCAACTTCTAAGATATTCTCTTTTGTTAATCCATTCTTGAACATAAAGATCGCAAAGTCTCCAACAACTTTAGATGATGGTGTTACTTTAACGATATTTCCAAGCAGCTGGTTCGCATCTTTATATAAACCTTTGATCTCTTCAAAGTCTTCCGCTGCACCCATTTCTTTTACCTGTGCTAACAGATTAGAGTACTGTCCACCTGGAATCTCATATTTGTAAATCTCTGTATTTGGCGCATCCATTCCGCTCTCAAACTGTTTGTAGATTGGACGGATTCTTGCATAGTACTGACTTAATTCTGTTAATTCATCTGGATTAAGTCCTGTATCTCGCTCTGTTCCTTTTAATGCTTCTACTAATGAATTCATACATGGGTTACTTGTCATAGAACTCATAGAACCAATCGCACAGTCAGCGATATCTAGTCCTGCTTCAGATGCCATTAATAATGTGCTGACACCATTTCCAGTAGAATCATGTGTATGAAGATTAACTGGAATATTTAATTCTTCTTTTAATGCACTAATAAGTTTCTTCGCTGCATATGGTTTTACAAGACCTGCCATATCTTTGATCGTAAAGATATGAACACCTAAGCTTTCTAATTCTTTGGCTTTCTTTACATAGTAATCTAATGTATATTTTGTCTCGTTTGGATCTGTGATATCTCCTGTGTAGCAGATCGTTCCTTCTACGATCTTACCTGTCTTTAATGCTGTCTCGATCGGCATCTTCATATTCTCAACCCAGTTTAAGCTGTCGAAAATACGGAACACATCTACACCTTTTTGTGATGCTTCTTCGATGAATTTCTTAACAACATTATCTGGATAGTTGCTGTATCCTACAGCATTGGATGCTCGAAGTAACATCTGGATCAATGTATTTGGCATATGTTGTCTTAATAATTTTAATCTCTTCCATGGAGACTCTTTTAAGAAACGATAAGCTGTATCATAAGTAGCCCCACCCCATGCCTCTACAGAGAATGCATTCTCCATAAATGCGTTTGTCGCATCAGATGCTCCGATCAGATCTTTTGTTCTCATACGTGTTGCCATTAAAGACTGCTGTGCATCACGCATTGTTGTATCTGTGATCAGTAATCTCTTCTCATTTAACAGGCTCTGTGTGAAGTCTTTAGCTCCCATCTCTAAGAACTTGTCTCTGGAACCATAAATCTTCTTCTCTGTATCATACTTTGGAAGAATTCTTGCTTCAAAATCTGGTTTGTCAAGAACGGCTTTCTGCACATTCACCATCTTATTTCCTAAAAATTCAAGGATCTTTGTTGCTCTGTCCTGACTTTCTGGAAGTAAGAATAATTCTGGCGTTTCTTCAATAAATGTTGTATAGCATCTTCCCTCACGGAATGTCTCATTATTTAATACATTGATCAAGAATGGGATATTTGTCTTAACTCCACGAATACGAATCTCTTTTAATACACGGATAGATTTGTCAACCGCTCTTCCAAATGTACGATCATGAGAGATCGCTTTTACCAATAAGCTGTCATAGTATGGTGTAATCTCTGCTCCTGCATATGCGTTACCACCATCTAATCGAATACCGTTACCAGCTCCAGAACGATATACCGTGATCTTACCTGTGTCTGGCAGGAAGTTATTCATTGGATCTTCTGTTGTGATACGTGTCTGAATAGAGTATCCATTACATGTCACTTCCTCCTGAGATCCAATACCGATCTCTTCAGAATCTAAAGAATATCCTTCTGCTACAAGAACCTGTGTCTGTACGATATCGATTCCTGTTACCATCTCTGTGATCGTATGTTCTACCTGTACACGAGGGTTCATCTCGATAAAGTATGCATTATTATCTGCATCTACCAGGAACTCTAATGTTCCAGCATTCTTATATCCTACATGTTTTGCAAGACGGATAGATGCTTCAAAAATCTGCTGTCTTACTTCTTCTGGCACGCTGAATGCTGGTGCATATTCTACAACCTTCTGATGTCTTCTCTGTACAGAGCAGTCACGGTCATATAAATGAACAACATGTCCATACTGGTCACCAATGATCTGAACCTCGATATGTTTTGGACTCTTTAAGTATTTTTCAACGAAAATCTGATCGTCTCCAAATGCTTTCTTGGATTCATCTCTTGCTTCTGCATATTCTTTTGGCATCTCTTCGGCTGAATGAACGATACGCATTCCACGTCCTCCACCACCATTGGAAGCCTTTAACATTACAGGATATCCAACTTGGTTCGCAATCTTAGTCACTTCTTCCAGTCCGTGAACCGCATGGTCTACACCAGGAATGATTGGAACATCAGCTTCAATTGCCATCTGTTTGGAAGAAATCTTATCTCCCATCTTACGCATTAAGCTTGAGGATGGTCCGATAAATGTGATTCCATTCTTCTCACAGGCATCTACAAAGTCAGGATTCTCTGATAAAAATCCATAACCTGGATGAATTGCATCTACGTTCTTCTCTTTTGCAATACGAATGATCGTATTGATGTCAAGATAGGCATCGATTGGTCCTTTGTCCGGATTCAACTGATAAGATTCATCAGCTTTAGAACGGAATAAGGCATAACGGTCTTCTTTTGAAAAGACACCAACCGTTGTAATTCCAAGTTCATTTAAAGCTCGGAAAACTCGGATCGCAATCTCACCACGGTTTGCAACCAATACTTTTTTAAACTTCTTTAATTCCATGGTCATAACTCCTTTTCGAGGTTTATCATTTTAAAAAAATGTATTTTTAAAACTGATTATATCGCAAAACTTGTTTTTTTACAATACTTGTACGAAAAAAGAACCCTGATTTATAAAAATCAGGATTCTTTGATAAAGATCTTATTCTTCTGTTTTTTCTTCTTCGTTAGCTAATGCTTTCATACTTAAGCTGATCTTCTTATCGTCTTTCTTGAAGTCAACTACTTTAGCTTCGATTTCCTGTCCAACGCTTAATACGTCAGATGGTTTGTCGATATGTTCTTTTGCGATCTGAGAAACGTGAAGAAGTGCATCGATTCCTGATTCTAACTCAACGAATGCTCCGAAATCTGTCATACGTGCAACTTTACCTGTTACAACACTTCCTACTTTGTATTTCTCTTCTGCTTTTAACCATGGATTCTCTTCTGGGAATTTTAAGCTTAATGCAATCTTTTCTCCCTGAATATCCTTGATCAGAACTGTTACTTTATCTCCAATATTGAAGACCTTCTTAGGGTTTTCAACACGTCCCCAAGACATTTCAGAAATGTGAAGAAGTCCGTCTGCTCCACCTAAATCGATGAATGCACCGAAGTCTGTTACATTCTTAACAACTCCTTCTACTTTCATTCCTGCTTCGATCTTCTCGAATAATTCTTTCTGTTTTTCTTTCTTAGCAGCTACTAATAACTGTTTGCGGTCTCCGATGACTCTTCTCTTACGAGGGTTGAACTCGCTGATAACGAATTCGATTTCCTGTCCTTCGTATTTCTTTAAGTCTCTTTCATAAGAATCAGAAACTAAGCTTGCAGGGATGAATACACGTGCTTCTTCGATCAGTACGCTTAATCCACCATCTAAAACCTGAGCTACAGGTGCTTTTAAGACTTCTTTATTCTCGAAAGCTTCTTCTAAACGTTTGTTTCCTTTTTCAGCTGCTAATCTCTTATAAGTAAGAAGAACCTGTCCTTCTCCATCATTCACTTTTAATACCTTAGTCTCCATAGTATCACCAACTTTAGCAACAGTTGTTAAATCTACGTTGGCTGAATCATTAGAGTATTCACTTCTTGTTAAGATACCATCTGCTTTGTATCCGATGTTTAAGATGATCTCATCTGGTTTCACATCGATAACTGTACCTTTCACTACCTCTCCGTTGTGAATTGTCACAAAACTTTCCTCTAATAATTCTTCAAAACTCTTTTCTGTCATGCTAGCATGAACCTCCTTGATAATTTTCTGTGGGGTTGAGGCCCCCGCTGTAATACCTACCTTACCAGTCGATTCAAAAAGTTTCAAATCCAGGTCTCTAAGTGTCTGCACAAAAAAGGTGTTCTCACACTCTTTCTTACTAATCTCATATAACTTCTGGCTGTTGGAGCTTTGCTTATCTCCGATCACAACCATTGCATCTACACCCTTAGCGATAGACTTTGCTTCCAGTTGACGCTCTTCCGTGGCATTACATATTGTATTACATACTCCTATATCATAACCCTTTTTATTCAGAATTTCAACTAAATCTTGAAATTTCTTGTAATTAAATGTCGTTTGTGATACAAGAGTCGTCGGCTTGTTAAGATTGATCCCTTCAAACTGCTCTGCATCTGAGATAATATGCACTTCTCCAGTACACCATCCTTTGATTCCCTGAACTTCTGGGTGGTGCTCACTTCCAACGATGATCACCTGATCACCATCGTTGCCCGCTTTCTCTACGATCTTATGGATCTTTCTGACAAATGGACATGTTGCATCAACTAATTCCAATCCTTTTTCATGGATCAGATCATAAATTTCTCTCGCAACTCCATGGGAACGTATGATAACCGTTCCTTCTTCCAAAGCTTCTAATTCTTCTCTGGAATTGATCACTTCCACGCCCTTTTTCTTCAGATCATTAACAACCTCTGAATTGTGAATGATCGGCCCGTATGTGTATACATTTTTCTTTCCTGCTTCTTTATATACAGTGTCAACAGCACGCTTCACGCCAAAACAAAACCCTGCTGTTTTTGCTAAAATAACTTCCATCTTTATCCTCACTGCTTGCAAATAAACTTTTTATTATTTTACTTTTTCAAATTCTGCAACGATCGCATCAACAACTTCTTCGATCGTCATATCAGAAGAATCAACCAGCACTGCATCTTCTGCCTGTTTTAGCGGTGCGATCTCACGTTCCATATCCTGACGGTCACGGATAATGATATCTTCCTCAATCTTATCGAAATCAGCCTCTACACCTTTTTCTACCAATTCTTTGTAGCGGCGCTCGGCTCTTACTTTAGATGATGCAGTTAAATAAATCTTTAAATCGGCATTTGGCAGTACGTTTGTTCCGATATCTCTTCCATCCATTAAGATATTAGCCGTCTTGGCAAGATCTCTCTGAAGATCTAATAGTGTTGCTCTTACCATTTTATATGCAGATGTCTTCGAAGCCATATTTCCAACTTCCTCGGTACGGATCAGTCCATTTACATTTTCCCCGTTTAATAACACCTGCTGCACTCCATCTTCATAGTTGATACTTACATGAATATCTGGACATGCTTTGTTGATTGCCTCTTCATCCTTTGGATCGATCTCATGTCTGATGAAATAAAGAGCCATCGCACGGTACATTGCTCCTGTATCCACATAAATAAATTCTAATTTCTTTGCAATTGTTTTTGCAATCGTGCTTTTTCCTGCTCCTGCTGGTCCATCAATCGCAATACTATACATTATCTTTTCCTCCTGATCTGCTTCCTAATATATTAATTCATTCCTGCAAGATATCCTGTTGACCATGCGATCTGAAGGTTAAACCCACCTGTGACCGCATCAAGATCTAATACTTCCCCTGCAAAATATAATCCTTTGATCTTCTTTGATTCCATCGTCCCCGGATCGATCTCTTTGACGTTAACTCCGCCTTGTGTAATGATCGCTTCTTTAAATCCACGAACTCCTGTAATTGTAAGTTCTAAATGCTTTAATAAAGAAACAAATCGTTCTCTTTCCTTCTTTGTGATCTCGTTGACTTTCTTATGCTCTGGAATTCCTGATAACTCTATCATAACAGGAATCAGCTTCTTCGGCAAAAGATGATCTAAGGAATTTACAAAATCTTTGTTTAATGTCTTATTAAAATCTTTTAATACTCTGTGATCTAACTGTTCTTTGTTAAGTGCTGGTTTCAAATCAATGATAAATTTTAATTCTTTGCCCTGATATCTTCCAATATAACTACTTGCACTTAAAACAACTGGTCCACTGATTCCAAAGTGTGTAAAGAGCATTTCCCCAAAATCTTCGTAAATCTTCTTTCCATCTGCAGTCATTGTCACTGCGACATTTCTTAAAGATAATCCCATCAACTGTTTACAATAATCTTCTTTGATCTCAAACGGAACAAGTGCAGGCGTAAGTTTTGTCACTTTATGTCCTGCTTTTCTTGCAAAATCATATCCATCTCCAGTCGATCCGGTTGCCTGATAGGACATACCTCCTGTTGCAACAACGACTTTATCTGCCTTCACTGTGTCTCCAGATGCCAATCTTACTCCTGTTACAATTCCATCTTCGATCAGAATCTTTTTGACAGTTGTATTGAAATATATGTCAACATTTTCTTTTCTAAGACCTCTTTGTAATGCTGCAATAACATCAGAAGAATGATCAGATACAGGGAATACACGATTTCCTCGTTCCACTTTCAGAGGGCATCCAAGTTCTTCCAAGAATTCCATCATTGCATCATTTGTAAAAGAATAGAAACCACTGTATAAAAATTCTTTGTTGGTCACAACGTGATCTAACAGCTCTTCGATCTCACAGGCATTTGTCACATTACAGCGTCCTTTTCCTGTGATAAAAATCTTCTTTCCTAATTTTTCATTTTTTTCATATAAGGAAACATCGTTTCCACATTTTGCTGCCTGATATGCAGCCATCATGCCGGCAGCTCCGCCACCGATAATGATCACTTTCATAGATTACTTCCTTCTATTTAATTTAATTCTAAAATTCAATTCCAGCTTTCTTTCGTGCTGTCTCAAGTACTTTCACAACCGCAACTGTCTCCTCCAAAAATTCTTTTGCCGTCTCATAATCTTTTTCATCAATGACTCTTGCAAAATCTGTAAATTCCTGTGTCATGCGGTGGTGATGCTCTGGAGCCTTATAATCTTCTGTGATCGTTGCACGAACCATCGCTCCTGCTGCATCTTTTACTTTTTCTTTGATATTTTCATCTGCATAAACCGTCTTTAATTCAGAAGCAATGTTTGGTTTAGAATCTACTTTCATAAAACCTTTTTCACCCTGAACACAGACGTATCCTGGACTGTCTGAATCTTTACTTCCTGTACAAACCGCACTGAATCCATCATACTGCATCACAAGTGTTCCTGATGTATCAATTCCATTTGGTCCGATATTTGGATAATATGTCGCATCCTTTGGCTCTCCAAATAATCCTACACAATAATGAATATTATAGACGTTGATATCATATAATGAACCTCCATAATATGCAGGATCAAAAGAATGTGTGATATCTCCTTCTAAATATGCATCGTAACGGCTGGAGTACTGAGAATAATTACAAAGTGCCATACGGATATTTCCCAGTTTATTCAGGTTCTTTTTCATCTCATAAAACACTTCGTTGTGAAGTACTGTGATCGCTTCAAAGATAAATAATTTCTTGTCATTTGCAATCTGCTCTAAATCCTTTGTTTCTTCATAAAATCCAGTAAATGGCTTCTCGAGGATGACATTCTTTCCTGCCAATAATGCCTGTTTTGCATATGGATAATGAGCACTGTTGATCAGTCCTATGTAAACAGTATCTGCTTCTGTCTTTTCAAGTAATTCTTCATAGTCTGTGTAAACTTCTTTGATCGCATACTGTTTTGCAAGTTTTTCCGCCTTATCTCTGCTATGTGGTCTTGCAAAAATCGCTGTTCTCTCAATTGTTTCTACTGGTTCCATTGCAAACAATGCATCTTCAATAATCTTTCCTGTTCCAATAAGTGCAAGTTTCATAAGCTTTCCTCCATTTCATATCTTATAATAATGTTTCTATATCTTTTTTTCATTTGAACAATATCTGCCTCTTCCAAAGATACGCCCAATGCCTTGGCATTATCTTCAATCTGCTTCGGTTTCCTCGCTCCACCAAGAATATGCAGTCCATCCATCATCTGAGAAGTCAATGCGATTACTAGATTACTGTATGAGCACTCATATTTTCCTAGATATTTTTTCCAGTCCTCTAAGATATCCAATACCTTTTTTCTTGTCTCAGGCTGAAAAGATGGATTATTATTTCTTACATCTCCATTTGGAAATGTTGTATCCATTGTAAACTTACCTGTAAGCAGACCTTGTTCCAATGGAGAATACGCCTGTATTGACACACCAAGTTCCTTGCATACTGGCAATAATTCTTTCTCCACTTTTCTTGTCACAATACTGTATTTTTCCTGGATCACATCAAGCTGTCCATATTGACAATATTCCCTGATATCTTCTTCTGTAACATTTGACGCACCAATAGCTCTGATCTTACCCTGTTTTTTAAGTGTCATCAATGCATCCATTGTCTCTTCGATCGGATAAAGTTTCTTATCTGTTGTCTGCCAGTGTGTATACAACACATCAATATAGTCTGTTCCAAGTGTTAAAAGACTATGATCTAAATCCTCAATGATACTTTTCTTTGAAAGGTCACGATAGACTTTCGTTCCATCGACTTCTTTATGAAAAACTGGTGTTTCATGTCTCCACTCCAGTGCACACTTTGTAGATAATATAATCTGCTCTCTTTTTCCTTTGATTGCTTTTCCCACCACATCTTCACTGTGATATAATCCATAAATTGGCGCTGTGTCGATCCATTTGATTCCAAGATCGATCGCCCTTTGAATCGTTTTGACAGAGAGTTCGTCATCATTGTCTCCCCACCAGCTTCCACCACCGATCGCCCATGTTCCCATTCCTAAGAATGGTACTTTTATTCCACTTTTTCCAATTTCGATCAAATTTGCCATTGTGACTCCTTTCTAAGATATCCTTTTATAATAAATTCTTCTTATGGATGAATGAACATCGCATCCCCGAAAGAGAAGAATCTGTATCTTTCTTTTACAGCGATATTATAAGCATTTAAAATATGTTCTCTTCCTGCGAGTGCAGAAACTAACATTAATAATGTAGATTCTGGCAGATGGAAGTTTGTGATCAGTCCATCGATCACTTTAAATTTGTATCCTGGATAAATGAAGATGTCTGTCCATCCGCTCTTTGCATGCAGAGTTCCATCTTCTTCTGCAACAGATTCCAAAGTTCTTGTACTTGTTGTTCCAACAGAAATAACTCTTCCACCGTTTTTCTTTGTCTCATTGATAAGTTCTGCATCTTCCTCTTCAATTCTATAAAATTCAGAATGCATATGATGCTCTAAAACATCATCAACTTTTACTGGACGGAATGTTCCAAGTCCAACATGAAGTGTTACATATGCGATATTAACTCCCATGTCTTTGATCTGTTGTAATAATTCCTTTGTAAAATGAAGTCCGGCAGTTGGTGCTGCGGCTGAACCATCATATTTGGCGTAAACTGTCTGATAACGATTCTTGTCTTTTAATTGATGTGTGATATATGGTGGTAATGGCATCTGTCCAAGTTCGTCTAACACTTCCTCAAAAATGCCTTCATATTCAAACTTCACCAAACGATTTCCTTCATCAACAACATCAATGACTTCTCCAACTAATTTTCCATCTCCAAAAGAAATCCTTGCTCCCGGACGTGCTTTTTTCCCTGGCTTTACAAGAGTTTCCCATACATTGTCCTGTTTTCTCTTGAGAAGTAAAACTTCAACTTTACCGCCAGTCTCTTCTTTGGCTCCGATCAGTCTTGCAGGAATTACTTTTGTGTTATTCAACACAAGACAGTCTCCCGGTTTTAAATAATTTACAATATTATGGAAGACATCATGTCCGATCTCTCCTGTATTTTTATCTAATGTTAATAATCTGGAACTTGATCTGTCCTCAAGTGGATCCTGAGCGATCAATTCTTCTGGTAAATCAAATGTAAAATCTGATACTTTCATTTTATTTGTATCCCTTCTATATTATTTCTTGATCATTCAAATACATTTCAGTATAACACGAACCGTCATCATCCGCAACGAACATCAGATCACCTGATGAGCAAGCCATTTTCTATTTTTAAATCGTATTGTATAAATAATTCCACGGATCGTCCAGTCTGTAAACATTCCGATCCACACTGCGATCGGTCCCATATGAAAAACTCTCGCAAGTACCATAGCAAGTACAACTCTGCAAAGCCACATGCACAGCATGGAGGTCGTCATTGTAAATCTAACATCTCCTGCTGCCCTGAATCCATATGGTGGAATAAATGCCATGATCCACACGATCGGTTTTACGATCGTGATACATGTTACCATGAATATACAAAGTTTTGCACTCTCTGGTTCCATGCCTCCAAAATATGTGATCGGATAAGTAAGCCCAAACATCAAAAGACATGTAGCGATCAATACAACTTCTGCTGCAATGGAAATCTTCTTTATATAATAAACTGCTTCTTCTTTTTCTCCTGCTCCAAGACATTCTCCAACGACTGTCATCAATCCGATTCCCATTCCGATCGACATGATACCATTCAAATTCTCGATGATATTGGTCATTCCCTGTGCCGCGATCGCCGCCGTTCCCATCAAAGATACCGTTGACTGGATCGCAAGCTTTCCAAATTGGAACATTCCATTTTCAATTCCTGATGGAACTCCGATATGTAAGATTCGTTTGATCTCTTCCCATTCTGGACGAATCGAAAAATAGTCTCTAAGCTGTATCTTCATCTTCGGATTTCTCAATTTATAAAGCACCGCAACCATTGCAAATGCTCTGGCGATCATCGTCGCTGCAGAAGAACCTGCTACACCCAAATGCAATACCCATACAAATATCAGATTCAATGCAACATTAATGCCATTTGCAACAAAAGAAATCTGCATCGGAAGTTTGCTGTTCTCCTGTGCTCTTAAAATACAGGCTCCGTCATCGTACAATGCGATAAATGGATAAGACATGGCCGAAAAGAAGAAATACTTCTTCGCATTGTCCATAACCGCTGGTTCCACCTGTCCAAATATCACTCCAAGAAGCTGATCGCTGAATAAATGACACGCGATCGCAATGACCAATGACATTGCGAATGTAATAAACACTAACTGCCTGGCTGCATTCGTTGCTCTCTCTTTCTTCTCACATCCAAGATAATGAGAGCAAACAACCGTACCACCTGAAGCCAGTGCAAAAAATGCCTGAACTACCAGAATATTAATGGAATCTACCAGACTGACAGCAGAAATCGCTGCTGATCCTAAATTGCTGACTACAAGGGTATCTACCGTACCCATAAACGAATTTAAAAGCTGATCAACTGCCAGTGGTAACATGAGGGCGATCAGCTTTTTGTTTGTAAATCGTCTTTGTTTCATCTTTTTCTTTTTACATCTCTTTTCTATCTTTATTTTCCTAACCAAAATATACCTTTTTACATTCTATAAATATGGGATTGTTATGTCAATATAGGAAATATAATTTTTTATTTTCATGTCTGGTATATCAAAAAAGGAAGAGCGCACAAGAATGATTCTGCATGAATCTTCCTTTTACGCTCTTTCCATATAAATACTGTATTGATAATTTTTCTAGCTATCCTATGATACGTCTTGCACAGATTGGTGTTCTGTAATTTACGTTTGAAATCTTAATTCCTCCTCGCGGATATGGTGCGGAATTACTTGCATGTACTACCTGACCACCGCCGATATAAAGTGCCACATGATCAATGCTTCCACCATCTCCATAGAATACCAGATCACCAGCTCTTAAATTGCTCGTAGATACTGCTCTTCCATCACCAGACTGGGAACTGCTCGTACGACTGATACTGTATCCAAATTTCGCCATAATCTGCTGCGTAAATCCAGAACAGTCAATTCCGCTGGTTAAGCTATTTCCACCATATCGGTATGGATTTCCAACAAACTGCTGCGCATAACTTACGATCCTGCTTCCTGTTGCTGATGAGCCACTAGATGATACGGATACGGAAGCTTTCTTTGTTGTCTGTGTGGAACCTGTTGTACTTCCAGATGTTGTTCCAGTATTAGAAGTATGACTGCTTGATGTTGTGGATACTGGCTTATTTCTGGCTGCTTCTTCTGCTCTTTTCTTCGCCTCTTGTTCTGCCTGAATCTGCTTCATGGATTTCGCTTTTCCAAAAGAGTATGTTACTTTGGCATAATCTTTTGACACATATCCTGTCTGGCCATCAACCTTGACTTTTGCCCAGTCATCGGTCTGTTTCTTCACTTTTAATTTATCATCTTCAGATACCAATGTAACAATCTTTGAATCCGTAGATGCTTTCTTACGAACTCTTAATGTTTCCGTCTGAACTTTCGCCACCTTTTTCACATTTTGTTTCGCAAAGTTTTCAATCTCATCGCCAAATACAAGATACTGATTTTTTACATATCCTGTAACATTTCCTGATCTTACTTTTGACCATTCAGATCCTTTCTTCAGCACAGTTGCAATATTACCCTTTTTCATTTTTCCTACGATCTTTGCATTTATACTACCCTTTTTTCGGATATTTAATGTTGTTGTAGAATAAATATCTGCAACTGCTTTATTCGCATATTTACTTTCCGTTGCTGTATTTGTTTCTTTTGTTGTATCTTTCTCATCTGCTTTTATATTTCCTGTCGTCAACACACTCGCAGCAATCGTAAGCATCGCCATCGACAGTCTCATTTTCCTCGTTATCATAATGTCCCTCCTGTAAATGTTACAATTTTGTTAACTCGAGTATGTGTGTATTATAGCACTTATATGTAGTATGTCAATACTTTCGATTATTATTTTGTAATATTTTTGTAATATTTAGTCTATTTTTGTAATATTATGTCGAGGATTGTTTTTTCTTGATACTTATACTCCGACAGAACCGATAACATTCAACATACACACTCACTTAAATTGTCCAATCTTGTAATTGTCCACACTCCAGACTTCAGGTATATGATAAAAATTAAATAAGCAACCGAAAACGCAGCATTGGAATTTTGCCATATTTTGAACAAATTCGCAGCCCAATTGGACGAATGTCTGAGCTTCAAAGACTTTTGTCTAAAACAAAACTTCAGAGCGAGTTCTCGTAGGAAATTGGGCGGATAAGCGATTTGTTCAAAATGTGAGCAAAATTCCACCGCTGCGTTTTCGGTTGCTTATTTAATTTTTATCATATACTGAAAGACTATAGTTGGCCAACTTACAACTTAAAATTCATACTTCATCACGCGATATGAATATTTATCTGCTTCATATTCAAAGGACTTGATCAGTTTTCCATCTTTATCATACTCTCCAAATGTCTTACTCATTCCACTACTAAACGGAATATTCCCCCCTAAATGCTGCACACTGCTTACGATTGCCGAATAAGGCAAACTAAATTGCTGTGCAAGTTTATAAGTCCTTGTCTTCTCATCTACAAGAAATTTTGAGTAATAAGAAGTTCCACTTTTAAAGTTTCCCACATTCGGATACATACTCCAGTCAAAAGTTGGAATAGATGTTGCCTTTCCATAGTTGTTATTAAACATATATAAATAATATTGTCCTTCTGGAAGGGAATCGTCATATTCTACAGTGATCATATGCTGTCCTGCATTTGCAACGAAGTCTCCTTCTCGTTTTAACTGATATTTGGCAATATCTGTTCCATTATAGATTGTTCCACGATGGATCACATAGTCTAATTCTGGTTTTGTGTAAATATTTTTAATCTTAAGGATTGAACTTTGTTCTCTGCTGCTTAAGACCAAACTATTACCATCATCTAGAAAATCAAAAGAATTAATGTGTATCCAGTCTAGTTCAGTTCCTCCATAAGTATTTCTACCACCTTTTCTCTGGATCGCCAGTTTTCTCATTAACGGCAGAATTTTTTCACAGTCAAAGAGCATACTTGTCTTTCCTGTCTTTACATCCACCTGTACGATCGTATCTTCAATCGTATCTTTGTCCAGATTATTTACCAGACAAATGATCTTATCGTGTTTCTTGTCATAACGGAAATCGTGATGAAATTGATAATTCCCAATATCAATGGTCCTTGTCACTTTTCCTATACAATTCGTAAATGCAATTTTATTATAGTCATAAGAATATACCAGCTGTCCTTTGATAAATAAAAAGCGGTCTGTACGATATTTGTTCAAAGGCATTCTTCCCCTGCTCACTCCATTATTATCATACAGATAGATGTTTGACACATCCGCTTTATCATGTCCAAACAGGCAAAACAGGCCATCGCTCATCTTTGCTTTGCTTGTCCCTGTATTCTTCTTAAGAATTGCAGGAATGACATCATCTTTCAGTGCTGTCACGTAGAAATGTGTTTTCCCGACAGCTCTTCCATTTTCATTAAAGAATTGCATTGTGATCTTATTCTTCGCTCCTGGAACAAGTCCTTTGATCTGATATTCATGTGTTGTCACATATTTCTTTCCAGATACAGATTTCAATGTACGTTTGTATGGACTCGCACCTGCTTCGCTGGCTTCTACAGTACATACTGCATAAGATGCACGATCATTTTTTGCATAATAGTACAAAGATGTTGTGTATGTTCCATATGCATTCCAGACGATTAAGGGCTTATTGAAAGTATAATTTTTGCCTTTCTTTAATGCTTTCAACTGATCATCCGTTTCTTTTTGATAACTTTGTGTAAAGATATCTGTCTGTTTGTGCGTTATGCTTTTTGGAGTTACTTTGATTTCTTTTTCTTTCACACTCTTGAAGAATTCCTCTTCCTTGTAATTGTGATAAGCTTTGGTTCCAAAGAAAATTGCTGTTGCACATAAAGCGATCAATACGATCATAATCCCCACACGTCTTCTTCTCTTTTGACGTTCCCTCTTTACAATTTCCTTTACAGTTTTCATCATGTTGTCCTCCTTAAAGTTATTTCTATGGTATTATGTCATATTTTTGTAATATTTGCAACTTTTTTGTTATATAATGAAAAAATTTCCTGTATTTGTATGTTATCCAAACTTAGATTTTAAATACACCTACTGCGTTTTCCAAAAAGAAAAGAAGATCTTCCACGTCAAAAACTCTCACGTTCTTTACTGCATCTTTTGGTACTTTCATATATGTTTTTAATTCTTTTAACACCTGCTTTACATCCTCATAATCAACTTCTTTGATCCCAGGATTTGATATATTGGGATCAAGTGTTGTCGGAATCTGATAACGATTTACAAGGTACATATTCATCTTTGTGTAGTCCCCATAGTAGTATTTCTCTGAGAAAAAATCCTGCTTTGATAATCTTTGTCCTGTCCGTTTTAATAAGACATCTTTTACCATATCTCTTCTTTCTTCTCTCTCATCTTGTGCATTTCGAAACTCTACGATCCTTGGCATATAGTATTTGAAAAATCTTCGATCGATGTAGAGATGAAAGAGATATCCGACCACACTGCTGTTTGATAGAAGATGCTTATATTTCTTGATAAACCAGCTTGTTTCCGGGTATTCTATCATGCGATCGTGATATTTTGGATCTCTGAAATGGGATCTTGCTTTGATCTTTGTTGTATCTGGCAGAAGATTTCCGATCAGAAAATTATTTTTATCTTGTTTTGTCTTTAAAAATTTCTGTCCTTTTTGTGTCTTTAGAAACATCTGGGCAGCAGTTAAATGTAAAATGTATCCTGGCATGATTGTTTCGTTTCTCCTTTGTTGTATCAGTTTGTTTTCCATTCCATATTACAGATTGATTCACTTTGAATATTCCTAATTCTACCATTTGATATTGCAAATAACAAGGAATGCTGCATAAGAAAACACAGGACATCCCTGCTTTCGCTGGAATGTCCTGTTCTACCATGTATCTTTACTTTATTGTTTCCTATTTTACTTTCACGTTCACTTTATATGTCTTTCCTGTTGTACGAAGTTTTACTGTGACCGTTGCTTTTCCTTTCTTCAAGCCTTTGATCGTTCCTTTTGAGGATACTTTCACTACTTTTTTATTGGATGTTGTGAATTTTAAGATCTCTGGATCTAAGTATCCTTTTTTCAGTTTCTTGGAAATGTATACTCTAGTCTGTAGTTTTGTTGTCTTTCCTTTTTGGATCGTTACTTTGCTTGTTTTTGCTTTAATCTTTGTAATTCTGGATGCTTTGTATGTGACAGCTTTTTTGCCAGATGCTTTGATTGTGGCTCTTGCTTCGTAATAAATAGCACCTGAGTCTCTTTTGAATTTCTTCAAATAAGATGGTTTACTTAATTTTATACTCTTGTCAATTACATCAATTTTTACAACAGATCCAGGGATTGTCAGCTGTTTAATTCCTGTTCTATAAAATACTCCTACTCCAATACTTTGAAGTCCTTCTGGCAGTTTGATTTCTTTTAATGCTTTACATTCAAAAAATGCATAATCATTAATAAATCTCAGACCTTTTGTAATTGTAACTTTATTTAATTTGTTGCAATTTTCAAAACTGCTTTCATCAATACCGCCTATCTGGCCCGGAATTGTTACAGATTCAATACTACTGTCATTACAGCTTGGTGTTACTGATAAATTCTTTGATAATGTAAGATTCTTTAAATATTTAAGATTTATTAGGGCATTGAATTCTTCTACTTTTTTTACAGAAGCAGGCATGTTATATGTTTCGGACTTTTTAGATTTTGGATAGCTAAACAATTGTTTCTTATCTTTGCTATATAAAACTCCATCTTGTGCCTGATAAGACAGATTATCTTTTGCTACACGAATCTCTTCCAATGTTTCAATTTCATTTAGCACTTCCAAATCTCTGTGTGTTTCTTTTGCTGGTGCAATATTTTTTGATAATATAATACTTTTTATTTTCAGATTTTTTTCAAATCCCTGTGAAATTGCTTTTACCTGTAATCCATCCAGTTCTTCTGGAATGACAAGATTTGTCTCACTTCCTCTATAGCTTGTAAGCACTGCATAGGAAGTCTTTCCATTGCTTTCTTTCACATAAGTATAATCCCCACTTGTTATCTCTTTATCTGCTGCCTTTACATTGTTAGTCACTGGAACTGTCGTCAGTACTGCTGCTGCCATCATTAAGCTCATGACTGTTGATACCATACGTTTTCTTACCATCTTGCTACCTCCTTATAATTTTAATTTATTAATGTTTATATTATATATTTTAACATAGCCAGACTTAAATTAAAACGCACTTTTTGGAATAGAATAAATACAGGCTTTATCGCTACTTTGTTTATCACTAATCCCGAAATATACGTAATCTCCCTTTAATTGAATTCCTTCAGATTCCGCATTACCTCCAAAATTATTATGTGTAGCTGTAACAAGGCAAGAATATTTATAACTTGATCCACTTCCTGTTAACTTTGCTATTCCCGGTTTTTGTCCGGCAGCACCTCCAATAATATAAATAGAATCTCCATCAGAAAATTCTAATCCCTGACATGAATCATTCGGTAATACACGATTACTTCCAGATTGTCTAAACGATCCATAACAAGCTGATTTTACTGCACTTGATGTACATGGAACAAATTTAGATTCTTCAGATTCTTTTTTATCCAATTCAGCATTTAATTTTTCCGCATTATAAAAACTATATTGAATTTCTCCTGTATTATCCATTACCCAGAAAAATACTTTTTTCCTATCACTAGACAATGCTGCATCTACACGTTTCACTTCTCCAATCGATGTCCCACTTTTATTTGCATAACTCATATGAGAAAATCTTGGGATTTCTGTATAATCTACACTTCCTTTAGCTTTATATTGTATTCTTCCAATTTGAGTTCCCCATTTAAATTTATACGCTTCATTTGCTTTACATGTAACCCAGAAATATGCTTTAGAATTATGTTCAAACCATTCCAAAGTCTGTCCATGACCAAAGTTTTTTAATGTCATATGATCTTGATATGTAGCTGTTGACCCATTAATCAAACATCTTGATAAACGTGAGTCTGAGCCAATTCTCTGAATCACATAAATATATGTAGATCCAATATATGTTTTTTGAATTGCAGCTGTATTTGTTAATCCTTTAATTTTATATCTTAAAGTAGCTGCTGCTTTTACATTTTTATTCGCTGATACACGACTTTGCCGTGTCTGTACTTTTGGGTGTGTCTCTAAATATTTCTGATATTCTTCTAGTGTATCAAAATCATCTTGTTCCAAAATACCCGCAACACCATCGTCATCATGTGTATCTAGTGCTACTGTACTTTCTGTTGCTTTCGTATCTGCCTTAACATTCACTGAAACTACAGTTGTTCCAATAATCATAGCACACATTGCAATACTTGCTGCTTTACATACAAATTGTTTTAATTTCATAAACTTTTTCCTTTCATTCTTTTATTTTCCCTCATTTTCTGCTATCATTATTGTATCCATGTGATACAGCTATCTGTATATATTACAGATAGGTAGGTGGCAGCCATTCGTATTACATGGATTTTTTAATTGTTCATATTGCATCACCTCTTATAAAATACATTTATAAATAAAATATTACTTAGTATAAGTTCCACTTGCCGTTACAGTTTTTCCACTACTATTTTCAACAAACACCTCTATATATCCTGTTTTTTGTATTATAAAATTGTGATTGATTTCTGCTTTAACAGTTTTATAATGTTTTACTTTATCTGCATCTAAATATCCTACTTTGACACTTTTTGTTTTTGGAGCTATCTGTAACCTAATATTGATACTACTTCCTTTCTTTTTATAAAATTCTTTAGTTTTCTTTCTAACTCCATTTTTCACTGTCCAATTAACTGTTATCGAATTAGACAACAGTTCAAAGTCTTCCTCTCCAACTTCATCAATAATATTTTCTGATATATCTATCTTTTCTTCTATAACATCATTCGTATCACTTGCAAATATATTTGTCACTGAACAACTAATTAAAAGTGTAAATACTGTTACCATTATTTTTATATATTTTATCATCGTTTTCTCCTCCTATTCCTCCATCTCTTTAATCATCATCAATATTAATCATTCCAACAATTTTTACATCTTTCTTATCCTCCATTTCAATAAACACATCATATTTCCCCTCTTTTTCTATCTTAAATCTATGTTCAACTAAATCTCTCCCTCTGTCCTGTATGTATCTAATCCTATTCTGTGAATCAATAATCCCAACTTTTATCCCCTTAAAATTTTTTTGACTTGTTATAAAAATTTCTATATTTTCATTTCGTTTCGGAGTTAATCCTTTATATCGAAGCCTTTTTCCTGCCTTTACATAAGTCTCCAATGTCATCGCATCCATCTTTTTAAAATTTATCTTCTTTATCGTTTCACTCTTATCATTTCCCAAAACTCCCGTTTTTTCTTCATACGATATTCTCTCCTCTTCCTCATCATCTGGTTCTTCTATTTCTACTTCCGTTTCTTGTACCCATTTTGTATACGCCTTTTGATATCCCTTACTTGCAGCCAAAATACTGGTTACACTCATTCCACAAAATATCACGGTCATTGCAATCACCGCAGCATATTTTATCTTCTTTTGTTTTCGATACATCATTGCATAGTAGATTCTTTGTTCTAAACTATCTCGGCTTTCAAACAGACATGCTGCCCGATATGCTTTGATTCCCTGACTTTTCTGACTCATCTCAAAAATCGTTGTAAAATAACGCTTCGCTGATCCTACATAACCAATCGCTGATAGATCACAGATCACCTCGCTCCATTCATCGTTCTTACGAAATACAGTTCTGATCCATGGGCAATACCAGTGAATACATACCATCAGACATGCTATATAATTCCAAAATATATCGTGCTTCTTATAATGTGTGAGTTCATGGTAAATACACGTTTTTAATTGTTCTTCTTCCATATCTTCCACAGGTAAAAACACACATGGTTTTAATATTCCTGCTGTCATTGGAATCTGAATGCGATATCCTTGTAATACTTCTATTGATCTGCGAATTCCAAGCTCTCTTTTACAATCTTCAAAGATCTTTTGCACATACATCTTGCATGGAAAGCATCTTTCTTTTTCTCTTCTAATTCGAAAAGTTCGTTCTCCAAACTTCAGAACTGTTGCAATTGCTCCAGCCAGCCAGAACAACGATATAGCATAAAAAGCCTTGATGATAGTACCTGTAAAATCAAATACATACCCATTATCAAAAAAAATATTTACCAACAGATATCCTGCCGGAACATAGTAAGCAATTAGAATGATCTTTAATATCAAATCATAGACTTTTGGACGAATCTTATCTGCAAAAAACTTTCTTAGTGCCATCCAGAAAACAAACATACAGCTTCCAGTGCACATGGATAAAAATATCGCACTAAATATCCTAACCAATATCTCTCTTATGTCTATCATATCTTCTCCTGTCAATCATCGATTTCTTCTAACAACTTTTTGAGTTTCTTTAGTTTCCCCTCATTTAATTTTCCTTTATATAATGTCTTCACCAGATCAAATCCAGATTCTTTGTACCAGAAATTCTTTGTCTTTTCCAATTCCTGTTCTTTATAATCCTGCTCTTCGATCAGATAATTAATATAAGAATATTTCCCAATCTGATATGTTGTCACATATCCTTTCTCTTCTAAATGAAGGACAAATGTACGGATCGTTGTTCTTTTATAATCTTTTCCGTAATCTTGTTTTAGATTTTCAATCAGCTGCTGTAATGGCATATCCTTTCCATAATCCCAGATACATTTCATCACAACCTGTTCTGCACTTGTTAATTCTTTTAATTCCATAGCTAAATCCCCTTTATCTTTGTTATTTATTCTATATTTATAGTCATATCATATTCGATGATACTTCTACTTTGATAGTTATATCATAACAAAAATCTTCTTAAATGTAAATATCCTTTTCTTGCAATTTCGTATGATTTCTTGGAACTTAATTTGTTTACTTTCATATAAGAAAAAATCGCAGCCAAGATATACCTTAACTACGATTCTTCATTCCTCACCCAATTCCGCCTAACGCAATCCCAAGCACCAATACCAAAATACAAATTGGTACATAAATATATTTGCAGATTGGATAATACATCTTTGTAAATTTTGTTTCTCTTCCTTTGTTTATCTGTGTTTCTACATATTTCTTTCCGGCGATCCAGAAAAACATGATTCCTGCGAGTCCTGCTCCTAGTGGGCAGATGTAAATGGATAGGATATCCATCCAGTCAGATACGATGCCCTGGATCAATAAGGAGACGATCACGCCGATCACTGCGATGATCACGCAGGCGGTCTTTCTTCCTACATGAAGCTTTTCCTGTACGGTTGCAATTGGTGCTTCGTAGAGATTGATCAGTGATGTCATTCCCGCAAAAAGCACTGCAACGAAAAAGATGATCGCGATGATCGTACTTCCTGGCATGGAGCTGATCAAGTTTGGAAGATAGATAAATAACAGCCCCGGTCCTCCTTGATCCAGTGTTGCTCCAGTTGTTGCCATAGCTGGGATGATCACGAGTGCTGCAAGCATCGCAGCGAGCGTGTCAAAAAATGCAACTCTTGCCGCAGATGATGGGATGTCTTCTTCATCGGATAAATACGATCCATAGATCAATGTTCCATTTCCTGCGACGGATAAGGAGAAGAAGGCCTGTCCTAGTGCAAAGATCCATGTCTTTGGATCTAAGATGGCCGCCTTATCGACTCTGAAAATATATTGATATCCCGTTGCTGCCCCTGGCTGAAATGCCACATAGATTCCAAGGATCACAAACAGCGCAAAGAAAATTGGCATTAAAATCTTATTGGCTTTCTCGATCCCTGCTCCTACACCAAAGATCAAAATACACATACATAAGATCAAAGCAAGAATCTGCCAGATGTTATTTCCAAATGCAGATGCCATTGTTCCAAAACGTCCACCAAATTCTTCGATCGTCTTTGGTGCAAGTGTTGCCCCTGTGAAAGTTCCAACAGCATATTTTAAGATCCACCCCATCACAACTGTATATCCGATTGCCATAGCAAGAGAACCAAGAACTGGTATCATTCCTAACCCTTCCCCGACTTTTCTCTTTCCTTTCTTCTCACAGACCATCCCAAATGCATCAATCGGTCCAGACCTTGCCGCACGTCCAAAACTCATCTCTCCGATCACACCAGTGGATGCGATCACAACGACAAAGATAAAATATGGGATCAAAAAGGAACCCCCTCCATACAAAGATACCCTTGTCGGAAACATCCATATATTTCCCATACCAACTGCCGAACCAATGCAGGCGAGGATAAATCCCCACCTGCTGTTAAATGATTCTCTTTTATCTTTCATATTTTAATTTTATCCTCCTGATTTTACTTTTTAAACTTCAAGTCTGTCGGTGTCAATACTCCATTATCTCCAAGCTGCTTCCATTTATATGTGAAATTCTTCTTTGCTGAATGTATCTTCTGTCTGTTGATCGTTTGACCTTTCATACCGATCAGCTGTTCATTTATAATAACATATGCTGTATCTTTTTGCATCTGGTATTGTTTTATTTTAGGTGAAATATAGGCTGTTTTTTTGATCTTGACATCATCTTTGTTCATTTCGATAATCTGAATCTTTCTTACTGCATGGTCTGCTTTAAATTCCACTTCATAACTGATTTTTTTATCTCCCACATCCGATGAAAAGTTTAGTGTCATTGACTGACCTTTTCCAAAATCCTGCACTGATGCACATCCCATAAATCCATCTGCATTCTTTAAATAAACTGTTCCATCTGATCTTTTACAAATCATTCCCAGACTTGTTGTTACTATGCCTTTTGTTTCTTGAACATACATTGTTGCCTTTACTTTTTGTTCTTTTTCCTTCGATGTGATATTATTTTTATCATCCATTTGTCCATCAACGTTTGATACGAAATTAAAATGTGTCAACTGTGGATCTCCATCCATACTGACAGTATCTTTTTCTGGCATATATTTATATAGAAAATATCCTTTTATTTTCTTAAAATGCACAAATCCTTTCTTATCTTTCACTCCAGCTATCTTACCGTCTGGTATCCTGTCCCCTACAACTGCATAAGCTCCATATAATTCTTCCTTCGCCTGTCCACTTTCGTCCTTCTTTGCAATCTGGCATCCTGTTAAGACTACTACCGTAAGCATAACCGCTATAAATATTCCTGTTTTTCTGATTCCCCTACTCATCTTCTTCCTCCAATCTCCCGTCAAATTTCAAGATATCTCCAACATCGCACTCAAGATAATAGCAGATCTTATTGATCGTTGAGAAACGCACTCCTTTTGCCTTGCCGCTTCTTAAGATTGACAGGTTTGCTTCTGTAATATGGACTTTTTTACATAATTCTTTGGATGTCATATTTCGCTCTTTTAAGATGTCATCCAAATGTATTTTAATTGCCATAACTATCATTCCTTCTATATAAACTGGTCATTTTCTTCTTTTAGTTGTTTGGTCCGCTTGAAGTATTCATAGAAGATCAATGCTCCAAATGCTATGATCAATGGTTCCATGGATACATCTGGTGCAAATGTAACATTTACATTCTGTAAGGTTGCTCCTAATAAAAACTGATAAAAATTCAGGATAAAATCTGATATGACTGTAACCACTGCGGTAACCTTTGCAACACTTGCGAGTCTTGCCACTGTCATCATCTGCTGCTCTTCCTTATGATCTTCGATTGCTTTTACTACATGAATGATGTTGATAAATAGCAGGATTGTCATAATGATTGGTAATAACTGTAATACTGATTTAAGCCATTCTATTGAAGATACATTTTGCAGTTTATTTTCGCTCTTATGAAGCAGTTCGAATGTCTTTGCATATGTGATCAAAAGCGTATAATAACTGACTAGCGCAGCAATGAGTCCTTTCATCCCAAAATATAAGCGGCTTTTCCAATTCTTCTGGCTGTCATCTCCAAGAAAACGGATTGCTTTCATGATCAACCACATAATCAGGACGCTGTAAATGATGAATGCGTAAATAATTTTCATTACAATCAGACTATTCTGGTCCATTGAAAAAATGTCTGGCATTTTCTGATACATGAGTCCTGGATTGATGAACATATACATGGAATAAAATAATAGCCCTGTGAATGCAACAAGTAATATGTCTTCTTTCTGTGTTCTTCCTCTTTTTCTCTGATAGATGATATAGATTGCTGGTATCATTGAAATGACTGCGTATATGATGATCGCGATGACATTTCCTATTGCTGAACTTAGGGATAGAAATCTTAGCCCTTTTCCTATGAGTTCAAATGGTAAGTACATGATCTGTAGTGCTGCTGTCATATGTAGGATTTTGCTTGCTATAAATGCAAAAAGGATTCCTGCGATGACTTCGATCAGGATTAGTTTATTTATGTTTGATTTCATCCTATCTACCTCCAATTATTGTTTTTCGATAATTTCAAGATTATTGTAGCATAAAAATTATTGAAAAACAATAATTTTTAGAAAAAGTTTCCTTTGGAATATAAACTTCTTTCTGGTGAACAAAAAATCCCCTGACACTATTATCTGCCAGAGGATTTTAATTCTCACTTTATTTTGTTTTCGATCACAATTAAGCACGTAATTCAACGCCTAATTTCTTCAGTTCATCAAGAATCTTCTCAACGATCTTAGATACTTCTGCGTCCTCTAATGTACGGTCTTTTGCTCTGAATGTTAAGGAGTATGCTACGGATTTATATCCTTTTTCGATCTGGTCTCCTTCGTAGACATCGAATAATTCGTAGGATTCGAGAAGTTTTCCACCTTTATCTTTGAAGATCTTCTCAAGCTGTCCAACAAAGATGTCTTTCTTCATAACCATACTTAAGTCACGTTTCATTGCTGGGAATTTGGCTACTCCTTCGTATTTGCGGTCGAAGGTTGCTTTCGGTACTAATGTTGGCATGTCAATGACCGCTACATAGACTTCACCTTTCATGTTATAGTTATCCATAACTTCTGGATGAATCTGTCCGATGTAGGCGATTTTTTCTCCATCGATCGTCACATCTGCTGCTCTTCCTGGGTGTAAGAATGGATGTTCACCTGTTGGTGCATATTCAGATCTTCCACCTAATCCTAAGGAATCAAGCATATCTTCTACAACACCTTTTAATGTGAAGAAATCACATTCTCCGTACATTCCAAGTGTCATCTGCATTCTTTCATCTGGTAATTCTGTTAATGGTAATGATTTTGGAATGTAGATATTTCCAAATTCATATAATCTTACATTTTTATTTCTGTGTGCTAAGTTTGTAGACAGAGATGTTAACATTCCGTTTAAGGAAACTGTTCTCATAATACTGAAGTCTTCTCCTAATGGGTTTGAAATCTCGATTGCCTGACGTTCTTTTGCATTTTCATCTAATAATAATTTATCGAATACTTTTGGACTTTCGAAGGAATATGTCATTCCACCACAGAATCCGTTCTGTTCTGCTACATTTCTGCAGACATCTTCAACACGGATCTTGAATGGTTTCTTACCGGCTGTGGATTCTCCGTTTGGTAATGTAACTGGGATGTTATCATATCCGTAGAATCTTGCAACTTCTTCTGCAAGGTCTGCCATACGGTGAAGATCCTGACGGAAGGATGGTACGATGACTTCATTTGTTGCTTCATCATATCCAAGGTCGATTCTTCCGAAATATTCTAAGACTTCTTCTTTGGATACATTTGTTCCAAGAAGGGCATTCATCTTGTCTACTTCTAATGGAAGGCGGATCTGTTTGACTGGATTTGGATAAACATCAACGGCTCCTCCAACAACTTCTCCTGCTCCTAATTCTTCGATCAGCTGGCATGCACGATCCATCGCTGCCATTGCATTTTCTGGGTCTAATCCTTTTTCGAATTTACCAGATGCATCGGTTCTTAAACCGATTCTCTTAGAAGAAAGTCGGATATTGGTTCCATCAAAGCATGCTGCTTCAAATAATAATGTCTTGATATCATCTGTTACCATAGAGTTTTCTCCACCCATGATACCTGCGATACCAATTTCTTTTTCTCCATCACAGATCATTAAGACATTTTCATCCATTGTTCTTTCTTCACCATCTAATGTAGTGAATTTATCTCCTGCTTTTGCACGGCGTACGACGATCTCTTTGTTTGCGATCGTATCAAGATCGTATGCATGCATTGGCTGTCCGAATTCTTCCATCACGTAGTTTGTGATGTCAACCAGGTTATTGATCGGGCGGATTCCCATCGCAGCTAATCTTCTCTGCATCCATTCTGGTGATGGTGCTAATTTGATATTTTTTACAACTCTTGCTGTGTATCTTGGGCAAAGATCCTCGTCTTCGACTCTTACTTTGATGTAATCATTGACATCTTCATCATTTCCAGTCTTTGTGACAACTGGTGGAAAGAAGTCTTTCTTAAATGTAGCGGCTGCTTCTCTTGCCATACCGATCATGCTGAAGCAGTCTACACGGTTTGATGTGATCTCGAATTCGACAACTGCATCGCGAAGTCCTAAAGCTTCAACTGCATCATCTCCTGGTTTTACGTCTTTATTGAAAATGTAGATTCCATATTCCGGTGCTTCTGGGTACATGTCTCTGGAACTTCCAAGTTCTTCAATAGAACACATCATACCAAAAGATTCTACTCCACGAAGTTTTCCTTTTTTGATCTTAATTCCGTCTTCTGGGTTCTTTCCACCGTCATGTCCTCCGGCAACTCGTCCACCGTCTAAGACAACTGGTACTAAGTCTCCTTCTGATACGTTTGGTGCTCCTGTTACGATCTGAACTGTTTCATCTCCAACATTCACCTGACAGATGATCAGTTTGTCTGCGTCTGGATGTTTTTCGATCTTCTCAATCTTTCCGACTACGATCTTTTCTAAGTTTTTATCTAAATATGTGACACTTTCCATGTTGGAACCAGATAATGTCATTTTATCTGCATATTCCTGTGGTGTGCAATCAAGATCAGGCACATAAGCTTTGATCCATGAAATTGGTGTATCCATTACTTTTATTCTCCTTTATTCTATCTTCTCTATTCGAAATATTCTTATCGTTTCTCTTAGAACTGTGATAAGAATCTCTTATCGTTTTCGTATAACAGACGCATATCGTCGATCTCGTATTTTAATAATGCGACACGCTCTAAACCGATTCCAAATGCAAATCCTGAATATACTTCTGGGTCGATTCCGCACATTTCAAGCACGTGTGGGTGAACCATTCCACATCCTAAGATCTCGATCCATCCGCTTCCTTTACACATACGGCATCCTTTTCCACCACATTTGAAACATGTCACGTCTACTTCCGCACTTGGCTCTGTAAATGGGAAATGATGTGGACGGAATTTTACTTTGGTATCTGGTCCGAAGAATTCTTTTGCAAACTGTTCTAATGTTCCTTTTAAGTCTGCAAATGTGATTCCTTTATCTACAACTAATCCTTCTACCTGATGGAAAGATGGAGAATGTGTTGCATCTACTTCGTCAGAACGGAATACTCGTCCAGGTGCGATCATACGAATTGGCATCTGTCCTGTTTCCATGATACGAGCCTGTACAGGAGATGTCTGTGTTCTTAACACGATATCTTTGTTGATATAGAATGTATCCTGTTCATCTTTTGCAGGATGATTTGCAGGAATATTTAACATTTCAAAGTTGTATTTATCGTATTCTACTTCTGGTCCTTCGACAACTTCGTATCCCATACCGATAAATACTCTCTCTAAATCTTCCAGCGCGATCTGGTTTGGATGACGATGTCCTTTTTCATGAGTTTTTCCAGGTAATGTAACGTCGATGACTTCACGTTTCATCTTTTCTTCACGAACTTTTTTCTTTAATAATGTCATCTCTTTTTCTAATGCTTCTTCGATGACTGCTCTGGTATCATTGACCATCTGTCCAACGATCGGACGTTCTTCTTTGGCTACGTCCTTCATTCCTTTTAATACCTGAGTTAATTCACCTTTTTTACCCAGTACAGATACACGGATATCATTTAAACTATCCATTGCATCTGCTTGCTCGATTTTCTCCAAGGCAGCTTTCTTGATTGCCTCTAATCTCTCTTTCATCTGCTTAGTTCTCCTTTATTGATCTTTTCTATATTCTCGGATCAGGTTACTTTTTCTTCTGTATTCAGGCAAAAGAAAAAGAACCCGTCCGCAAAGGGACGAGTTCTTAATATATACTCGCGGTACCACCCTAATTCCTATGGTATCGTTAAACTTCTTCTTAATTACCATAAGCACTTAAGTCTCTGCATAACGGGCAGACTCCGTTATCTCCTACTGATACATGATATGAAAATGATTGTTGCATCGCATTCAGAGATACAGCTACGGTGTGAAATTCGGAAACTTTTGGTTTCTTACTGTGCACCATCAATGCCTTTAACGTTATTATTCTATAACATTCTTATGGCATTTGTCAATTAAATTTTCTGTGGAAGTTGTGCCAATACGATTGCTATAAACATCAACCCACACCCTATCAACTCTCTATGGCTCAAATTCTGATGCAGAACTAAAAAGCCAGCGATCACAGAGGTCACAGATTCCAGACTAAGGATCAACGATGCTACCGTAGGATTCATATTCTTCTGCCCCACGATCTGTAATGTATAAGCAACTCCACATGACATCACTCCTGCATATAAGATTGGTTTCCATGCAAGTAAGATCATGCTAATCTCCGGATGTTCAAAAAGCATCATTGGAACAAAACAAAGAATCCCGCAGATAAAAAACTGAATACATGACATTTTCACTCCATCATTAAATTGTGTAAAATAATCGATCACTAAAATATGAATCGAAAATGCAATTGCACCTAAAAATACATAGATATCCCCTTTTCCAATCGAAAATCCGTCCGTAATGCATAAAAAATAAAGTCCTGCAAGTGCGATCACAACGCTGATCCAGACGGATAATCCGCACTTTTTTCCTAAAAATAATCCCAAAATTGGAACAATGATAATATAAAATGCTGTAATAAATCCTGCTTTTCCTACAGTTGTATACATGATTCCAAATTGCTGCAAGGTGCTTCCTGTAGCTAATGCGACTCCGCAACAGATTCCGCCTAATAGCAATCTCTTTTTCTCCGTGAAGTATGTTTTCTTCCTTACTTTTCCTCTGTTTAGAAACGCAATACACGGAATCAATACAATGCCTCCGATCAATGTACGAACACAATTAAATGTAAATGGTCCAACATAATCCATTCCAACACTTTGTGCAACAAATGCAGCGCCCCATATGATCGCAGCTAAAAATAATGATAATGATCCTTTGATCTGTTCTTTTTTCATACTTTTCAAACCTTCTCTTTCGTTAGCATATTGAATTTATTTTACTACGGTAGTTTTTTGTCTGCAAGTAAAAAGAAAGAATGCATCTTATGATCTGATATCGATCATAAATACATTCTTTCTTTTTAAGTTTAAGAATTGTATCTATATTTAATTTTATAGTTACCTATTTATAAAGGGTCAGTATTTCTTCCCCTACGTTACACTCTCCAATATGTTTCAATGAAATACTTGCGTATTCCGCATTATTACTGATAA
The DNA here is from genome assembly GCF_030296915.1 of Anaerostipes hadrus ATCC 29173 = JCM 17467. NCBI lineage: Bacteria > Bacillati > Bacillota > Clostridia > Lachnospirales > Lachnospiraceae > Anaerostipes > Anaerostipes hadrus. Next base: position 920,048 of record NZ_AP028031.1, on the reverse strand, counting down.
CTACCGGAGTCGTCATAACATATCCATCTACTCTCATATCTTCTAAGTCGAACTCACAGATGAGCTCTCCTTTTTTTACTTTCTGACCAGCTTCTACTTTCATATAGAAGCCTTTTCCACCTCGCTTTACTGTATCAAGCCCAAGATGTATCAAAACTTCTGCTCCATCTTTGGATTCCATAGCAAGGGCATGTTTTGTCCTAAACACTGCTGCGATGATCCCATCTACTGGTGCATATAGTTTTCCTTCTTCTGGTTTAACTGCAAAGCCTTCCCCTAACATTCCACCAGAAAATGCCTCATCTCCAACTTCTTCTAGTTCAATCACGCATCCTTTGATCGGACAGGCGATACTTTCCTGTTGCATTTTATCTTTGGAATGTGTATTTTCTTTTAGTAATTGTTTGATTTCTTTCTTTGCTCGTCTTGTCCTTAAATAATCTTCCAGTTCTGATTTTAGCACCGTTACATATGGACCATAAATGATCTGAATGCTGTTTCCTCGTTTCAAAATTCCCCTTGATCCTGTTTCTTTGATCATGGCATCATCCACCAGACTTATATCTTTCAGTCCACATCGAAGTCTTGTAACACAACAGTCAATATCACCGATATTCTTTTTGCCTCCAAGTCCCGCTGCGATCTTTGCTAATAATTCTTCTGAAAAATCTTCTCTGTATTCATATTCTGGCTCTTCTTCATATTCTTGTGCTGGTTCTTCTTCCCTTCCTGGTGTTTTGATATCAAATTTCAAGATCAGAAAATGGAATAAGAAATAATACACTATGAAATAAACAATTCCCAGTGGAATGACCATCATCCAGTTTGTTTTTTCTTGTCCTTGCATGATTCCAAAAAAGAACAGATCGATAAGCCCTCCAGAAAATGTTAATCCAACTGTAATCTTCAATACATGCATCATCATATATGCAAGTCCTGCAAAAACACAATGTATTCCATATAATCCAGGTGCAATAAATAAAAATGTAAATTCCAACGGTTCCGTAATTCCTGTGAGCATTGATGTTAATGCTGCTGAAATCATAAGTCCACCGACAACTTTTCTCTGTTCAGGTCTGGCACAACGGTAAATTGCAAATGCCGCTCCTGGCAATCCAAAGATCATCAATGGGAATTTTCCTGCCATAAATCTTGTTGCTTCCACATTAAAATGTGTTGTTGCTGGATCTGCTAATTGAGCAAAAAAGATATTTTGTGCCCCATCGATCATTTTCCCAGCAACTTCCATCGTTCCACCTAGCGATGTCTGCCAGAACGGGAGATAAAATACATGATGAAGTCCAAATGGGATCAATGCACGTTCCATCACTCCATAAATAAACGTCCCTAAATAGCCTGAAGCTCTCACAATTCCTCCAATGGAATACATCAGATTCTGGATCGGAGGCCAGATAAAGAACATTAATATTCCAACTCCAACATATACAATGGTACAAATAACCGGCACTGCCCTTGTTCCGCCAAAAAACGATAAAACTTCTGGAAGTTTTATTTTATAAAAACGGTTATGAAGATACCCGACACCAAGTCCGACAAGAATTCCTCCAAATACACCTAACTGTAGTGATGTTATTCCAAGAATCTGATCCGTTGCTCCCGCATGCATTGTATATGTATCACCATACAATGATAACATCGATGAAATAGCTTCGTGCATAACGAAAAAAGACAATGCCCCTGATAATGCTGCTACCGCTTTCTCTGCCTTTGCCATCCCAATTGAAACTCCCATTGCAAATATCAACGGAAGATTGCCAAATATAATACTTCCACAATCACTTCCAACTTTAATTACTCCATACAAAATAGTCCCCGGACCCATGATCTCCATCAGATGATAGGCCCGAAGCATTGTTTCATTTGTCAAAGATCGTCCAATTCCAAGCAAAAGACCTGCAACTGGCAAAACAGCGATCGGAAGCATAAATGCACGTCCGACTCTTTGCAAGACGCCAAATACCTTTCCTGTTTCCTTCATATAAAACTTCCTTATTCTATATATTCTTATAATCCTTCTTTATCTATTATGGTCATGATCATAATGTGGAGATCATGACTTCCATATCTCCATCAAAAGTAACTTCTTTCTGATCGGAACAGATCACAAAATGGTCACCTTTCTTTACTTCATTTCCTTCAAAAATTCCTGTTCCCTCTATGATGCTTACCATCATAAATGGTTCGTCATTCTTGATCACATTTTTTCCATTCAACTGATAACGATCCACTTTAAAGAATTCACTGTCAACATATCTTGTCTTTGTACCATTCTCAAGAATTGTCTGCGGAAATTCTTTGTTCTGATCAATATCTGCTGGTACATTTGTCACATCAATAGACTGCTGTACATGAAGCTGCCTTTCATTTCCATCCGCATCTTTTCTATGATAATCATAAACACGATATGTAATATCAGAAGACTGTTGTGCTTCATAGATCAGCGATCCGCTGCAGATCGCATGTAATGTTCCAGATGGAATATAGAAGAAATCTCCTGCTTTGATCTTGAATGAATTTAACAGATTGTCATAATCATCATTCTCGATCGCTTTGACGAATTCATCTTTTGTCTTTGCATGGTGTCCCATGACCATCTTTGTTCCTTCATCCGCTTGAAGAACAAACCAACATTCTGTCTTTCCTAAAGAATTCTCATGTTCCTTCGCATACACATCGTCTGGATGCACCTGTACAGACAGGTCATTTTTCGCGTCAATGATCTTTACAAGTAATGGGAACTGGTCTCCTTCGATATTTCCAAATAATTCTCTGTGGTTTTCAAATAACCAGGATAATGTTTTTCCTTTATATTCTCCATCTGCGATCGTACAATCTCCATTCTTATGTGCAGAAATTGCCCAACACTCTCCTGTGTGATCACTCGGAATCTCATATCCATAAATATCTTTTAATTTTGTTCCACCCCAGATCATTTCTTTAAAAACTGGATTCATTCTTAAAATATGTCCCATAGCTACCTTCTTCACCTTTCAACTCTAAAACTACATTTATTTCTTGATTTTCGCATTCTTCTTTGATGGTATAAAATTACGTTTCAACACATCAAAAAAGCTTAGAGAACGCACCAGACGTTCGGATGGTATATACTGATTGATTGCACGTAACACTTTCTTAGGTTCTTTTGATGCAAATGAAAATGTTCCATTTTTCTTTGTCTGGATCGCATAACGTGGGATTTTCTTTCCTTTAAACATCACAGATGCGATCACATAATCAACTTCTTCCCATGGAATCTGAATATAATCATTGACATTTCTTGTATTAAAGAATTCAAATCCTTTGTCTCCAACCATGATCTTTCCATAGTTTGTAAGTCCCTGATACGATGTTGCTTCCACAACAACATCAACTCTTGTATTAATTGATTGTGCCATAAGCTTTCCTCCGATTCTGTAGGTTCTTCTTTATTTATTCTATACAATTTTCTTTGCTTATACAAGATGACTTTTCGTTCATTCTTACCGATATATTTTTTATATTCTTCTTATATAAGCAAAAAGCCCGGACTTCCGGGCCTTTTGTATATGTGCTAGATCATCTCTTATAATAATCCGATAACGTGTCCACCAATACCAATAATAAATAATGCGATGATGATGATGATTGGAGAAACGTTTTTCTTTAATAACCACATGCATAACAGTGTTAGCAGTAATGGTACAAATCCAGGAATCAATGAGTTTAAGTTATCCTGAAGAGTTGTAACTTTTGTTGGATCAAGTGCCATACCGGATGCCTGCTGTGTTAATGCTGTTTTGATTCCTTCTGCTCCTGCTGGAAGTTTAGCCCAATCGATGTAAGCTCCTTTACTTAATGTAACCTTAGATACTACAGGTGTAAAGTTGATACTTACCCAACGTTCGATCAAGGCACCAAGGACGAACATACCAAGGATAGATGCTCCTTTTGTTACTTTCTGAAGTAATCCACCTGATAAGTCTTCTGTGATCTTTGTTCCTACATTGTAACCAAATTCCTGTGTATACCACATGAATGCCCAACGAATTACATTCCATAATACGAAGAATAAGATTGGTCCAAGGATACTTCCACCCATTGCAAGGGAAGCTCCTAAAGCTCCAAGGATAGGTCTTGCTGTGAACCAGAATACTGGATCACCAACACCAGCTAAAGGTCCCATCATTCCGACTTTAACACCTTGGATCGCACTGTCTTCTACAGGTGCACCATTTGCTTTATCTTCTTCCAGAGCCAGTGTAACACCGATAACTGGAGATGCAACATATGGATGTGTATTGAAGAATTCCAGATGACGTTTTAATGCTGCGATCTGATCTTCTTTTGTTGTATATAATTTCTTGATAGCTGGGATCATTGCGAAACACCAACCACCATTCTGCATACGTTCATAGTTCCAAGAACCCTGAAGGAAAGTAGAACGTAATGCTACAGACAATCTATCTTTTTTACTTAATTGAACTTTTTTCTCTGCCATTTTTCTTACCTCCTTCTTAATCAATAATCATTTAAAATATCGCCTAATGGGTCACCAGTATTGCTTCCACCGTTACCAGATCCTGCATTCTCAGACAGTTTCAGGTAAATCAGTGCCATAGATACAGCGATAACACCTAATGCGATCAGTGTTAAGTCTGAAACAGCAGCCAGACAGAAACCAATTGCGAAGAAAGGCCATACTTCTTTTGTAGCCATCATGTTGATAACCATTGCGTAACCTACGGCTACGACCATACCACCACCGATGGACATACCATCTGTTAACCATGCTGGCATACTATTTAATGCTGCAGCTACGGCAGATGATGGAATTGCAAGTAATGCTGCTGCTGGGATCGCGATACGGATACCCTGTAAACAAACTGCAATGATATGCCATGCTTCTACACCTTTGAAGCTACCTTTTGCAGCAGCTGCATCCATCTGATGAACACAGATAACGGAAAGTGTACGAACGATCATTGTTAAGAATAATCCTGCTACTGCTAATGGGATTGCTACTGCGATGGCAGTATCAACACCAGCTCTTCCCTGTCCACCCTGAACAAGAATGATTGCAGATGCAACGGCTGCTAATGCAGCATCTGGGGCAACGGCTGCACCGATGTTAGCCCATCCTAAAGCGATCATCTGAAGACTACCTCCAAGGATGATGCAAGGAACAAGCTGTCCGGTTACAAGTCCGATTAATGTACAAGCTACTAATGGCTGATGGAACTGGAATTCATCCAAAACACCTTCCATACCAGCCAGGAATGCAACGATAACAACTAATACCATTGAAATAACTGACATGATAATTCCTCCTATATATTTTTCTAAATTGATTATTTAAGTTCTGCTTTCGCTTTCTTAAGCATTTCACCCATGTTTTCTGGAGAATCGCTTGGTACTTTACGTACATTAAATGTAACACCTTTGTCGATCAGTTTCTCGAAAGTTTCTACATCTTCTTTACCCATCGCAACAGCTTTTGTTACTACTACTTTACCTGTTGAATGTGCAAGTGATCCTAAGTTAACCTCTTTGATGTCAACTCCACCTTCGATTGCTTTTAATACATCCTGAGGTGTTTCAAACAGAAGCATTGCTTTTGTCTCACCAAATCTTGGATCTTTTGATACTTCGATCATCTTCCAGATTGGGATAACGTGTGCTTTTACTCCTGGAGGTGCTGCCTCAATGATCATTCTCTTACGAAGATCATCTTTTGATACGGCATCAGATACAACAATGATACGGTCTGGATTTACCATCTTTGTCCATGTTGTAGCCACCTGTCCATGTAATAAACGTGTGTCGATACGAGTAAGACCGATCTTGATGTGACCGTCTCCAAGTACTGTTCCTTCTGGGATTGCTCCCTGAGGTGCTGCCACAGCAGCTGGTGCAGCTTCTTCTTTCTTAGGTTCTAGAGATTCTGGATAGATTCTCACACCTTCTTTTCCACTTCCGGAAATCTGAGCTGCAACTTCATGTGCTGTGTCCATCATCATACGAGATGCGTATGCATCGATCAACATTGGAAGATTTAATCCAGCAACGATTGCCCATTTATCCTCATGTCCGGCAATTAATCCGTTAGCCTGATTAAATGGAGTTCCACCCCATAAATCAACCATAATCAGCACTTCATCCTGGTTTTCGAATCCGGCAATGGCATCTTCCATCTGTTTTTTGATGTCTTCTGGTCCCATACTTGGCTGTAATGTACAAGCCGCAACATTTGGCTGGTCACCAAAAATCATGGACCCGGACTGTAAGATACCCTTGGCGAAATCACCATGTGTAGCAAGAATAATTCCTACCATTTTTTATTCCTCCTTTTCTATATTTTCATAAGCTAATTAATTATATATATTATAAGAAAATTCTTATAAATAAAAAAACCTGATTCAAACCTGTAAATCTCCACCATCCAAATTCCCCTGCAAAAATACTTTCACAAAGAAACCTGGACTCTCTGGAAAATCCATGATTCAAATCAAGTTTAGCCTGCATTACCAGTAACAATCCTGATCAACAATATAAACTTTTATCTTGTCGTAACTCGCTTGATATGTACGGTTAAATACATAAGTTCTTCATCTGTAATATCATGATTGCAAGTCTTCTTCACGTAGTCTTTGATCTCATCTACGCATTCAATACATTCGTGATACTTATTCCTTATGATCTCCTGGAATTCTGTATCATCACTTTTCACTTCTTTGCCAATATAAACTCTTTGTGCAAAGAACTTCAGATGCGTGATAAATCTCTCATAGAAAACAGACTCCTTATCAATCTGCTCTCCAAAATGTTTATCCACGATCTTCAAAATATCATTCACAAGCTTCGTCATAGAAACCATCTCTGTCATGTCCAGATCAAGTTCCGCATTCACAATATGCAATGCAATGAACGCTGCTTCATCCTGTGGAAGCGTAACCTTCAGTTCTTTCTCTATCATACCGATCGCTACTTTCCCGATCAGATATTCCTGATAATAAAACTTCTTGATCTCCCATAAAAATGGATTCTGGAATGGTACTCCCATCTCAACTCTCTCAATCGCAAAATTGATGTGGTCTGTAAGTGAAACATATATATTATCATTAATATTCTTCTGTAATGTATCCTTCGCATACTGAATGATCTTATTACAAATCTTCACTCTCTCGATCGGAATATCAGTTAACATCTCCTGAAAACGCTGTGTCATACCATGATCTTTCATGACATAAGTCTTCTCAATCTGACTCAACTTAATCTCATCTCCCTTGTGCTTTTGAAAGCCAAGGCCCTTTCCCATCAGTACAACTTCTTTATGATTCTTGTCCTCTGAAATTACAATGTTATTATTTACAATTTTTGTAATCTGCACAACTTTACCTCATACTTCTCTAACGAAAAGACTTCCTGTTGCGCATTCACAAAAAAATAAACCTCACTTATAAACTTCCCTTCTGTGAAATTCAATAAGTTGGTTTAGCCTGCACTACCAGTAACAATCCTCCTCGTAATCTCCTGTTAACTTATGTCTACATTTTAACAAGGTATCTTCACTTTGTCAATAGAATATTTAAGAATTATTTTATAATTTATTTATTTTTTTTAAATAATTATAATTCTTTTTTGACTCCGTTAGGAACTATATCACAATTTTCTTTACTATGCAATAGGTCTTTTTGTCTGTTTTAGATATTTTTTCTCTTTTGGCGCAATTCCTTTGCTTTTAGAATGCTTGTATAATCAATCAAATTATGATATTATGAGGTATCAATTAAGAGGTATGATATTATGTTAAAATTAATTTCTATGATTGGATCCGTCATCGATAAAGCTCAGAAAGACCACGTTACAGCGTTTTCTGCGCAGGCTGCATTCTTTACGATCCTATCATTTTTTCCATTTATGATCGTATTGCTTAGTCTTACAAGATATTTTCCTATCACACCGAATGATATGATCGAACTGGTACGCACCTATCTTCCACCAAAGTACAGTGGTATGGTAGTCCCGATCATCCGATCTTTAAACGGAAAACTTACTACTACGTATATGTCGATCACAATTCTTACATTATTGTGGTCTGCATCCAAAGGGATCTTATCCTTGATGACTGGACTTAATACGATTCATGAAATTCCTGAAAAGAGAAACTATTTTGTTTTGCGTTTTATCTCAAGTATTTATATTGGACTTTTCGCGATCGCAGTATTATTCGGTCTGATTCTTTTATTATTTGGTAATTCCCTGCTCATTCAGTTATATCGCTTTGAACCAGTCCTCGAGAATAAACATGTATTTTTTGCAACGATCCGTTTTTTCCTTGCATTTTTTACATTTATGGTCGTTTTTATCATTATGTATCGTTTTTTACCGAGTGAAAATTTCAAAACAAAGCAGATCCTTCCTGGAGCATTTTTTAGTTCTGCTGCATGGTTTGTATTATCATTTTTCTTTTCAATGTATTTTGATAATTTTTCTTTCTTTAGTACTATGTACGGAGGATTGACCAGTATCTTGTTAACTTTGTTCTGGTTGTATTTTTGTATGATGATGCTTTTTATCGGTGCAGAGATCAATCATTATTTCATCTCACAATCGTCAAAAAAGCCTGTAAAACCAAGAAACAAAAGACCTGACATTCCATATGAACTTAAATAGAAAGAATCCTGCACCGCAGGATTCTTTCTTGTCTTTTATAAAATAAATCGTTTTGGAATTCCATTTTCATATGGAATCTGTACTTCACCTTGGATCAACGGTTTTAAATATGTCAGTAATTCGTCTTTAATATCATTCCCTTCTTCATTGATCCATTCCATCGGAACTTTCTTTTCATAATTCGCAATCTTTGACAGATCAGAAAGTACGATTTCTACCTGATATGGATCATCTGAAATTCTTCGCACTGCAGACATTTTTCCACTCTTTCCGCGAATCGCACTGACAGCTGCAAATGCTCCAAGATTTCTTGATTCCATGATATCAGTCTCACTTAACATATATCCAGCACATCTCTGAAGGATGTTTAATTCTACAGATCTGACTTTACATCCGATCTTCTCTCCTACCAGTCCTTCCAGATATTTACCAACACCAGAAAGATATTTATGTCCAAATACATCTTCTTTTCCTGATTTTGTTTCTTCTCCAACGTAATTTCCGTCAGCAGTTTTTACACCTTCACTTACTGCAATGATGATGTTATTTTCTTTTTTTAATGCTTCATTTACATCTTCAATAAATCGATCTTCATCGAATGCTTTCTCACAAAGATAGATCAACTGAGGAACTTTTCGCCCTTCGATCCTTGCAAGTGCAGATGCGGCAGTCAACCATCCTGCATTTCTTCCCATAACTTCTACGATCGTTACGGATGGGACATCATAAACAAAGCAATCACACGCAATCTCGGTAAACGCAGTCGCGATAAATTTGGCTGCAGAACCAAATCCAGGGCAATGGTCAGTCTCTCCAAGATCATTATCGATCGTCTTTGGAGCTCCCATTACCTTAATGTCATCAATATTATGTTCTTCACAGTAAACAGACAGTTTATATACGGTGTCCATAGAATCATTTCCACCAGTATATATAAAATATCCTATGTCATTCTTTCTTAAAATACGGATGATCTCTTCAAATTCTTCTGCATTTTCTTTGGGATTCCCCAGTTTCCATCGACAGGAACCAAGTGCCGCTGCCGGTGTGATCGCTAATAGATCTCTTTTTTCTTTTGTGTCACATACTTCATCGAGATTTACAAAATTCTCGTTCAGCACACCTTTAATTCCATTCAGAGCACCATAAACATGACCCACACGTCCACTCTCAATTCCAGCATCGATCACTCCTGTGATCGTCGCATTGATTGCTGCAGATGGTCCTCCTGACTGAGCAACTAGTAAATTCTTCATAAGTTTCTCCTTTATACTTTTATATTTGTTCAATCCCGATTATACCGTATTTCTTTTATTTTTTTCAACTTTTTTGACAAAATACCATATATTTTTACATTTGCTTTTTCTTTACGAATCCCTATTCATCTACTATAATTAACATAAACCGATCCTGAAATCCTATATAAAACATATATTTTCAGGATTTTAATACGACAAAATGGAGGTTTTTGGACATGAATCTAAATTTTATGAAACTTCGCGAACAAATGAAAAACCAAAAGGTTTCTTATTATCTTGTTCCAAGTGAAGATCCACATCAATCCGAATACGTAGATGATTACTTTAAATGCAGACAATACATTTCTGGTTTTACTGGTTCTGCTGGTACCTTTCTAGCTGGATGCGAAGAAGGATGGCTTTGGACTGATGGACGTTATTTTACGCAGGCCGAAGGACAGATTTCTTCTGATATCACATTGATGAAACAAGGGGTTTCTAGTGTTCCTACGATTCTTGAATTTTTGAAAGAACACCTGCAGGAAGGTGATACACTTGGGGTAAACGGCTTTACGATCTCAGCTTCTTACGGAAAAAAAATCGCAAAACTAGTGAAGCAGCATGGTGCATCTTTTCGTTTTGATCTTCGTTTTGTAGAAGAACTCTGGGCCAAAGATGATCGCCCCGCGATCACAAAATCCACAATTTACCGTCATGATATCAAATACAGTGGAGAACATACTGATTCAAAACTGGCACGTGTCAGAGAAAAAATGAAAGAACTTGATGCCAATGCATTTTTCTTATCCTCTCTTCCTGATATTGCATGGCTTTTTAACTTGCGTGGAGATGACATTGCATGCACTCCATTATTTTATAGTTATGCATGGATCACGATAGACAAATGTTTTCTTTTTCTTCGAAAAGATTGTATTTCAGCAGTTGCTTTTCAACGGTTTAAGGAACACGGCATTTCCATCCTCGATTACACAGAAGTTAGTGCTTTCTTAAAAGACCAACATGAAACTGTTTTGTTAAATCCAGATCTTACAAACTATCTGCATTATAATCTCTTATTCAAATGCAAGATCATTGAAGATAAGAATCCAACAGAACTAATGAAAGCTATAAAAAATGACATTCAGATCGATCATTTGAAAGCATGCCATATCAATGATGGGATCGCTATGACAAAATTTATGTACTGGCTTAAGAAAAACGTCGGAAAAATCCCTATGACAGAACGTATGATCTCTGACCATCTCGAGGAAGAAAGAAAAAAACTACCCGATTACATGGGCCCTAGTTTCGAGACGATCTGTGCTTATAAAGATCATGCTGCAATGATGCATTATCAATCCACTGAAGAATCCGATGTCGATGTCAAAGCTGAAGGTATGCTTCTCATTGATTCCGGTGGACAATATTATGGTGGTACAACCGATGTCACAAGAACTTTTATTCTTGGACCAATTTCAGAGGAAGAAAGGAAATACTTTACACTGGTATTAAAATCTATGCTGACTCTTGCCAATGCAAAATTCCTGTTTGGCTGCAGAGGAAGTAATCTTGATATTCTTGCAAGAGAACCTCTCTGGGAAGATGGCGTTGATTATCGTTGTGGAACCGGACATGGTGTTGGATATTTTCTTGGTGTTCATGAAGGTCCAAACGCTTTTCGTTGGAGATCGAATCCCGAAAATCTTGACGCAGTACTACAGCCAGGTATGGTCATCACAGATGAACCAGGTGTTTATGTTCCTGGAAAATACGGAATCCGTACAGAAAATATGCTGATCTGTAAAAAATGGCAGCAAAATGAATACGGTGCTTTCCTTCATTTCGAACCCCTGACACTTGTACCGATCGATCTTGACGGTGTTGACCTTTCTTTATTTAACGAAAAAGAAAAACAATTGTTAACTGATTACCAGCAGTTCGTATATGATACACTTTCTCCACACCTTAACGAGGAAGAATCTGCATGGCTTCATACACTCACACTTTGAATCTTACAAGAGCCTTTCTTAACAAACAAAATGGCAGGAACTTTTCATCTTACATATAGTTCCTGCCATTTTCTTATCTTTTATTCTTTTGTCTTGATCCACTGCTCCTTAAGCTTCTGATACGTCCCATCATTATTGAGAACCTGAAGTGCTACATTAAACTGATCCAGATATTTGTATCCCTTCACAAACATAATCCCATAATTACTTTCCTCAGAATTAAGTTGTTCATTCAACACACTAAGATTCGTATTATCTGCGTGTTCTTGCATATAATTCTGGATTCCTGTTGTATCATAAATCGTTGCATCGATCGTTCCTTTTTCAAGATCGTTCCATACTTTTGTAATGTTTTTATAATATGTGATCTTGTTATCCTCTGACAAATAATCCTCCGCATATTGTGCACTGGATGTTCCTTCTACAACACCGACCTTCTTCTCTGTAATCTCCTTACGATCTGTGATCTGGCTGTCTTTTCTGACCACGATCTGAAGATATGTTTCATAATAAGTGTCTGTAAATGAAAACTCTCTCTGTCTTTCATCTGTGATTGAAATTCCTGCGATTGCAAGATCTAATTCTTTGTTCTTGATCTTTTGCTCTAATTTCTTCATATTCATTGGATATAATTCATATTCAAAGCCCAGATATTCACTAAGTTTATCAAGAAGATCAATATCAAACCCTGTGATCTTCTTCTGCTCACTATCATAATATGAAAATGGTGCCATATCATTCGATACACCAACCTTTAATTTCATTCCTTTCATTGTCCCTTCAACTTTATCTGCCTGAATAACTTTCGCAGCCTTCGTTTTCTCTGTCTTTTGTTTCATCCATGGAACGTTGCATCCACCAAGACAAAAAATAAGTCCAACCATCATAAGCGATGCTAATATCTTCTTCATCTTTACTCTCCTTTGATCGTATTTATCCTCATCATAGCACCTGAAAAAATATAAGTCAATTTCCTCTTCCATTTTTTTCAACGTATAAATTCCACCAGATCTGTACATGATTTTATTATACGAATCACAAACGGAGGAACTTATTATGGCACGAAAAAAAGTAGAAATCTGTGGCGTTAACACTTCTTCTCTCCCTTTACTTTCTGAAGAAGAAAAAGAAGATTTATTTGAACGGATCGAGCAAGGTGATCTTCTTGCCAGAGAACATTATATCAAAGGAAATCTACGACTTGTTCTCAGTATCATCCAACGATTTTCAGGAAGTAATGAAAATGCAGATGATCTTTTTCAAGTTGGCTGCATCGGTCTTATGAAAGCTATTGATAATTTTGACCGGAATCTAAATGTGAAATTCTCTACTTATGCTGTTCCCATGATCATTGGTGAAGTCAAACGCTATCTTCGCGATAATCATAGTATGCGTGTAAGTCGTTCTCTTCGTGATACCGCATATAAAGCGATCAATGCAAGAGAAGTTCTTACCAAAAAATTAAATCATGAGCCTACGATCGACGTCATTGCAAAAGAAATCGATATGAAAAAAGAAGATGTTTTATTTGCACTTGATGCGATCGCAACCCCTCTTTCTCTTTATGAACCTGTTTATCAGGATGGAGGTGATACTCTTTACCTTATGGATCAGGTAAAAGATAAAAAAAACAAAGAAGATAGCTGGGTGGAATCCATTGCCTTAAAAGAAGCAATGGAACATCTTCCAGATCGAGAATATGATATTATCAAAATGCGATTCTTTGAAGGAAAAACACAAACAGAAGTTGCAGACGAAATCGCCATTTCCCAGGCACAAGTCAGCCGTCTGGAAAAAAACGCCCTAAAACACATGAAGAACCACTTAGTGTGATTCTTCAATATCTTATAGTATATGTTTCTTCTTCAAAATATACACCGCGATCAAACAGACGATCAAAGAAAAAATCGAGATTGCTGCAAACCCATATGCTTTCGTCGCAAACGGCATTCCAACACCATTGACGTTCATACCATACAATCCCGAGATCATCGTTGGTAATTCCAAAATAATCGTGATCGCTGCCAAGAATTTCATAACCTGATTCAGGTTATTATCAATGATCGATCCAAACAAAGACATTGTACTTCGCAGGATATTATGATAAATATCCGTCATCTCCATCGCCTGTTTATTCTCAATGATGACATCTTCCAACAGTTCTTCATCTTCTTCATAATGTCTAAGGCCAATATGTTTTCTTAATTTCTCCAACACTACTTCATTTGATTTTAATGCTGTTGTAAAATAAACTAGGCATTTCTCTAAATCATACAATTGGATCAAGTCTTTGTTCTCATATGTCTCATGCAACAGATCTTCCACTTGATTTGCTCTCTGGTCGATCACACGCAGATAATACAGGAACAACGCTGCATTATTGTAAAGAATCTGATATACAAATCTTGTCTTCATAAATGTATAAAAATTTGATACCAGTCCATCAACAAATTGTTTTAAGATATTCGTCTGCTCCAAACAAACAGTAAAGACGATCTTATTAGTAATAAAAATCCCAAGCGGTATCGTCTCATACCATTTCTTTCCTTCCTCTTCCTCTACAACCGGAATATTCACAAGAATCATTGTATAATCATCTTCATTCTCCAGTCGGGAACGTTCTTCCGTATCCAGTGCTGCCTTAAGATCATCCATATCAATCTTATAATCTCTCGAAATATTCATGAGTTCCTCCATCGTTGGATCTGTGATCATCACCCATGATTCCAATTCGATATGATCTAATTCTTCTAACTCTTTATGTCCTTCATAATTCTTATAAATCTGGATCATCTTACCGCTCCTTCCTGCTTCATTCTTATTAAGTATAACTGATAGCAAAAGCTTCGTCCAGTAAAAAAAGAAATGTGTGTTTGGCACATTTCTTTTTGATAAATTCTTATATGATCATCTCAGATCCTTATTCAAATGGGTATTTCATTCCCCACTGTGTCTTAATACTTGTTAAAATTCGCATCGTATCTTTTGTAATGATCTGGCAATCATCCTCCAAGTTTCCTTCGATCGCTGCTTCCATTGCTTCTACCTCATATTTTAAAGCATCTTCTGTCTTTCCTGCTTCAACTGTCTCAACTTCTCCAGTTGCCGTATTGGTGATCGTTGCTTTGCATGCTCTTGGATATTCATATACTTCAATATATCCCTTATCACCTGTCACAACTCCTCGTTTTGGCTGTTTTGCACGAAGTGTCAGACACATAACAACCATCTCCCCTTTTGTATTCTTCATAATGATCCCAGATTGTTCATCTGCACCTGTCTCTAAATATTCTACAGTCGTAAGAATCGTATTTGGCATCTCACTTAAAAATGTTCTCGCAAATGCTGTTGCATATACTCCAATATCCAATAAAGCTCCGCCAGCTGCTTCTAATGCAAAAAATCTCTGTGTAGAATCATAACCTTTGTTACTTCCAAAATTTACCTGTACCATCTTTGTATTACCGATCGCACCTTCTTTGATTCGTTCTTTTAATTTCTTATATAAAGGCATATGTGAAATTGTCATTGCTTCTCTGACTACCACACCTTTTTCTTCAGCAAGTTCCAGCACTTCTTCTAACTGTGCTGCATTCACTGTGATCGCTTTTTCACATAAGATATGCTTTCCTGCATTGACTGCCTGCTTCATATTTTCATAATGCATACTATGTGGTGTTGCAACATAAATGATATCGATATTTTCATCTGCCAGCATCTCTTCGTATGTTTTAAAAACATGTTTTACTCCATATTTGTCTGCAAACTTTTCTGCTTTCTCTGGTGTACGATTGGCTACTCCGTAAATTTCATGTCCCATCTTCTGAAATGTTGCTGCCATCTCATTCGCAATTGTTCCACAACCTAAAATGCCCCATGTACTCATCTTATCTTTCCTTCTTTCCTACTTGATCACTCTGATTCCTTCTTCACCTGCAACCAATGCTTTTGTTGCAACCTGATAAAATAATGATGTCTCGATCACCCCTGTGATCATCTTTAAGTTTTTGTCAATCTCTTCTAGTTCTGGTAAAGTGTCATAATAAACTTCCAGTAAATGTTCATCACGTTTCTTCACTGTTGCACCCATTGCTTCCACCTGACTTGTCACATAGTTCACTGCTTCTGGAATAATATCTAATACAACTGGTACTTTATTATTTAACTTATCTGTTACTTTCGTTTCATCGACCAGTAATACATATTCTTTTGCCATCTTTGCAATAATCTTCTCTAATGTGTGAATTCCGCCTCCACTTTTATATGCATCAAGATCAGAATCAACCTGATCACACCCGTCAAATGCAATTTCGATCTCTTTTACTTCTTTGGTATCAACAATTTCTAATCCAAGCTTTTTACATACTTGTGCTGTATGATCTGATGGTGTCACAACTTTGACATCTTTCTCAGCTTCTTTGATATCTTCTGCAAGATAACTGATCGTCTCTCCACCACCAAGTCCGATAATCCCATGATCTGGCACAAGATCAAGTGCCGCTTTTGCACATAAACGTTTCACTCTATTCCTCCTCTATGTTTTGCAAAGTTTTATTTTATAAATTTATTTTATCATGAAATTTTATTTTGTCAATCCTGCATTGCATTTTTTTTTGATTCATTATAAAATAATAATAATAAAAAAGAAAGGAGTTTTTCGTTATGAAGAAAACCATAAAAGACCTTTTTAAACTGATCACTGCCATCGCTACCGTTGCTGGTATTTTATATGTTGCCCGTGATCAGATCAAAGCGATCATTGCAAAGATTAAAGAAGTATCCGATGATGATTTTGACGATGATTTCGATGACGAATCTTTTGATGATGATTCTTTTGATGATGATGAGATTTTCCCTGAACCATCAAAAGATGACAGAGATTATGTTTCTATCAACATCACAGATACTGATGATGATCCATCCGTAGCTGAAGAAGAAACACAAGAAACAGAAACTCCATCCGAAGAATCTGACGAAAAAGAATAATTCGTAAATCGAAAAAGACAGATGAGAAGAATCACCTCATCTGTCTTTTTTCTCACATCATCACTTCTTTGGAATTTTGACTTTTTTCGTTTTTGAATATTTTCCAAAGTATTTCTTGGATTGATATGTTTTATATGCACGTACTTTCACATAATACATCTTTTTTCTTTTTAACTTTCGACTCTTATACGTACGGGGCCGATTGCCTTTATATGTTTTAACAACTTTATACCGGCCTTTCTTTCCCTTCCTTAAATATACTTTATATCCACTGGCTCCGCTTACTTTTTTAATCTTTACTTTTATTCTTCTTCCCAATCTCTTTGCCTTTATCACTGGTTTCCCCGGTTTTGTGATACATTTTGCGATATTGGAAGATGAACCATTCACAACCTTGCATAAATTTCCAGCATTTGTATATGTAATGGAACGATATGGCACAATTTTATAATAATATGTCTTCCCAGATTTTAACTTAGAATCTGTATAGGAAGTCTCCTGTGTTGAAACTGTTTTTATCTTTTCATATCGCTGTTTCCCAGAATCATAACGATAGATCGCATAACCACTGACACGATCAAGTTTCTTCCACTGAAGAAAAATCTTTGATGTAGATTTTATATTTGCCTTTAATGTCATCTTATCTAACGGCTTGATCGTTGCCTGATGTCCTAGTCTCACAAAATCTGTGACTTCTCCGATGATACATCCGTCTTCATATTCAATCATCAGATCATCGAACACACACTGCTTTGTATCTAAACTGTATTGATACAGGTCATTGACCAGTTCTTCTTTTAACTGCTTGATATAAGTTGGTTTCAGACGGATATTCACTGTATTATAAGCCTTGATACCTTGATTCTGAGCCTTGATATCGTATGATCCATCCGAAAATGTATAATTCCCACTTTGGTATAAATGAAATGCTTTCACTCCCTGATTTCCTTGTGACTGATAGGTAAAAGAAATCTGTGCATTATCCTGATACACATCAATAATCCCAGAGGAGCGATATTGCTCTCCATCTAAAACGCCCCATGTACCAGACCATGAACTTAACGTTTGAAATCCTGTATCATGCACATCTCTTATGTATGGTGTCATATAAGCGATCGCAATCTCCCTGATCACGTCATTGCCTTTTTTTACAAGAATCTTCCCATCCCAGTTTAAATCAGTCGAAACATACCGATTCGAAAAATTCACACAAATCTTTGCGGTATTCTTAGACGCAGATATAAGCTCAACCTCAAGATCCTTTTTGGCCTGTTCATTTGAATCGTCGATCAAAACTTCGATATCACTTAGATCAACCGTCTCCGAAGTAAGACATAAAATACGGTCTTTCGGCATCATGATCGCACCTTCTCTGTCCCTTGTAGTTGCAGACAATGTATATACTGTCTCTCCTTTACTATTCGTAAACGGCACATCTTTATCATTCTCAGATTCCTGTGTTACCTTGACCGGATTTTCTGTCTTCTCTCCATTCTCCTGTGCATGTACTGTTACATTCAAACTTATGATCAGTATGAAGACAAACAAAAGTATATTCTTCGCTGTTCTCATCAGTTTTCCTCCATTATTCAAAAAGAATCCTGCAAAGCAGGATTCTCCACATTTAAAACGGCTTATCTTGTTGCCTCATTTAACATTCTCTTAAGATCATCCACACTGTAATGATAATGTGTATTACAGAAATGGCAGTTTACTTCAATTGGCTCTCCATCATCGATCATGTTCTGAATCTCTTTTTTTCCAACAGAAATCACTGCTTTTTCTACTCTCTCTTTGGAACAGTTACAATGAAATTGTGTTGGAACTTTCTCATAGATCTTCATATCCATATCACCTAAGAGATCCTCCATCATCTTCTCTGGTGTATGTTCATGCTCTAATGCATAAGTTACGGATTTGAATTCTGCGATCTTCTTCTCTAACTTACTGATCGTCTCTTCCTCTGCATATGGCATCATCTGAATGATAAATCCACCTGCCTGACGAACCGTGTTATCTTTGTTCATTAAAACTCCAAGTGCTACAGATGTTGGAATCTGCTCACTTGCCGCAAAATAATATGTTAAATCTTCTGCGATCTCTCCAGATACTAAATGTGTCTGTCCTGAATAAGGCTCTTTTAATCCAATATCCTTAATCACTGTCAAAACACCTAGATCTAATGCTTTCCCAACATCTAATTTTCCTTCTTTACTTGGAGGAAGCATCACATCTGGATTATTTACATATCCTTTCACATTTGCCTTAGAATCAGCTGTTACTGTCAACCCACCGATCGGTCCACTGCACTGAATCTGTAATGTGATCACATCACTGTCATTCTTACACATACTTCCCATCATAGCTCCGGCTGTTAATAATCTTCCAAGTGCTGCCGTTGCTACCGGACTTGTATTATGTTTCTGTCTTGCTGTCTCCACGACATCTTTTGTATATGCAGCAAAAAAACGAACCTGGTCATTTGCTGCTGTTCCTCTGATAATATAATCGTTCATCTTTTTTCCTTTCAATTTGCAATATAATATAATCTTTGTGTATCTTCTTTAACTTCATCCATTGTCTCTGCATCCAGAACACGCACGGATGAAAATCCCGCTTCATAAAGAAAGCTTACAACCTCTTCTTGTTCGTAAGCTTTCTGTAAATGTAATTCTTCGTACTTGTTATATGTACCTTGCTCATTCTGAATAAACAGGCTCAACTGATATTCATTGATACGTTCTTCTTCATCATAAAAATTATCCCAGATAAAGCTCGCATCCTCACGGTCTTCTGCAAATGTATTGCACGCAAGGATCTCTTTATACTTATAATGACTGTTCATATCAAATACAAACACACCATCTTCTTTTAAAAATTCTCTGACTCTTCTGAATGCTTCTTTTAAATCTTCTTCCTCTAGAATATAATTCATACAATCGCAGATACTAACCGCTGCATCTACCTGCTGCGGAAGCTCTAATGACACCATGTCCTGCAATACATATAAAATATGATCCTCCTCTTCACTAGCCGCGATCTCCAGCATATCCATAGAATTATCAACAGCCGTAACCTGATAACCTTCTCTTGCAAGCTTTCGTGCCATCTTTCCTGTCCCACATCCAAGATCTAATACCTGTGCATCTTTATCAATCTTATATTCTTTGAATATATTTAAAATATTTAAAAGCCATTCATCATATGGGGTCTGATCCATAAATTCATCATACACCCTTGCAAAATCTCTGTAACTTTCCATCTCATCCTCTTATAGTAATGGTGCCAGTAATCGTAAGACACTCTGCGTCAATGTTTTTCTTAAATTTCCTTGACACATCTCTTTTGTAATCCTCTGGCTGATCTCAAATGTTTTCTCCATATCATGTTTTAACTGCATAACTGCATCATTCTTATACATAAAAACACCATTTTCAAAATGCAGATAAAGGCTTCGATAATCCATGTTGATCGTTCCAACTGTTGCCACCTTATCATCACTTGCAAAACACTTTGCATGAATAAACCCAGGAGTATATTCATAAATATGAATTCCAGCTTCCACCAACTGCTTATAATAAGATTGTGTCAATAAGAATACTAACTTCTTATCTGGAATTCCAGGAGTTACGATCTTTATATCAACTCCTCTTTTGGCAGCAAGGCAAAGAGCTGTTGTCATCTCGTTGTCAATGATCAGATATGGGGTGTAAATATAAACATAATGATTTGCAGTATTAATGATATTTAAATATACATTTTCTCCAACAATCTCATGATCTAATGGATTATCGGCATAAGGTTGTATAAATCCCTTTCCTTTAAAGGCATCTTCATAATGCTTATGTGGCAGAAAGGCTCCATATCCTTCATCTGTCTTACGGATCGCATTCCATACCTGCAAAAACATAACAGTGAAATTCCACACTGCATCTCCCGTCACCTTAAGTCCGGCATCTTTCCAATATCCAAAACGTTCAACCTTATTAATATATTCATCAGATAAATTCAATCCACCAGTATATGCTGTATGCCCATCGATCACAACTACTTTTCTATGATCTCTGTTGTTCCATGCTGTTGAAACAAATGGTTTGATCGGATTAAATGGCATCGCCATGATCCCAAACCGCTCAAGCTCTTTGTAATATTTATAAGGGAGCAGATCCACACATCCTACATCATCGTACATAAAACGTACTTCAACACCATCATTGACTCTGTCTTTCAGAACTTCCAAGATCGTATCCCACATATATCCTCTTGAAACAATAAAAAATTCCATAAAGATATAATGCTTTGCCTTCTTAAGGTCCTCGATCAGTTCTTCAAACATTGCCTCTCCCGATGGATAATACTTCGCATCGGAATTCTCGTAAATCGGATATCCACCATACTGATCTATATACTTTGCCTGTCCTGCGACCTGATAATCTTCCTGTTCCAATCTTTCCATCACTCCATAATCCTGTCCAAGCAGAAATTCTGTATCCTCGATCGACTGTTCAAGTTCCATACGGAGCTTCTTCGCTGGCTGCTTATCTCCCAGGACCAGATATAAAAATCCGCCAAAAATCGGAAACAAAAGGATTGGTATCGTCCATGCAAGTTTATACGCCGGATTATCATCTTTATTCGCAATATAGATCACAACAGTAATGCTAAATATGCGAAATACCCATTCGATCGCTTTGGAATATTCTCCGATCACCACAACCATATAGGTCATCCAGATCATCTGTAAAATGATCGCAACGGTCACGAATACCAGTCTTCGAAGTAAAAATTTAAGAATTTTTGAAATTGGTTTTGTTAAATGTTCTGCTATCTTCATCTTACGTCCTTACCTTCTTCAAAAGCTACTTCTTTTCATCTTAACATAGATACCATTCAATTTCAATTTTTATTTCATGAATCCTGACATCATGCAGCCTCCCGCTGCCCCGCATTCCATGATCTTTGTAATATTTTCTTCATTAATTCCACCAATTCCATACACCGGAATCTTGACCGCATTTACCACATCCGTCAAAAATTCAAGTCCCCTTGGTGGCAGACCTTTTTTACAATCTGTCACAAAGACATGTCCTGCAAACACAAAATCCACCCCCAGTTTCTGTGCTTTTATCGCCTCTTCTGGCTTATGGATCGATGTGCTGACAGATTCAAAATCAGACAGATTCCCCGCTTCTTTTAAAAATACCGGATATGGAAGATGAATCTTCTTGATTCCAAGTCTTCTTGCCACATCGATAAAATTATGAATGGTTAAGGAAGCACCGTTTCTGTCACAGATTTCCTTACATTTCTCTGCGATCTCATAGTACTCTTCTTCTGACAGATCCTTTTCTCTTAATACGATCGTTTTCACATCTTTCTTTGACAGATCCTCGATCACATCAAAAAATGGTCGTTTACATAGATTTCTATTTGTCACTGCGATAAAACATGGTTTGTTCATTTTAACTTCCTTTCGTATTTTCCTGACTTTCCTTCTGCTTTCTTATCTTACGGTTCATGATCCCGCCTAATCTTCCTGTTTCACTGGCTGATAATGACTTCCATCCACTCTTCTTTAGTTGATCAAGCAGACCAAGTTCTGCAGCAGTTTCATATTTTAACCGTTCCATCTCATTCATTTCTTCGAATGTCTTTTCTATAAAATCCTTTTCCTTTGGCATGATCTTCTTCCTTTCTGATTTGTCATTTTCTATTCTTAGAATATGACAAATCAGAAATTTCATACATGCACGGGAATTGTTTTTTGCAGGGTTACAGAATAAATGTAAATTTCTTTTACACACTTTCCTGTGATCTTTTCCAATGCTTGTTGGTAAGATTCCATCTGTGCACGATAACGTCTGATCAAAATATCCTCTTCCCCTTCTCTGACCCGGTCTGTTTTATAATCTACCAAAATAATTTTATCTTCTTCCTCAAAATATACATCAATAATTCCCTGAACAACAACAAAATCATCCGTTTTTGCATCTTTGTTCATGTCAGAAAATGGAATTCCCGTCACAAACTGCCGTTCTTTATAAAGCAGTTTCTTCTGTGCTGCCTCTTTCATCCTCTTCCCAAGTTCTGATCTCGTCAGAGCGAGGATTTCTTTTCGATAGATTACTTTTTCATATTCTTTTTTTAATTTTCCAAGAGAGATCCATCTTTCGATATCTTCGTTTAAACTTTTCATTGTATAGTCTTTGGAAAAATCTAGTAATTCAAAAACTTTGTGAATGATCGTACCTTTGGATGCCGCTGAAATCTTTTCAGTTTTCTTGACAAATGATGGTATCCTTTTTTCTTTCTCCATAAAAACAGATGAATACATCACTTCCTCAGTATCTGCTGCCTGACTCATACGTTTGATCTCTGATACAGAATATTTTAAACGACCTTTTGTCTCTGCCTCATTGCGGTAATGATATGCAAAACTCTCTTTCAGCGCTTTTACATTTTCGTTTGGAATCTGATCATTTAGACGTTCATAGAAGATATGGCGGTTCATCTCATGAAGAAGTTCATTTCCTTCCTGCTGCCACAAAAGATCTTCCAGAGTATAGAGCTTCAATCGATAATCCTGTTTTGGAATCATCGGAAGTGCCTTTTTGATCCAGTCAAAATAACTCCTTCCGCTCAAACGATCAATTGCTGTGACCTCTCCTTTTGCATTCCAGTCAATATCATCTTTCTTGATCCCAGTCAAGATCAGTTTTTCTTTTGCTCTTGTCATTGCAACATAAAGAACTCTTAATTCTTCTCCTAAAGACTCTCTTGTCATCTGATTTTTGATCAGATTCTTTAAGATCGTCTTCTTTCTTGTACGATAAACGGGATCAACATGATCTGCTCCGATAAAATAATCTCCGTGGAAGATCATACTTCCATTCCCATCCCTTAAATTAAATTTCTGATGGATCTTTGATACAAAAACAATCGGATATTCCAATCCCTTACTTTTATGGATACTGGAAATACGGACCAGATCCTGATCTTCGCTCATCGTATTTGCCTCTCCATAATCCATATCGTATTCCCTGCACTGTTCGATAAACCGCACAAAATGAAACAATCCCTTAATCTGGCTGCTTTCAAAAGCTTTTGCCTGTTCAACGAGCATCAGGATATTTCCTTGTCGTTTCTTTCCTTGCGGCATGGCTCCTGCATAATGATAATACCCACTTTTTTCCAGAGCCAGCCAGATCAACTGTGTTAATGGCAGATATGTCTTGGCATCCCGTAACAAATCAAGCAATTCCAGTGCTTTCTTTGATTTTTCCATCTTATCTTTCGTCTCACAAAGACATTCATAGATAGAATCTTTTTCTCCATCTACCTTTAATCGTCCTAGTTCTTCCTCTGACATCCCGATCATTGGAGACCTTAAGACAGCTGCAAGATCAATATCCATATATATATTATCAACTACAGACAATAAACTTAATAACGTGCGGATCTCCACCGTATCAAAATACCCTTTCTGATTATTTGCAAATGCTGGGATTCCCGCATTCATCAATTCTTTCTGGATCACTTCCGCATTTGTCTTCATAGAACGAAGCAAAATAACGATATCACTGTATTGGGCTTTTCTTAAAATCATATTGCCTTCTTCATCTTTTCCAGTGACCATCATTGGATCTTCTCCATCGATCATCTCATGAATCCTTGTTGCGATCATTCTGGCTTCCAAAACAACTGCGTCTTCTTCCGAGTCTTTGACTTCATTAGATTCTAACAGTAACAGTTCTGTCTGTGCATCACATCCCTGTTCAAATTCCATCGTTGGAACAAGAGCAACATTTTGAGTATATTCGATATTTCCAAGATCTTCATGCATGATCTGGTAAAACACGTCATTGACAAATGTAAGGACCTCACTGCGGCTTCGGAAATTATTACGGAGCTCAATGAGCTGATATTCTTCCCCCTTTTGCTGATATCCATGATATTTTTCAAGAAACAGCTCTGGCCTTGCCAGTCGGAAACTATAAATACTCTGCTTAACATCCCCTACCATAAACATATTATGACCGCCTTCGGATTCTTTGGATACACTCCTTAAGATCGCATCCTGAATATAGTTACTGTCTTGATATTCATCGATATAGATTTCTTCGTATCCATCGGACTTTTCTCTTGCGATCTTACTTGGCACTGGATTGCCTTCCTCATCATAATGATCGATCAAAAGTTCCAGCGCAAAATGTTCCATATCATCGAAATCCATGATATTTTCATTCTTCTTTTTCTCATCATAACGGATCATAAATTCTCTCGTCAGACCGATCAATCCTTTTAATGGACTTTTGATCTTTCTTAATTCATGAAAAATTTCTGACTCATTTTCATAAAAATATGCTGCTTTCAGATCATCAAGCAGATTGTACGCCTGATTTCTTTCATACTTACACTGATCCTGAAGCATTTCATCAATCTCATCTGTTTTTTTCTTACGTCCAGAAAGTCGTGGTTTCTCCATCTTTACAAAGCTTTCACATAATTCAGAAAATGTCTGTGCTTCTTTGATCTTTATGATGATCTCTAAATCTTTTCGCAGTGTTTTTTCATAAAAATATGGTCCACCAGGAGAAAGTGCCAGTTCTAATGCTTCCTGAATCGTATCATATGCACCATCTATCGAAAATCTTGCATCTCTTAAGATGATCTTCATAAATGGTGCCTGATCAAACTGTTCTTTTGTCTCTACTGAAATATTTTCTTCTGCCTGATCAAGCCATTTTTCTGGTTCTCTGTGGCTTCTTGCATTTTCATATAACTTTAAAATATATTCACTGATGATATTATCATTTTTTCCTGGAGAATAAGATTCGATCAGATTGATAAAATCTTCTTCTTTTTTCTCATAAGCTTCTTCCAACAGATCATCCAATATTTCTTTTCTTATTGCAGATAATCTTCCTTCATCCCCCGGTGCTGTATTCGGATCAATACCAAGCACATAAAAATAATCACGGATCAGATTCATACAAAAACTATGGATCGTTGTGATCTGTGCCTTGTGGATCAATGACAGCTGCTTAACAAAATGCTGATTTCCTGGAAATTCCCGCACCTTTTCATCAAGTGCCGCCATAATCCTTTCTTTCATCTCCCCTGCTGCTGCTTTCGTAAATGTCACGACAAGCAGATGATCCACATCGATCGGATGTTTTTCGTCCGTGATCTTTTGTATAATACGTTCTACCAGTACCGCCGTCTTTCCAGAACCTGCCGCAGCAGATACTAAGATGTCGGCATCTCTTTGATCAATGACTTTCTGCTGTTGTTTGGTCCAAGGCATGTTTTCCCTCCTCTAGTGATACTTTCTTAATCTTCTCTACCTGATCAACACCATCTTCATAGGCGCAGATATTCTTAAACTCACAATACTCACAAGGTTTTCTTCCTTCATATTCATATGGCTTTATAGAAATATCTCCATGCATCAATGAATTTCCAAGCTCTGTCATTTTCTTTTCCACAATTCTTCCCAGATTGAACAACTGTGTTGTATTTAAAACAGAAGATCTCTTGTCATATCCATTCTTCGTTGCACGAACCGGCAGTGTCAGATATCCTTCTGATCCCGTATGTTCCATATGATCGATCAACTGAAAATCTTCATTGACGACGCCACTCATCTTAAGATCTTTTAAAATCTTATCTTCCGCCTCATTCTCGTGTTCTACATTGACGATCGGATCATCCAAATGAAAATAAAACATTCCTGCCGGATATACCCGCTTTCCTGTTTTCTTTTCGTATAATTCCATCATTGCATTCATATAAATGATCAGCTGCATCTGCAATCCATGAAAAATCTTGGCAAAATCAAACTTCTGTTTACCTGATTTGTAATCGATGATCTTTAAATATTTATTTTCATCATCTTCTATACTATCCATACGGTCAACCACTCCAGAAAAGAACATTTTCTCTCCATCTTCTAAAGCAAACGTCATGGAATCTAAATGATTTTCCTCTCCAAAGGCAATCTCATATTCTTCTGGTGTAAAATCACCCCTCTTGATATGTTGTTCCATCGCCCATACCGCTCGTTTAGAGATTCGTTTCATCCGCTCCAGGACATATTCATTTCTGTGGCTGCTCTCAAACAATTCTTTTTGGATATCCGTAACTGCCTGCTCGACCATCAGTTCTACAAATTCATCTCTTGATGTATCATCCGCAAACTTCCAATCACTCCGCTTTCCAACTAATTCCATCGTCTTATGAAAAACTTTTCCCATATCGGTCGGCAGGATTTCATGCACCAGACGTTTTCGAAGCCTTAATCCATACTGCATAAAATGAGAAAATGCACAACCGGCAAATTTCTCCATTCTTGTTACACTTCCTGAAATCGTATCCCCATACAGATCATGGATCAGTTCCTTGCTCAATGGCAATGCCTGATTGGTGTAAAATCTTGCATCTACATAATCACCCACAGGTTCCAACTCTTTTAAAGCATGATATAACGTCTGCATCCATTTCATTTTCTCCGGATCATCGTCTCTTTCATCAAATTCCATCTCCTGCAGACAAAGAATCATCTGATCTAACGCTTCTTCCCTTGTATAGCCCGTCTGCACTTCTTCTTCCTGCATCGTAACCTTTAATTTTGGAAAAATGCGTTGAATCCTTTCAATAAAATAGGACGGACGGTTATTATTTCCTGCTGCATCCATCATGCGATAGGATAAATACAAACGATCGGTTGGTTTTGACACCGTAAGATACAAATAAAACTGTTCCATATAGGCAGACTGTTTGATGCCAGGCGCCAGATTTATTCCATAGGTTTCAAGCACTTCTCTTTGATGGTCATTGACAACCCCTCCACCGCCATTGGCTGCAGGAATCACACCTTCATTGATACCTAGGAAAAATAAGATTTTTACTTCTTCGGTTCTCGTTCGTTTCATATCACCGATCATGACCTGATCAAGACTTGGCGGGATCACACCAATCTGCATCTCTTCCAGTCCACTTTCCAAAACACTTAAAAAGTCATCATAAGAAAGCTTTTCTTCTCCCAAAATCTCTGCCATCTGTTCTAACAGGTCAATGACCTGTTCATAAACCTTTGCATAGGTTGCTGCCGCAATGAGATCTCCTGACGCCTCAAACATCTCCTGTTTCTTTACCATCTTTCCTTCAACATCCAATGTTTCCAGAAATTCATATAGATAGATAAGCTTTCTCTTGACCGTACTGCCTCTTCGCTTTAATCCAGTTTTTAATGTTCCAACTTCCTCAATAAAACGAATCCTTAAGGCTTCCGCTCTTCCAACATCTTCATCAGAAAATAACTTAGATGCAAATGGGCGGTTCCATCTGGCAAATCCACGAATTCCACAAGCCAGCACATAATTTTCCAGAAAATCTGCTTCTTCCATTGTAAAATTCGAGAAACCTGATTTTAAATAACGAAATACCATATCATATGAAAAATCTTTCTGGATCATCTTCAGAACAGAAAGGAGTGTTTCTATACATGGATTATTTAACAGTTTTCGATTCACATCTACGAAATATGGAATATGCAGATCATTAAAACTTTTTTCCAATTCATTTTGATAGCTGTCAAGATCCGCTGTTAATACAACAATATCTTTATATCGATATCCTTCTTCCCTCACAAATCGTTCAATCTCATTTGCCACTGTTCTACTTTCCTGCCTTGGATTCATAAAACAACGGATTTTAATATCTTCTGGTTCATCCTTGTATATCTCATATGGATAACGCTCGATATTCTGCTCCAGATGGCGTAATTCCTTAGAATCTCTCTCATCCGGCCAACAGATGATATCTGGCATCACCGGAGTTCCTGCATCCTGCGCAAGTTTGATCAGTTCATATTTTTCTTTCTTTGACATGGCGAATAGTTCGTATTCATGGTACTGACTTCTCACATAACGTCCATCTAAAGTCAATCCAACATATACATTTTTCCCGATCTTTAATAACTTTTCCAGAACTTTTCTCTGGATCGGTGTAAATCCTGTAAATCCATCAAGATAAAATGTTGCATTCTTTAATTTCTCTGATCGTTCCACTTTCTGTGCCAGAACATCTAACAATTGTTCAGAGATCAAGTACCGTTCCTTGATATAATCTTCAAAATTCTCCATCACAAGAAGAATATCTTCCATCTTTGAGCGTAATCCTTCTTCTTTCATCCCATCTGTAATCTTCTTTAAATCTTCCATGGACACGTCATACTGATAGACCTCTGCAAAAAAAGATTTTAATTCATCAATAAATCCCTGTTTTTTCATGCTGGACGCAAATACTTTTAATTCTTCTTTATGCTGCTCCATAATCTTTCGGATCACCATAGATTTTCCTTCATCTTCCAAAAGGTCTTTCGGAATATATGATAATTCTTCGAATACACGATAAGTTAATCTGAAAAATCCCACCACATCAATGTTAAACGTTCCATGACGTGGATGTCTTGTGACCAGTTGTTTTTGTGCATTTAGCGTTGACTGGTCCGGCACAATAAAAAAGAACTCCTCATCTTCGTGTTCCATGGAGTCTTTGATCATCTGATCATAAATAAAATCTGTTTTTCCGGATCTCGCAGACCCTAGTATAAACTGTAATGCCATATCATTTCCTCCATTTTCTATCATTATATCTTATCCTTTATTTTCCGTAAAGATGTTCTAAATATCTCATTCCATTCATAAACTATAGATAGAATCTTTTAGGAGGATAACTATGTCATCAAAAACGAAAATTGTCGTATTAAAAGCACGGGAACTTATTTACACCGGAATCTTTATCTTACTTGGAATACTTTTGATCTTACTTTTAATCTTTATGTTTGTTCCTTCCCATAAATCAAAGAAAACAAAAGAAACTTCCGGTTACACACAAGGTGTCTATTCTTCTCCATTAAAACTTGGAGAAAACGAATTAGAACTTTCGGTCACGGTAAAGGACGGCAAAGCAAGATCGGTTTCTTTAAAACATTTAAATAAATCGATCAAAACAATGTATCCTCTGATCGAACCTTCTCTAAATGAGATCAATAAACAACTTCCAAAAGTTCAAAATATTGATGATATCAAATTTGACGGGCAAAGCCAGTATACGTATACATTATTAAAACAAGCGATCAAAAATGCATTAAAGAAGGCACAGGATTAACACCCCTGTGCCTTCTTTTTATTTCTTATATTCTTCTAATTTCTCTGTTTTTGTATTTCGTTTGTAGATCTTTCCTGTATCTTTATCTACATAGAAATCTCCGTATTTCTTCCCAGAATCATCGGATGTATCATAGATTTCAAAATGATATCCACTGGCTCCATCCCTGTATTCCTGTTCGTCTTTTGTCTCATTTCGAACTTCATACTTACCATCTTTATCGTCATTTTGCAGACGGTTTAATAAATAATCATGTGCATCGTCATAGTTATCAAAACCATTTGCGATATCATCTACCGCATCTCCAACTCCATCTGCCACATCATCAACGGCATCCTCAGCATCGTCTACCAGATTATCTTCCGTTGTAGCTGATGCATTATTATTTTCTGTTGTTCCTTTTGTCGTAGAATCCTTTCTGCCGTTGCCACATCCAGTAAATACAACGGATACTGCAAGGATCAGTGTAAACAAAAGACTCGTAAGTTTTAACGTCTTTTTCATCTTGTATCTCCTTTTCTCTTTAACATCTTGATACTTATATTCTGTCCAGAAGAAAAGAAAATATTTATTTTGATATGAAAAATTCTTATTTTTGTTTTATATTTTGGCTGATCTTATTTTCTTGTAAGCTTCAGTGCGATCTTATCTCCGATCCATTGTCCAACCTGAACAATGATGACAAGTGCAACAACTGTTACTAATAATACTCCTGTCTGATAGCGGTTATATCCATACATGATCGCAAGATTACCAATTCCACCGCCTCCAACAGCTCCAGCCATTGCTGAATATCCAATCACACTAACAAAAGTTACAGTTAAAGCACGAACCAGTGCTGGTGTTGCTTCTACAAATAAAACCTTACGAATAATAAGAGGCATACTTGCTCCTGTTGCAACCGCTGCTTCAATCACACCCTTATCAACCTCACTAAATGCACCTTCCACAAGTCTTGCATAGAATGCGATTGCTGCGATTGCCAAAGATACAGATGCTGCGATTGGTCCGATACTTGTTCCTACAACCAGTCTTGCCAACGGCTGTAATACAATGATCAAAATGATAAATGGCAAAGACCTGATCACATTGATGATCGTTCCTGTAATGCCATTAACTACCCTGTTTTTATAAAAAATCGGATTCGATGCCAAATGTAATACTAGTCCTAAGATCGTTCCAAGGATTGCTGCTGCGATCATGGAGATCAATACCATCTCAAAGGTCTCAAAAGATGCTTGGGCAAATTCTGACTGGATGATCTCTAATGTTTCATTCATATTATCTTCCTCCTAACCTCTCTAATTTATATACATTCTTACTAATGTATTCTAATGCTTTCTTACGTTCTGCATCTTCTCCTCTAAGGATTACGATCAACATACCAAATGGTTTATTCCTGATGTAATCGACTTTCCCATTGATGATATCCATTGTAATATCATAGTTCTTAGAAGCAACACTGATCACAGGATCATAAGAATCATCTCCTGTATAACTTAAACGAAGGATCTCTTCATTTGTTTTTGCTTTTAATCCCTCTGGAACCTCTACATTTAATACGCGTTGTACCAGACTCTTTGCAATATCTGACTTAGGATTTGCAAAGGCAGAATAGATATCTGTAACTTCTTTCAGCTTTCCATCTTCCATAAATGCAATACGATCAAATAATTTCTTTGCTACATCCATCTCATGTGTGATAAATACGATCGTGATATGTGTTTTTTCATTGATCTCTCGTAATAATTCCACGATTTCTTCTGTATTCTCAATATCCAATGCGGAGGTTGCTTCATCGCATAACAAGATATCTGGATTGTTCGCCAATGCTCTTGCAATCGCAACTCTTTGTTTCTGTCCTCCACTTAAGTTTGCTGGATATGCATCTGCTTTTTCTGGAAGATGTACGATCTCTAAGAGTTCTTTCACTCTGTCTTTGATCTTATCCTTTGGATAGTTATTGGCATACAATGAAAATGCAACATTTTCAGCGATCGTTGATCCACTGATCAGATTAAAATGCTGGAAGATCATTCCAATATTCAATCTTGTTTTTCTTAATTGCTTTCGGTTAAACTTCGTAATATCTGATCCTTCAATGATCACTTCTCCATTCGTTGGTCTCTGTAACAAATTGATCACACGTACCAGAGTACTCTTTCCAGCACCACTTGGTCCTACGATTCCAAAAATCTCTCCTTTGTTGATCTTTAAGCTTACATTATCAACTGCTTTGAATTCATGACTGCCATTTTGGAAGGTAACATCTATATTTTTTAATTCAATCATGACTTTATCCTTTCTTATTTTTCATTGTCCTTTGATCACTTCATCGGACTTTCTTCTTATCCTGTAAAATCAGATAAGCTATCGCCTATCAGTTTTCCTGACAGACAATAGCTTAATCATAACAATTTCAGTTGATTTTTTCAATAATTTCTTGTTACTTCCATAAATTATTTATGGTTTATAGCAATCTTCTGCTCTTAGAACAGAGGTACAACAGCTCCATCATATTTGTCATTGATATATTTTTTCACTGTATCACTCTTTAGAGCTTTGATCAGTGCTTTTGTTGCATCTGTTTTTTCATTTCCCTTTTTCACTGCTACAACATTTCCATATGTTTTAGCTCCGATAGAATCAGCATCTTCTGTTGCTAATGCATCTTTGTTGACTTTTAATCCTGCTTCTAAAGCATAGTTTCCATTCACAACTGCGATATCAACATCTTTTAATGATCTTGGAATCTGAGCCGCTTCGATTTCTTTGATTGCTAAATCTTTTTTATTCTCTACGATATCTTTCTTTGTTGCTGTTAATCCTGCTCCGTCTTTTAATTTGATAAGTCCCTGATCCTGTAACAATAATAACGCTCTTGCTTCATTTGTTGTATCGTTAGGAACTGCAACTGTTGCACCGTTCTTTAATGCTTTTAATGCCTTTGTCTTTCCTGGGAAGATTCCAAATGGTTCATAATGGATTGTTCCAGCGGATACTAAATGTGTCTTCTTTTGTTTGTTGAAGTCATCTAAATATGGTTTGTGCTGGAAATAGTTTGCATCTAAATCTCCAGATTCGAGTGCTGTATTTGGCTGTACGTAATCAGAGTATTCTTTAATTTCTAATTCGTATCCTTCTTTCTTTAATTCTTTCTTCGCTACTTTTAAGATATCAGCATGTGGAGATGGACTTGCTCCAATAACGATCTTCTTTGTTTCTTTTTTATCACCGCTATCTTTCTTTGCTCCGCATCCTGCGAATGCTCCGACTAAAACTGCTCCTGTCAGTGCTAATGCTAATGCTTTTTTTAATGTTCCTTTTCTCATACTTTTCACCTCATACTCTTTCTATTATTTTTGTTATTTATATTGTATTGTTTCAACTGATTGAGTCTAGTATAACAGTGTATTAGGATTTTGTAAAATATGTATTTCTTTTAGTTCGATATAGTTTTTGGCTATAGCAGATTGTTTGTATATAAATGATGCTATATTATGTTAAAATTGATATTTTACCCAATATGGTGCAAGTTTTCTTGTATATAGCTGGTTACTAAATGAGGTCATTTCATCTGGAACCCAGAGAGCTTCGTACATTTTACTGCTTGCTCCTGTATATAAATTCAGATTTGTTGGTATCATTGCTTCATAACCTTCTGATAAATAGAAACTTTCTATATTCTTTATATTTTTCGAGCATGTTCCATCATATAGTGCATAGGAATTGATGATATCCAGACCATTTAATGGATAAGCAGCAAACCCATTCACAGCCTGCACATCATAAACAAACAGTACTAAGGTTGTTCCTGTATGTTCATATTCTCCTTGTTTGATTTCTTCTAATGATTGATTCATCTGTAATAATCGGTTTTCTGCTTCTTGTCCCTTTAAAGTTTCTGTCAGTTTGAAGTAAACGGTTCCTCCTGTTGTATCTAATGTGATTCCTGTTCTTGGATCAGCCGGATTGACTCTTGTCCCTATCGGATTCGGCTCTGTATTAGTCTTTGTCGGTTTCTTTGTTGTTTTCTTCCATACTTTTACTTTACATTTGTATTTCTTCTTTCCGATCTTGGCTGTGATCACTGCTGTTCCTGGCTTTTGGGCTGTAACTTTTCCTTTTCTTGTTACAGTTGCGATCGTTTTCTTGTTGCTTGACCACTTTACTTTTTTCTTTGTTCCTTTTACTTTCAAGGTGTAAGTTTTCCCTCTTTGTAAAGAAATCTTTGTTTTGTTCAATTTGATCTTTGCCTTTGCCTGAGTGTTCATTGTTGGAGTAAATGTCAATATCAGCATTGCAATGAACAGCCTTGTGAGTAATTTTTTCATACGTATTTCCTCCCTTCAATTGATCATATGTATATATTTAGTATATTCGTTTCTTTTTGTATATTCAATATGTTTTTTACTTTTTTGGTAAAATTTCCTATGATATAAAAAAAGACAGAGTTCTAAATTCTTTAAAACTCTGTCTCTTCTTAAAATAGTGAGCGTGCGGGGATTCGAACCCCGGACAACTTGATTAAAAGTCAAGTGCTCTACCACCTGAGCTACACACCCATATATTATTGTCTTTTAGCTAAAATAAGTAAAATAACAGGGTGGGTAATGGGATTCGAACCCACGGCCTCCAGAGCCACAATCTGGCGCGCTAACCAGCTGCGCTATACCCACCGTAATTGTATTGCTTCTATCTATCAAAATATGTTTAAACATAGAAAAACGAGCCTGAAGGGATTCGAACCCCCGACCCACGGCTTAGAAGGCCGTTGCTCTATCCAACTGAGCTACAGACTCAAACTTTATAGAATTTCTATAAAATTAAAAAGCGGGTGATGGGAATCGAACCCACGTGATCAGCTTGGAAGGCTGGAGTTCTACCATTGAACTACACCCGCTTATAATCGGGGTGACAGGATTCGAACCTGCGACCTCTTGATCCCAAATCAAGCGCTCTAGCCAAGCTGAGCCACACCCCGTAAGTGTTATGTGTTTTTGTCGCTCACAACAAAATATATTTTACTATGTTCTGTTATGATTGTCAAGAACTTTTTTCATTTTAATTTTCTTTGTTAGACAAAAAAATACTGCGGATGACAGGAGTTGAACCTGCACGTCGTAGACACTAGAACCTAAATCTAGCGCGTCTGCCAATTCCGCCACATCCGCATATTGCAAAACAACAAGCATTTGTTTTCTTGTCGACTGCTTGAATAGTATATCAAGTATTGGTATTCCTGTCAAGTATTTTTATACAAAAATAGCTGTGTCTACTTAATTCCCGCAGATACAGCCATTTTTGTGTTTTTAGTACTGGTTCTTACTTTGTTTTTGCCGATTTTACATTCAGCCATTTTGAATAGACATTTTTGAATCCAACTTTCTTATAGGTACGAATGCGTACATAATATTTCTTCTTTGCTTTGTTAATTTAATGATAGCATATTTCCATACATCAAAAAAGAGACATGATCCTAGATCTCTCTAAAATCATATCTCTTACAACAATGAGCGTGCGGGGATTCGAACCCCGGACAACTTGATTAAAAGTCAAGTGCTCTACCACCTGAGCTACACACCCTTATATAATTATCAAGAACTGGGCTAGCTGGACTCGAACCAGCGAATGCAGCAGTCAAAGTGCTGTGCCTTACCACTTGGCGATAGCCCATCATCATTAAAATTTAATGATCAGGGTGGGTAATGGGATTCGAACCCACGGCCTCCAGAGCCACAATCTGGCGCGCTAACCAGCTGCGCTATACCCACCATATGTGTTACTTCTATATAATATATACAGATATAGAAAAACGAGCCTGAAGGGATTCGAACCCCCGACCCACGGCTTAGAAGGCCGTTGCTCTATCCAACTGAGCTACAGACTCAAATCTTATAGGTTACCTATAAAATTAAAAAGCGGGTGATGGGAATCGAACCCACGTGATCAGCTTGGAAGGCTGGAGTTCTACCATTGAACTACACCCGCTTATAGTCGGGGTGACAGGATTCGAACCTGCGACCTCTTGATCCCAAATCAAGCGCTCTAGCCAAGCTGAGCCACACCCCGTAAGTGTTATATGATTTTGTAACTCATAACAAAAATATTTTATCATATCTTGTTATGCTTGTCAATCCTTAAAAGAACTGCGGATGACAGGAGTTGAACCTGCACGTCGTAGACACTAGAACCTAAATCTAGCGCGTCTGCCAATTCCGCCACATCCGCATAGTGAGCGTGCGGGGATTCGAACCCCGGACAACTTGATTAAAAGTCAAGTGCTCTACCACCTGAGCTACACACCCTTATATAATTAAATTACTTCACCACATATCTATTAGGCAAAATAATAGGGTGGGTAATGGGATTCGAACCCACGGCCTCCAGAGCCACAATCTGGCGCGCTAACCAGCTGCGCTATACCCACCATATATAAAAAACGAGCCTGAAGGGATTCGAACCCCCGACCCACGGCTTAGAAGGCCGTTGCTCTATCCAACTGAGCTACAGACTCATGAAAGCGGGTGATGGGAATCGAACCCACGTGATCAGCTTGGAAGGCTGGAGTTCTACCATTGAACTACACCCGCTTACAGTCGGGGTGACAGGATTCGAACCTGCGACCTCTTGATCCCAAATCAAGCGCTCTAGCCAAGCTGAGCCACACCCCGTAAGTGCTTTGCTGTTTCTCTATTTCCTCAACAGCAAGATTTATTATATAGAATCGTCCTTTAAATGTCAACAACTTTTTTCAACTTTTTTTATTTTTCTTGAACACTTTGTCGCAAATCCCCTGTTTATGCGGTTTCTGATCTTATATTTTTTTATTATCCTTTTTTATTTTTCTTAGACTTACTAAAAAAATCATAGGAAAAAGCCGCTAATTGTATCAAAAAAAGAACACCAAAAACAGGTGTTCTTTCTTCGTTTCAGTTTCCTATATGAAGCTTTCTTATTCTACTTCCTCGATGTCTTCTTCTTTCACATCCGTATCATCTTCTTCATCGAAGAAATCATCGTCAAAATCATCATCAAAGTCTTCATCAAAATCATCCATATAATCTGGTGTCAGATATTTATATACCGCAAATGCGATTCCTGCAACTGCTGCGATCGCTCCGATGATCGCTAACGCCCAAACGATTTTGTTATCTTCTTTTTCTTTTTTTGTTGCAATGATGTCTGAAACTTTTGCCATTTCTAAAAGATCACTTAATTTTTCCATGCCGCTCATTCCTTTCTTATGCGTTTTCTTTATTATATCACTTCTAACTATATTTTACTAACTTTTTCGTTCATTTTATTCGACTTTTTTTAGTTTTGCAAAGGATGCGAACATTTTTTTCACTCCTGCTTTCTCAAAGTCTACTGTTACCTCGTAATCACGGCCTCCAGAGACAATTTCAAGCACTTTTCCTTTTCCAAATTTTATATGTTTCACCATATCTCCAACATCATATGGTAAAGTATCCATTTTCGTTGAAGTAAATGATTTTGCTTGATATGGTTTTCTAAATCGATTACTGCGATTTGATGAAAACAATGCTTTATCTGGACGTTTTTCTTTGAAGTTGACCCCTGTGTCTAACTGTAATAGCTGTTCCGGAATCTCATCGATAAACCGTGAAACTTTATTAAACTGAGTTCTTCCTTGCATCATTCTTCGTTTTGCCGCACTTAAATAAAGCTTTTTCTTTGCTCTTGTGATTCCTACATAGCAAAGACGTCTTTCTTCTTCCATATCGTCATCATCTTCAGACATCACCGTCATATAACTTGGGAAGATTCCATCTTCCATACCACAAATAAATACGTATGGAAATTCCAGACCTTTTGCACTATGCAGTGTCATTAATACAACCCTGTTATCTGAATCTTCTAGATTATCAATATCTGCAACCAATGCGATCTCTTCTAATAATTCTGACAGACTCGCTTCTTCTGCTTCCTGTTCATATGTTACAACTTTATTTAAAAGCTCATTGATATTTTCAATTCTTCCTTCAGCTTCTTCCGTTTCTTCAGCTTTAAGATTCGCAATATATCCTGTTTCATCTGTAATATACTTAAATAATTCTTCCAGCGATCCTTCCTGCATCTTGCGTCTGAATTCACGGATCAGATCAGCAAATCCATTGATCTTTTTCTTTGCATTTCCCAATGTATCAATGCTATCCGCAGAAAAGCATGCATCTAAAAAACTAATATTATGCTCAACTGCATACACATTGATCTTCTCGATTGTTGCTGCACCGATCCCTCGTCTTGGAACATTGATGATCCTTCGCACTGCCAGATCATCCAGCCCATTATCAACAACTTTTAAGTAACTCAAAATATCTTTCACTTCTTTTCTCTGATAGAAGTTTGTGCCTCCCACAATACGGTATGGAATATTTTTGATCATAAAACTTTCTTCAAATACACGAGACTGCGCATTAGTACGATAAAGGATTGCCATATTTTTATAATCATAGCCTTCTTTGGATAGATCTTCAATCTCATGAATGATCTTTCTTGCTTCTTCGTATTCTGTTCCATACTGATGGAATTCGATCAGATCCCCTTCTTCGTTCTCAGTCCAAAGTTTCTTCGTTTTTCTTCCCTTATTGTGTTTGATCACCTCATTCGCTGCATTTAAGATATTCTTCGTGGAACGATAATTCTGCTCGAGTTTGATCGTAACTGCTTCTGGAAATACATTTTCAAAGTTTAAGATGTTCTTTACATTCGCACCTCTGAATTTGTAAATAGACTGGTCATCGTCACCTACAACGCAGAGATTCTGATATTTTCTTGCAAGCATACTGACTAACTGGAACTGGATCGTATTTGTATCCTGATACTCGTCAACCATGATATAACGAAATCTCTCCTGATAATAATCAAGCACTTCTGGATGGAACTGAAATAATTCCACGGTCTTAAAGATCAGATCATCAAAATCCAGTGCATTATTTGCCTTTAACTGCTTCTGATATTCTTTATAAATCTGTGCGATCTTTTTCTTCTTAAAATCATACTGATGTCTTGTTTCGTACTCGGAAGGTGTCATAAATTCATCTTTAGCAGAAGAAATCTCATTGATGATCCTTCTCTCTGGCATCATCTTTGTATCAATCTTATACTGCTTGCAGATCTGTTTGATCAGGGATTTCTGATCATCTGCATCATAGATCGTGAAACTGTTTCCATAACCAAGCTTATCAATATGCCTTCTTAAGATTCTCACACAAGTTGAATGGAAAGTACTGACCCAGATATGCTCTGCTCCAAATCCGACCAGATCATCGACCCTCTCTCTCATTTCCTTCGCTGCTTTATTTGTAAATGTGATCGCCATAATATGATAAGGATTCACACCCTGATCCATCAGATAAGCAATCCTGTGCGTCAACACACGAGTCTTTCCAGACCCTGCACCAGCAAGAAGCAAAAGCGGTCCCTCCGTACAAAAAACGGCTTCCTGCTGCTGTTCATTTAATGTATCATAAATTCCCATAGATAAATTCCTTTCTCAAAGCTTAACTGCTATTATACCTTATCAAGCGAAGCGAGTCCAGTCCGTTGCACCTGATGTTTTTTCTCTTGTCATATGGTTTGAATAACCGTATAATATAGTCATAAGATAAGGAGAAATCATTATGGAATTTGAAAAACAACTCGAAGAATGGATGAAACTCGATTATGTGCTTCCAGAAGACCTTCCAAACATCGAATTGTATATGGATCAGGTCACTACTTTTTTAGAAGAACAGCTAAAGAATACGAAGCGTTTCGAAGAAGATAAGATATTTACAAAAACCATGATCAACAACTATACCAAAAACCATCTTCTTCCACCTTCTAATAAGAAGAAATATTCCAGGAATCACATGATTCTTTTAATTTATATTTATTATCTGAAGAATTTTTTATCAATTTCAGATATTAAGAATCTGTTAGATCCTTTAAATGAACATTTTGATGATCAGGACTCAAAGAATTCTTTTTACACGATTTATAATGAGATTTTCAAGCTGGAACATGATCATAATACGGCGATCCGAGATTCGATCGCAGATGTATTTCATAAATCTGAGGCTACTTTTGCTGAATTAAAGGAGTCAAAGGAGAAAGAACAGCTGCAGCAATTTGCTTTTATTACACTTCTTGGATATGATATCTATCTAAGGAAACAGGTGATTGAGAAAATGATCGATGAACTCTATCAACCAGAGTCAAACAATAAATCAGAAAAGAAAAAGAAGAAATAGGCATCTGCCTATTTCTTCATTCGTTTAAATACCATATCATAGCCATCACTTCCATAATTCAATGAACGATTCACTCGGCTGATGGTTGCCGTGGAAGCACCTGTCTTATCTGCAACTTCTAAGTATGTATGCTTATCATATAACATCGAAGCCACCTCAAATCTCTGAGCTAACGATTCTAATTCATTTACTGTACAAAGATCTTCAAAAAATGTAAAACATTCTTCTTCTGTCTCTAATGTCAGTACTGCCTGAAATAATCTTTTTGCCGCTTCTGTCTTGATTTTCTTGCTCATTAGCATTTACTCCCTTTCTGATCTTATAGTTCCACTATACTATATCAGAGTGTTAAAGTAAAGCAATATTTTCTTTATGCTTCTCCTACTGTTGTTTTCACAATACCAACTCTTTCAAGATATCCTCTTGTCTCAGATACAACATCTCCGTTCAACGCAAGCAGTGCTACAAGGTTCGGGAATGCCATTAATCCATTACAGATATCCGCAATAGTCCATACAGCACTAACTGTCATAAATGGTCCAATAAATACTGCTAAAATATAAAACCATTTGAACGCTGTGATAACGAATTTCTTTCCATTTACCAGGTATTCCAGACATCTTTCACTATAATATGCCCATCCAAGAATTGTTGTAAATGCAAAGAATACAAGACACATCATTAATACAAATGCTGATGCTTTTGCAGGGAATGGAAGTCCTAATGCAAATGCCTTTGTTGTGACTGCAACTCCTTCAAGTCCCATATCCCATGCACCTGTCATAACGATTGCAAGTCCTGTCATTGTACATACGATGATCGTATCAATAAATGTTCCTGTCATAGATACAAGTCCCTGACGTACTGGTTCATTTGTCTGAGCTGCTGCCGCTGCGATCGGCGCTGATCCAAGTCCTGCTTCGTTAGAGAAGATTCCTCTTGCAATACCTTTCTGCATTGCAACTGTCATAGCTCCGATTGCTCCACCTGCAACTGCTTTTAGTCCAAATGCTGACTGTACGATCTCAGCAAATGCTGCTGGTACCTGTGGTAAATGTGTGAATACAATGATCAGACAGACACCAATATATGTCACTGCCATAAATGGCACGATAACCTCTGATACCTTAGAGATTCTCTTGATTCCTCCAATGATAACAAGTCCTGCACAGATTGTTACGATAATTCCTGCTACAACAACGCTAATAGAATAATTCATTCCAAATAAGCTGATCGTATGTACATTGGATGGGTCAAAGAAGTTATTCACTGCTGATGTGATTCCATTTACCTGTGTAAACGTTCCGATTCCAAACAAACCTACCATTGTTCCAAATACACAGAACAATTTTGCAAGCCATTTAAAATTCTTACCCATTCCTTTTTCAATGTAATAGAATGGTCCGCCAAGTGTGTGACCATCTTCTGCGATCACTCTATACTTAACCGCTAACATTCCTTCAGCATATTTTGTTGCCATTCCAAAAAAGGCTGCAAGCCACATCCAGAATAATGCTCCTGGTCCACCTGCAACGATTGCTGTCGCACATCCTACGATATTACCAGTTCCGATCGTTGCTGAAAGTGCCGTACATAATGCACCAAAACTTGTAACTTCTCCTTCTCCATCATCTTCATTATGAAATACATAATGTAGTGCCTTTCCAAGATGTCTGATCTGTAGTCCTCGAAGCCTGACTGTCAATAAGATTCCTGTAAAAAGGATCAAGATGATGAGGGGCATCCCCCAGATAAAATTGTCGACGTTGTTTAGTACATCGTTTAGCGTGTTTAACATTTTTCATTCCTCCAAAAATAGATCTTTGCGAATGTAACCTTGAACAGCTTGATTTTTGCATATCTGAGTATACAAAAAAGAGCTGATTAAATCAGCTCTAAAGAGTATCGAATACATTGCTTATAAAGCTCTGTCCTTTTGCCTGAGAGATTAGTTTCCTAATAGAAACTGTACACCTTCGGCGCTCACTTATGAGACTCTCCAGAGTTCATTTCTTTTTGTTCATCAGAAAGAAATGCCTATGTTTATTTTTCTTATCCGCAATATTTACTTTATATGATGATTCTGATATTTGCAAGTATTTTTTTTAATAATCAGTCACTTTCAGCACACTATACAAAAACACTTGTCTTTCTATGGCATACATATGTAATATTTTCCATACAATATTTTTATCAGTTTCTTTGCTTTTTTCCTGCTGCTGTGTTAAACTGATTCAGATACGCTCAATGCGTATGGAAACATTAGTTAAAGGAGACAACTTATAATGAAGAAACACAAAAGAAGCACTTTCTCTGGAAAGCTTGGCTTTGTATTATCAGCTGCTGGTGCTTCCGTAGGGCTTGGAAACATCTGGAGATTTCCATATCTCGCTGCTAAATATGGCGGTGGAATCTTTTTACTTGTTTATATCATACTTGCACTGACCTTCGGTTACACCTTGATCATGGCGGAGACTTCTCTTGGACGCATGACAAGAAAAAGCCCTGTTGGAGCATTTGAAAGCTTTGGAAACTCACGTTTTATATCTATTGGTGGTTGGATCAATGCAATCATTCCGATCCTCATCGTTCCTTATTATTCTGTGATCGGTGGATGGGTGATCAAATACCTGATCGAATATTTTGCCGGACATAGTAAAACTTTAGCTGGCGATGCTTATTTTACGACATTTATTTCCAATGGGTGGTCTACAGAAATCTGTTTTATCATTTTTACATTATTTACACTTGGTATCATTTACGCTGGTGTACGAAATGGA
The DNA here is from genome assembly GCF_030296915.1 of Anaerostipes hadrus ATCC 29173 = JCM 17467. Taxonomy (NCBI): domain Bacteria; kingdom Bacillati; phylum Bacillota; class Clostridia; order Lachnospirales; family Lachnospiraceae; genus Anaerostipes; species Anaerostipes hadrus. The sequence continues at coordinate 876,930 of NZ_AP028031.1, read as the reverse complement.
ATTGAGCGTGTATCAAGATTTATGATGCCGATCCTGATCGTTTTATCACTGATCATCGCTGTGTATTCTGTAACCAGACCAGGTGCTATTGAAGGGGTAAAATACTTTCTTGTGCCAAACTTTGATCATTTTTCATGGATGACCGTTGTATCTGCAATGGGACAGATGTTTTATTCTTTATCCATTGCAATGGGAATATTGATCACATTTGGTTCTTATATGAAGAAAGATACTTCCATTGAAAAATCTACAGAGAATGTTGAGATTTTTGATACTGCGATCGCGATCATGGCTGGACTTATGATCATTCCTGCTGTTTTTGCTTTCTCTGGCGGTAATGCCGAAACATTAAAGTCTGGACCTGCCTTAATGTTTATCACAATCCCGAAAGTTTTTGCAAACATGGGATTTGGAACTGCGATCGGTATTGTATTTTTCTTATTAGTACTGTTTGCAGCTGTGACAAGTTCGATCGCACTGACAGAAAGTGCTGTTTCGACGTTCGAAGATGAACTACATTGGAGCCGTAAAAAATCAACTGTGTTCATGGGAATGGTTATGTTACTGCTTGGAACGCTTTCCTGCCTTGGGTATGGACCTCTTGCGAATTTTAAGATTCTTGGAATGCAATTTCTTGATTTCTTCGATTTCATAACAAACTCTGTGATGATGCCGATTGCCGCGATCGCAACCTGCCTTCTGGTGTCAAAAGTTGTTGGAGTTGATAAAATAGAAGAAGAGATCACAAAAGACGGACAGGCATTTCGCCGCAAGAAGATTTTCTGTTTTATGATCAAATATCTGTGTCCGCTTTTTGCAGCGATCATTTTGATCAGCTCAGTTGCAAATGCTTTTGGAATTATCACAATGTAATTTCATATATGTGTACTACTACAAAAAGGATGGCTGATTTCTCAGCCATCCTTTTTATATGATCATCCTTTAAAGATTATGCTTCATCAATTGCTTTTCCGATGTCATTTCTCTTATATTTGTTTGCAAAATCAATCCATTCTGTTGCTTTGTAAGCATTTGCTCTTGCAGCCTTTAGATTTTCTCCTTTTGCTACAACACCTAAGACACGTCCTCCATTTGTCACGATCTGATCACCATCAAACTTTGTTCCAGCGTGGAATACATAATATCCATCTTTGTCTTTGAATGTATCTAATCCTTTGATTTCGAATCCTTTATCGTATTTCTCTGGATATCCGTCAGATGCTAAAACAACGCATACTGCTGCATTATCTTCAAATTCCAATTCTACATCAGATAATTTTCCATCAATGCAGGCTTCCATCACGTCGATGATATCATTCTTCATTCTTGGAAGAACAACCTGTGCTTCTGGATCTCCAAAACGTGCATTGTATTCTAAGACTTTTGGTCCGTCTTCTGTGATCATCAATCCTGTAAATAAGATTCCTGTAAATGGTCTTCCCTCAGAAGCCATCGCATCGATCGTTGACTGATAGACATATTTTTCACAGAATGCTTCTACTTCATCATTGTAGAATGGACTTGGAGAGAATGTTCCCATTCCTCCTGTGTTAAGTCCCTGATCTCCATCTTTAGCACGTTTATGATCCTGTGCGGATGTCATACATTTGATCGTTTTTCCATCACAGAATGCCAGAACAGATACTTCTCTTCCTGTCATAAACTCTTCAATAACGATTTCATTACCAGCATCGCCAAACTGTTTGTCAAGCATTAATGTCTTAACACCTTCTTTAGCTTCTTCTAATGTGTTACAGATCAATACACCTTTTCCAAGTGCTAATCCATCCGCTTTTAATACGATTGGCATCTTAGCTGTTTCTAAATATTTGATAGCTTCATCTGGATCTGTAAAATTCTCATATGCAGCTGTTGGAATCTTATATTTCTTCATCAGATCTTTAGAAAATGCTTTGGAACCTTCGATGATCGCTGCATTCTTTCTTGGTCCAAAAACACGCAGTCCTTCTGATTCAAATGCATCGACAACACCACCAACTAATGGATCATCCATTCCAATGATCGTAAGATCAATTGCATTTTCTTTCGCAAATGCAACCAGTTTATCAAATTCCATTGCTTTGATATTTACACATTCCGCAAATTCTGCAATTCCTGCATTTCCTGGTGCACAATAAATCTTGTCTACTTTTGGGCTTTTAGCGACAGACCATGCGATCGCGTGTTCTCTTCCACCGCTTCCTACGATTAAAACTTTCATCTTTCATTTCCTTTCTTTCGTGATCTGAATGATTTATAGATAAATGACTTTTCCTTCTTCGACTTTGATCCTTCCATTAGCAATGTCATCAATGGCTTTCGGCATAATAACCCATTCTGCCTGCTCCATGATTCTTTGCTGAAGAACTTCTGGAGTATCTCCCTGTTTGATCTCTACTGCCTTCTGGGCAATGATCGGACCTGTATCCGTTCCTTCATCGACAAAATGAACGGTTGCTCCAGAAACTTTAACTCCCCTTGCCAAGGCTTTCTCATGAACCTTCAATCCATAATAGCCTGTTCCGCAAAATGATGGGATCAATGATGGGTGAATATTGATGATCCTGTTTTCAAATTCATGAATGATCTTCTCCGGAATCACAACCAAGCATCCCGCAAGAACGATCAGATCAATCTTACGGTCTACAAGCTCGTTATACAATGCTTCGTTAAATAAATCTCTTGTCTCAAAATCTTTGGGAGAAAGTGCAACTGCTTCGATATCATGTTTCTTCGCACGCTCAAGTGCATATGCATTCTTATTATTGCTGATCACAACATCAATCTTCGCATTTGTAATGCTTCCATTCTCGATTCCATCGATAATGGCCTGAAGGTTTGTTCCTCCTCCGGAAACAAGTACTGCCACTTTTAGCATAAAGTAACTCCTTTTTCTCCAGCTTCCATATGCCCTACGATATATGGTGTATCTCCTGCTGCTTTGATTGCTTCCATTGTTTTATCAACATCTTCTTTATCAACCGCAACAACCATTCCAAGTCCCATATTGAATGTGTTGTACATCATCTCTTCTGCGATATCTCCTTCTTTGGCAAGAAGTTTAAAGATTGCTGGTACTTCATAGCTGTCTTTCTTCACAACTGCTTTCATTCCTTCTGGAAGCATACGTGGGATATTCTCATAGAATCCACCACCTGTGATATGACTGCATGCTTTAACTGTAACTCCTGCATCTTTCACACTCTTTAATGCTTTTACGTAGATTCTTGTCGGAGCAAGTAATGCTTCTCCTAATGTTTTTCCTAATTCATCATAATATGTATTTAAAGATTCTTTACTCATATCAAATACTTTTCTTACTAAAGAGAATCCGTTGCTGTGAACTCCTGTAGATGCCATACCGATCAAGACATCTCCATCTTTTAAGTTTTCTCCTGTGATCAGGTCTTTTCTGTCACATACACCAACTGCAAATCCTGCAAGGTCATAGTCTTCTTCTGGCATAAGTCCCGGATGTTCTGCTGTCTCTCCACCGATTAAAGCTGCATCTGACTGTACACATCCTTCTGCTACACCGCTTACGATCTCAGCGATCTTTTCAGGATAGTTTTTACCGCAGGCAATATAGTCTAAGAAGAACAGAGGTTCTCCTCCTGCACATGCAATATCATTTACACACATAGCAACTGCATCGATACCGATCGTATCATGTTTATCAAGGATCATTGCAAGTTTTACTTTTGTTCCACATCCATCAGTTCCTGAAAGTAAGACTGGATCATCCATATCTTTGATCTTCTTTAAAGAAAATGCTCCGGAAAATCCTCCTAATCCACCAAGTACCTCTTCTCTCATGGTTCTCTTTACGTGTTCTTTCATCAGTTCTACAGATTTGTATCCTGCTTCAATATCCACGCCTGCTTTCTTGTAATCCATTGTTACTTCTCCTCCTGATTATTTAAAATATTGATCAATACCATTTGCAATGCCGTCTACCATCTTCTTCTGTGTCTGCTTCTTCTGCATCTGTTTATCTTCGGTCTTATTTGTCATAAATCCCATCTCTATCAGTGCCACTGGAATCTTACTCCAGTTTGTTCCTGTAAGATCGTCACGTTTTGATAAACCACGTTTCTTGAATTTGGTTGACTTACAATAACTGTCCAGTATATTCTTTGAGAGTTTTTTACTCTTCTTGCTTAATTTTGCTACATAAGGATTCTGCTGTGATGGGTATAGCACAGAAACACCACGAACATTCGCTGATGCTGCATCCGCATGCAGTCTGATACAGATATCAGCACCACTTTTATTTGCACGGATCGCTCTTTGCTTATTGCTAATGTTTACATTCTGTTTTCTTCTTATCATATACACATCATAACCGCGTTTCTTTAACTCTTTCTCAAGCTTTAATGCAATCTGCAGAGTTAATTTGGATTCTGGTACTTTCGTTTTGACTCCCTGCGTTCCGTATGCTACTTTGGGTTTACGCATCTTCGCGCCCGGTCCGATAGGTTCTGTCTTACTGTTTCCCTTTCCCTGGTGTCCTGCATCAATTGCAATCTTGTATGTCTTCTTTGTTTTTGCTGCACTTACTGGAAAACTTCCTGTAACTACAACCATACATACGCATAAAAACGCTGCAAGAATCTTCTTATTCATAATCTTTGTATCCAACTTTGTCAAGTTTCTCTGCTTTCTCTACAACTGACTGTTTCATCTCTTCGCTGTAAGCTTCTAATTTCTCAAGTAATTTCTCGTCTGATGTTGCAAGGATCTTCGCTGCAAGGATTCCTGCATTAAGTCCTCCATTGATCGCTACAGTCGCTACTGGTATTCCAGATGGCATCTGTACGATAGAATATAAAGAATCAACACCACCGAGGTCGGAAGTCTTCATCGGAATACCGATAACTGGCATTGGGAATAAAGCTGCACACATACCTGGAAGATGTGCTGCCTTTCCAGCACCTGCAATGATCACTTTCACTCCACGGTCCTTCGCACCTTTTGCCCACTCAAAGAAAATATCTGGTTCTCTGTGTGCGGAAATGATCGTCATCTCAAAATCGATCCCCATCTGATCTAAAAACTCTGCTGCTTTTTTCATGATAGGCATATCAGAATCGCTGCCCATTACAATTGCTACTTTTGCCATGTTCTTTCTCCTTATCTTATGAAATTAACAAAAACTTCCCTTTCAGGATTTTATCTTTCTTATCATTGTACTGATTTAACCGATTTCCGTCAATGGTTCATTTAATGTTTCTGTACCAGAAAGTACAAATTTACCATCTTTGATCAGTAAAATCTCATCTCCGCCAAGGGTGATCGCACAAATAGAATCCAGTTCTTCATATGGAATCGTAATATCTGTGTGGCACTGGAAATACTCGCCTTCTTTGGAGCATTCATTATATTTTGCAACAATTTCCTTGCCATCTGGATTGTGAACTTCAGTTTCTTCACAATGACTGTAGCAAGTATCTCCCACTGCAAAATGAGGTCCCATCTTCTCAACGATCAGGATCGGAAGCTGATATAAGATATCATATGTCTTCGCCATCACATATGCTGTTGTGTTTGTTCCGATCGCAAACTCGCCCATTGGGAGCGTATCTCTGTTATATAAGAGATTCTCTTTGATAAATGCCTTATTTTCTTCCTCTGTTTTAAAGTTTTTGCATGTATATTCAGAAATCATTCCATCTTTAAAAGTAATTTCAAGATCAATGAATTTCAGATCATTTAAATAGACTTCTCCAACATGCAGTACTCCATTGGTCCCTGTTAATTTTGGTGAGGTAAACACTTCTCCAACTGGAATATTGACATCTGCAAGGCAGTTTTCAAAATTCGTTTCTTTGGATGGGTCATCCATCTCATGCATCGCTACGTATAGGTCGGTCTTATTCTTTCCTTTTCCTTTGATATGAACTTCCACTGCCTGATTCAGGGCATCGATCAAATGTTGCTGAATCTGTCTGTATTTGTCTTTATCCAATGTATTAACTTTCACGACTTCTTTAAAAATCTCTTCAAAGTTATCCCCGATCTCAGGAATTGGATATGAAATGATCGTAAAGCTCCTCTGCTCTGGTTTGATATATTGATTCATGATCTCTGAGGCTTTCATCTGAAATTCCACAGAAAGCTCCTGCTGCTTCTTGCTTAATTTTAAATTCTCTTCTTTATTCTCTGGTAAAAAAGGTATTTCCCCAAATGTTTCCATGCAAGCTGGTCCAGCAAACACATATGCTTCATCTTTATAATGTTCATATGCATTATGATAACATTCTAATTTGTGTTTCATAAAACGATTATCAAAGAATATCGCCTGATCATATCTGTGGTCATATTCATACTGTGGGTTTGGAGAAGATGAAACATAACCAATCTTATGAAGTCCTCGTGTTAAAACAGATACACCACTTCTATAGATGATCGGTGCAAGCCCAATTTCTGAGAATAAACGAACTGCCTCTCTGACAACTGGTTCAAATCCGATCGTATAACGGATATTAACACTTCGTTTTGGGCTCATATCAATGTTATTGATGATAAATCCTTCATGAAATCCATCAACATATGTTTTGGCCATTGCTGTAATCTCTTCTTGTGGTAATTTATTTAAAAACTTTAAAGTATCAATTTCATTTTCGGAAATATATTCTCCATATTGATACAAAATATCTGGATCACTGAGATCAGATTCCATCACGATCTTTGTTGCAAAATCAAGTTCTGGGTCTAACTGTTCTCTGATTCTGTACTCAAAAACATCCTCGCTGTAATCTCTCATATGATCAAAAACAATATGCTTGATCTTCTGCGGATGTTCTTCTCCTGACAAAAATAAATTGCTGATTTCCAAGAACAATTCATTGTTGATCACAAGGTCAAACAGTCTTCCTTCGATCGCATAGATAAATCCACTGCGCATCTCTGCATATAAAAATGCGAAGATCTGACCATACTCTTTTCCAAACTTTTCTGTACAAAATTCTGGATTCCCAAAACTATGTGCATATTGTTCCTGGCTGATCTCTTCATACCATATTCTATTCCACTGTTTTAACTGTTCTAATGTCCTCTCTTTGGTATCGTAAATCTCATTTACATATAATAAAAGATCTGCCATTTTAGAAAAATATGAAGAAAATTCTCTTGTTTCTTCTACATCTTTCTTTAATTCTAACAGTGCGATCTTATTTAATTCATGTCTTTCTGATAACATTGTATTCAAGTCATCTCTTCCTTTCTTTACTTAGATCATTGCAATTATTCCAATCACAAAAATGATCACAGATACTGCCAGCACAATTCCGTTGCAAGTACATCCAATGATCTTCCATTTCATCACTGCTGCGGTATCTTTCATACTTTGTATTCCAAAATATAATCCTATAGCTGATACTACCAGCAAGATCCATCCTCCAGCTCCACTTAATGGACTGCTTGTTCCTCCTGTCTTTATGGAACCGAAAAGCAGCAGGTAATATCCAATGATCCCTGCTGCTCCTAAAATCACAGAAACAATTGATTCCCGTGAAATAATCTTGTCAGATGGACGATATGCAAATGTTTTTCTTTTGTTTCTCTTCATTTTGCCGCCCTCTTTCTGTTATATAAATCATATACTGCTACTACGACCCTGTATATCATATACCCGATCAATCCACCAACCGTATTCATCAGAAGATCATCTACATCAAATACCCCTACTTTCATGATCAATTGACTTGTCTCGATCACTAAACTAAAAAAGGAAGTTGCAAACACTGCACGAAAAAATGCCTTTTTCTTATTGATCACGATCGGGATCATAAAACCAAATGGACTGAATGCAAAAATATTTCCAAACAGATTTGTGACCACTGCTTCGGTGGACAAAAGATGTCTGTATGTCCAGAACCTGTTGATTTCTTTGAATAAAACTAAGTTCATATGGGAGGTATCATATCCTGTATCCCTCCCATATCGTTCACTCAATAATACAAAATAAAATATAACTATGATATAAAGATAAAATATAACTTTTATTCCTCGTCTGGCTAACTTCTTTTTCTCAACCGTCACAAGAACCATCCTTAATGTTTTGCACCATACTGTTCATAGTATGCATCAATTGCTGCTTTTAATGTATCATCAATCACAACTTTTCCATTACATTCTTTGTTATATAAACATTCTACAACTTCTTCCATATCAACGATCGCTGCTGTATCAAATCCATATAATTCTTTCACTTCATCCAGTGCACATTTTTCTCCGCCTTTACCGATTTCCATACGGTTTAAGGATACCATTAATCCAACGATCTCTACGTTTGCTGCTCCTTTTACTTTTGGAACTGTCTCTTCCATGGATTTACCAGATGTTGTAACATCTTCGATCATGATCACGCGGTCACCGTCTTTTAATTCGCTTCCAAGGAAGTTTCCTTTATCTGCACCATGATCTTTTGCTTCCTTACGGTCAGAACAATAACGAACTTCTTTTCCATATAATTCGCTGTATGCGATCGCTGTTACAACTCCTAATGGAATTCCTTTGTATGCAGGTCCGAATAACACATCAAAATCATCTCCATAAGTACTATGGATTGCTTTTGCATAATATTCTCCAAGTCTCTTTAACTGAGATCCTGTCACATAAGCTCCTGCATTCATGAAAAATGGAGATTTTCTTCCACTCTTTAATGTAAATTCTCCAAATTTTAATACATCACTTTCTACCATAAATTCGATAAACTCTCTCTTATACTGTTCCATCTTCTATTTAAACCTCCATCTTATTCATTCTTTGCTAATTTGCGGTATTCGTCATAATAAAAACGAATCACATCTTTTCTTGTCACGATCCCGATAAATTTCTCCTGATCATCAATGACCGGAACAAAATTCTGATCTGTGATCACATCGACAAGATCATCCATATCTGTGCTGATCATCACTGCCTGAATGTTTCTCTTTCTCTTTACATCCATAAGTTTGACTTTCTCAGCTTCTGATATATTCCAATGGCACATAGATTCCATGGCACGCAATACATCACCTTCTGTGATCGTTCCTGCGTATTTACCATCATCAGTTAATGTCGGCACTGCTGAATATCCATGATATTTTAGTTTTTCAAATGCCTGCCTTAAACTTTCATCGGCAGGGATATAGGCAACCTCACTTTTCGGAGTCAGGAAAAATAAAATATTCATACCCTCATCCTCCTTTTATTATCTATTTGACACATCCGATCAATTCGTTAATATCATTGATCTGATGTCTTTCCATGTAAGTTTTGATTCCATCAACAACTTCAAGTGTCGTTGCAGGATTGATAAAGTTTGCTGTTCCTACTGATACCGCTGTTGCACCAGCCATGATAAACTCTAATGCATCCTCAGCTGTTGAGATTCCACCCATACCGATAATTGGCACATCCACAGCGTTAGCAACCTGATATACCATACGGACAGCAACTGGTTTGATCGCTGGTCCGGACATCCCACCTGTCTTATTGGCAAGCACAAAATCTCTTCTTTCAATATCGATCTTCATTCCTGTTAATGTATTAATCAAAGAAAGTGCATCACTTCCTGCATCAACTGCAGCTTTTGCCATCTCTGTGATATCTGTGACATTCGGACTTAACTTCATGATGATCGGCTGTTTTGCTTTTGCTTTCACTGCCTTCGTAATATCATATAACGCTTTTGGATCCTGTCCAAAAGCAATCCCGCCTTCTTTCACATTCGGACAAGATACATTGATCTCTAATAAATCTACTGGCTGGTCAGCAAGTCTTTCTACAACCTCGAGATAATCCTTTTCGGATTTTCCACAAACATTAACAATGATCGTTGCTCCGGCTTTCTTAAGGTATGGAATATCTCGTTCAACAAACACATCGATCCCAGGATTCTGCAATCCGATCGCATTTAACATACCACCATATACCTCTGCAACTCTAGGCACAGGATTCCCCGGCCATGGAACATTAGCAACTCCTTTGGTTGTCACTGCTCCTAATTTGGAAAGGTCGACAAATTCACTGAATTCTTCTCCGGAACCAAATGTTCCTGATCCTGTTGTCACAGGGTTCTTCATTGTTACTCCGGCAATATCAACTGATAAATTCATTATAGTTCCACCTCCCTGGCGTCGAATACTGGCCCATCTTTGCAAACACGTTTGTTATGAACATGTGAATGGGAATCTACGTCTTTTGACTTGCAAACACAGGCTAAGCATGCACCGATTCCACATGCCATTCTCTCTTCCATGGAAATCTGTGCTTCGATCCCCATCTCTTCTGCATATGCTTTGATTCCTCGAAGCATTGGTGTTGGACCACATGCATAGATGATGCTTCCTTCCACGCCCTGCTCTTTGATCGCATCAATGACATTTCCCTTCGTTCCAAAAGATCCGTCTTCTGTAGAGATCACAACATCTCCAACTGCCTCAAATTCGTCTTTTAAGAACATATCACTGTCACGGTATCCTAAAACTGCTGTTTTGTCGCAATCTAACTGCTTCATTAATTCTAACATCGGAGGTATTCCGATTCCTCCACCGATTAAAATTGCTTTTTTGTCTTTCAGTGTAAATCCGTTTCCTAAAGGTCCTAAGATTTTGACCATCTCACCTTCTTTGTAATCGGATAATTCCTTCGTTCCATCTCCAACCGTACGATAGACGATCCTTAATGTCCCTGCTTCTTTATCGATCCCACAGATACTGATCGGTCTTGGAAGGATCTTACTCTTGTTATTCAGATATACAGAAATAAACTGTCCTGCTTTTGCTTCTTTCGCAATCTCTTCTGCTTTCAATGTCATATCAAAGATTCCGTCTGATAAAGATGTATGACGAATGATCTCTGCCATTACCTGTTTCTTACTCATCTTGCAATTCTCCTTTATCTGGCTGTTTTCTTTACTCACAAAATAGGTGATCTTTTATTTTACCCAGGCCTGTTTTAAATCTTCTTTCATATCAAGAACAGCCTGTCTTGATGCATCTGCGTAATTTTCTTCTCCAAACTGACTGTAAGCATCCTGTTTATATGCACAGATGATTCCTCTGGAAGAATTAATGATCGCACCTAATCCATCTTCGTTAAAGAATGGCGCAAGATCCTTTGCCTGACCACCCTGTGCTCCGTATCCTGGAACTAAGATGTATGATTTTGGCATGATCTTTCTTAATACTTCTCCCATCTTAGGATAAGTTGCTCCAACAACGGCACCGATATAGCTGTAAGAATCTCCCATCAGTTCTTCTCCCCAGGAAGCAACTTTCTCGGCTACCATCTCATATAACGGTTTTCCATCGATCTCCTGATCCTGGAATTCTCCGCTGGATGGGTTTGATGTCTTAACTAAGATGAACATTCCCTTCTTCTCTTCTTTACATACTTCCATAAATGGACGGATTCCATCACTTCCAAGATATGGATTAACTGTTACAAAATCTTCACAAAATCCGCTGTATGTCTTGCTTCCCACTGCAACCTTTCCTACATGACCGATCGCATAAGCTTTGGATGTTGATCCAATATCTCCACGTTTGATATCTCCGATGATCACAAGACCTTTGCTCTTTGCATATTCACATGTCTTATTAAATGCAACAAGTCCTGGAACTCCAAATTGTTCATACATAGCAATCTGTGGTTTAACTGCTGGAATCAGATCATAAGTTGCATCAATGATTCCTTTATTATACTGCCAGATTGCCTCTGCTGCTCCTTCTAAAGTCTCACCATATTCAGCAAATGCTGCTTTCTTAATATATTCTGGTACATAATCAAGCATTGGATCTAATCCAACAACAATAGGGGCATCTAATTTTTTAATATTGTTTACTAACTGATTGATCATCGAACTCTCCTTTATATCTTTCTTCTTATATTTCAAAAGATTATACCCTTTCTCATTTATTGATTAAGGTATATTCAATTTATCTTATCACAAAAAGGGAGTTTCGTCTACGAAACTCCCTAAAATCAATTTTAAATTTGTATTACAATTCTTTTGCAAAGGAAAAATCCTGCATAACTTCTATAACTCCTGGACGTTTTAAAAATTCTTCTTCATTTTCCTTGTCACAGATCACAACGATCTGTTCACATCCTGCATCATATGCATTTCGGATTCCAGAATTGGAATCTTCATAAATTCTGATGTCTTTCATATCAATGCCGATCACATCGGCTGCTTTATGAAACATTGCGATCTTATTCTCATATGTTCCATCATCATAAACGATATCTTCTGGCTTGATCCAGCGGTCCAGTCCAAAGGACTCAATAAAGAAATCAATATTTTCTTTGATTGATGCACTGGCAATCGTAAATGGAATATCTTTTTCTTTCAAATGATCAAAAAACTCACATACACCATCTACCAGATGAAATTTTTCCGTATCTTCTTTACAGAATTGACGATAATATTCTTCTTTTTTCTGAGAATATTTTTCTAATTCTTCTTTTGTTGCTTTCCCATCTGTAAAATATAAAATATTTTGTATATTTGGTGTTCCGTTTAGTTTCGTATGTAATTCTTCTAACGTGATTTCTTTTCCTCGTAAGATCTTAGAGATCTCATTCCATGCTTTCACATGTTTATCATTGTCAAAAAATAATGTTCCATTGAAATCAAAAATGATTCCCTGATATTCCATTTCTCATTCCTCCATTGCAATTTTACAGTTCTTTTGTCTTGCTTACTTCGCGATACCAGTCTGTCTTTGGAATTCCTTCTTTATCCATACATTCTCCGACACCTTTTAAGCAGAATCTTGAAGTACCTTTTTCTCCTGTTCCATTATGAAATATATCATTTTCCCCATCATAATATCTGATAAAACGGCTCTGGTAATAGTTGATTCCAAGATAATCATTGTAAGATGCAGCTTCTTTTAAGATCTCCATATCATCTTTGCTTGCATGAAAGCTTCCGTTGTTTAACTCTACCAAACGATTGATGATCTCCATTGTTTCATCCCTGTATTTCCCAAGGAATGTTGCATCTAACAAGCACTGATTATTTAATACATCTTCATTTTTTGCCGCTTTAACATCTTCGTCTTTCGTTTCATCATAAGGATATTTACTTTCTAACGAATGAACGATACCTATCTTCCTTCATAGCCTGCTTCTTTGTATGCAATAACAGCTTTTGCATGAGCCACCATCATATTGTGCATTAACTGGATCGCACTTGCCATATCATATTGTACACCATTCGGGAAGGTTCCTTCAATATATATATTGGTTGCAACCGCCCAGATCTCGGTGACATGCTCCCACCACTTAAATCCCTGATTTTGAAGTGGTGGCTTCTTGCTCAATGGCTCTACTGAGCCAAGTATCTACAAGCTATATTATGTTAAAAATCCTTGATCTTTCTCTATATTCTTCTTTTTAGGAGCGGCGAGCTTTTTATTACATAGGGGATTCCATCGGATTTTCCTAGGATAAAAAATCCCGGATCTTTTATTTTGATCCGGGATTGTGTATACTATATACTTTTTTGTTTTCTTATACATAAATATAATCTGTCATAACTGGCTGCATGCCATTGTCCTCGATCATTTGATAAATCTCATCAACTGATCTTCCATCACTGATTTCGAACTGTTCATCACCTTTTTCTTCTTCCTGACTGTGTCCACCGATTCCAACATTTACTCCTGCTGAAATCTTCGTCGCTGCGATCTGAATGATGTTGTCACGGAATCTTTCACATTCACGTGTTGAGATCGTAATACTTGCAAATGGCATAAAGATTCGATATGCACAAATGATCTGTAGAAGCTGTGGTTCATGAACATCTTTTGGATTGATCTTATCGTTATTAATGATCGGACGTAATCTAGGACATGAAAATGCGATTTCTGCATGTGGATATTTTTTCTGTAAAAGATATGCATGCATTCCTGTTGCCAGTGCATCTTTTCTAAAATCATCCAATCCTAAGAGAGCAGCAAATCCGACACCTCTCATTCCACCCATGATCGCGCGTTCCTGAGCATTGAGACGGTATGGGAAGATTCTCTTTCTTCCACCCAAATGCAGTGTCTTATATTTGTCTGAATTATATGTTTCCTGGAAGACTGTAACAAAATCTGCCCCACATTCATGCAGATATGCATAATCTTTAGAATCCATTGGATATACTTCAAGACCGATCAGTTTAAAATATTTCTTCGCGATCTTACATGCTTCTCCGATATATTCAACACTTGATTTGTTTGGACTTTCTCCAGTCAGGATCAAAACTTCTTCCAATCCTGTCTCTGCGATCGCCTGCATTTCTTTTTCAATCTCTTCTGCATTAAGCTGTGCACGTTTGATCTTGTTGTGGCAATTAAATCCACAGTAAACACAATAATTTTCACAGTAGTTTGCAATATATAACGGAGTAAAGATCGCTACAGAGTTTCCAAAATGTTTTCTTGTCTCTTTCTGTGCTTTCTGTGCGATTTCTTCCAAAAACGGCAATGCCGCTGGCGATAATAAAGCTTTGAAATTATCAACAGAACAAGTTTCTGCTGCCAATGCTTCTTTGACATCTTTTGCTGTATAAATGTCTGCATCATAGCTGTTCATCTCTGCGATGACACGGTCCATGATATCTGAATCAATCGCTTCCATGTCATCCGTATATTTCATATGATCTGTATTCTCATCAATTCTTACACTCATGATTAATCCTCCAAAAATCCTGTTAATGGTGATGATGCGCTAGAACCTTTTTCAATGACTCTTCCAAGTCCTGCCAGATATGCGCTTCTTCCTGCCTCAATTGCTTTCTTAAATGCTTCTGCCATGGCTGGAATATCACCTGCAGTTGCGATTGCTGTATTCGCCATCACTGCAGCTGCACCCATTTCCATTGCTTCACATGCCTGAGATGGTTTTCCGATTCCTGCATCTACGATGATCGGAAGATCGATCTCATCGATCAAAATCTGGATAAAGTCTTTCGTACAGATTCCTTTGTTAGATCCAATTGGAGACCCAAGAGGCATAACTGCAGCTGCCCCAGCATTTACAAGATCTCTGGCTGCATTTAAGTCTGGATACATATATGGCATAACAACAAATCCTTCTTTGGCAAGGATTTCTGTTGCCTTGATCGTTTCATAGTTATCTGGAAGCAGATATTTAGAATCATGAATAACTTCAATCTTAACGAAATCCCCGCATCCTACTTCTCTTGCAAGTCTTGCAATACGAACTGCTTCTTCTGCATTTCTTGCTCCAGATGTATTTGGAAGAAGTGTGACACCTTCTGGAATATAATCAAGAATATTAGCTGTATCATTTGTGTTCGTTCTTCGAAGTGCTAATGTAATGATCTGTGCTCCTGCATTCTGCACTGCTGCATTGATCAGATCTAAGGAATATTTTCCTGATCCTAAGATAAATCTTGAATCAAATTCATGTCCACCGATGATTAACTTGTCCTGTTTCATGTTATTCTCCTTTATATATGCATAATTTTCTTATCTCTTTGTACCTGTTATCTTCAGATCATCCGCCACCGACAAAGGCTACGATCTCTAATGTGTCACTGTCACTTAAGATCACATTCGCATATTCCCCTTTAGGAACGATTTCTCCATTTCTTTCCACTGCGATTCTCTTATCTGAAAATCCTTCCTGTGTTAAGAAATCAGATAATGCGACAGGGTCTTTTAATGTTTTTGTCTCTCCATTTAATCTCATCTGCTTTCCTCCTTGACTGACTTTCCTTTTATCTTTAAAAGGAACAAAAAAGGGTCCACAAAGAAGCATCACACCCGAGGTGGTGTGCCCCTTCGTGGACCCGATAGTTCAGATTCACTCTTGTTGTAGATTATCATATTGATATTTTTTTGTCAAGTGATTATTGCATTTTGTTTTTTGTGTGATATAATATCTTTGTGCTTTAATCAGCACTTTGACATTTGTTTGAATCCTCTTTGGCATTTTATATGCCAGGGGGATTTTTTATTTCTTGATCGTTATATTTTTATTCCAGATTTAATATTTCAAAAACTTTAACCCTTTTCTTTAACCAATTCAAATATAAACAAAATAAAAAAGCTACAAACCGCATAAATACGAAGTTTGTAGCTTATGACTCCAACGAGAATCGAACTCGTGATTCGACCTTGAGAGGGTCGCGTCTTAACCGCTTGACCATGGAGCCAGATTTATATTCGAGGTGGTCTGTTGCAACCACCTCTATCTATTATACATATTATTTTTGTAATGTCAAGAACTTTTTTAAATTAAATTTCTTATTTTCAGATAGTCCAAAATCATTTTTACACATCCATCGATTCCAAGGATTCCTTCGTCCAGACATAATTCATATCCATTGGACATTCCCCATATTTCATTTGTGTAATATTTATGAAATTCATAACGTTTTGAATCTTCTGTTTCTATTTCTTTTTCAGCTTGTTCTTTGCTTATTCCAAGATATTTCATAAGATTTTTAATTCGAATGTTCTTATCTGCATGCATAAAAATTCTTACTGTATTCGGACGTTCCCTGAAAAGATAATTTCCACAGCTATCCATCACGACGCCTCCCGTATTACCAATAATCTTTTTGATAATCCCGAAAGGTACCTCATTAGAACTCACATTTTCACTCATTGCAATTGCATATAACAGACTGTTTACTTTTCTGTCATTAAAAAATGCATTTAATTCATCATAATCATCTGTTCCTTCTACTACTCTTAGAAGATGTGCCTTGTCATAAAGTGGCAGTTCAAATTGTCTTCGAATTTTTTCTGCGACTTTATCTCCCATTGTTCCATGTTCTCTTCCGATCGTGATGATCATTTTCTCATCTGCCATGATTTCTTCCTCCTATTTTAAATAAGCTGAGCAAATCCTGATACAAATACAACAGTCAAAAGTCCTGCTACTGCTACTGCCAGACTGCTCATTGCACCTTCGACTGGTCCCATCTCAATTGCTCTTGCTGTTCCGATCGCATGAGATGCTGTTCCAAGTGCCAGACCTTTTGCCAATGGATTTTTTATTTTAAAGATATGAAATACTGTATCTGCGATCACATTTCCAAGAATTCCAGTAATAATGATCACTGCAACTGTAATTGTCACGATTCCACCTAATTCTTCTGATATTCCAATTCCGATCGCTGTTGTGATCGATTTAGGAAGCATTGTTACATACTGTTGGTGGTTGAATCCAAATAACATACAAAGAACAAAAATTCCTGTTAAACTTGCTAATGTTCCTGATAATATCCCACAAACAACTGCAACCTTATTTTTCTTTAGTAATTCTAACTGCTCATATAGAGGTACAGCAAGACACACTGTTGCTGGCGTCAACAAATAAGATATGTATTTCGCACTTGCGTTATATACTTCATAACTGATTCCAAATACTTTCAATGCCAGGATCACAATAACTATAGATACTAATAATGGATTTAATATTGCTAATCCCAGCTTTCTCTTTAAAAATAGTCCGATCTCATATGCGATCAAACTGATCGTTACTCCTGCAAACAATGATTGTCTGAACATTTCATTCATTTTTGATTCCTCTCTTCTGTGCTATCATTTGTGCTATTTTTCCTGTGACTACCATAACAAATATTGTGATCACTACAGTTATGACTAGTATTGGCAGTAATAATGGCTGTAAAACTTTCCACGAATCAATTAATCCAGCTGCTGCTGGAATAAACATAACGGGCATGATCTCAATCAGAAAAAATGCTGCCTCTTTAACTTGACTCGTCTTCAAAATACCAGTCACCAGACATAACAACATTAACACCAGTCCATACACACTTGCCGGAATTGGCAATGGTATGAACATCTTAAGCACTTCTCCCAAAAAAGAGAGTAGTAAAATAATCATAAATTGTCTAAGAAATTTCATACACTCCTCCAGTTTTTCATATTAAGTCTTTTTTCTTGTATACAATATTATGGTACTACCAACTTTTAATGTCAATACTTTATTTATTGTCATTTTTAAAAAAAATAGAATCCTGCATCGACAGAATTCTATTTTTTCACCTAAATTATTTTACAACTTTTGCAGCTTTGGCATTGATATATCCAATGAATTTTCCTGATTTGGTATACAATGCAAGATATTTGTTTCCATTTTCATGTTTATATCTGTATTTTGCCACATATGTCTTTTTATAAACTTTTGTTTTTGATTTCTTCCATTTAAAATTCTTATATAGTTTATATTTTTTACTCTTGATCTTTACACGTTTTCCATAAGTGTATGCTTTTCCTTGCTCTGGCTGTGTTGCTGATCCTAATCGTTTTACCGCTTTCTTATTAATGTACCCAACAAATTTACCACCTTTTGTATAAAGAGCAAGATATTTATTTCCATTCTTATGGTCATATCTATATTTTGCTACATATGTCTTTTTATAAACTTTTGTTTTGGATTTCTTCCATTTGAAATTCTTGTAAAGTTTATAATTTTTCTTTGTAACTTTCACTCGGTAATTATAACTGATCGCAGGTCCTGCTGCTGTTCTTGTATATACAACTTTCTGTACTGTATTACCTTCCTGTGTTCCCTTTAATGTCATATTATATTTTTTATTCTTTGGATAATATCCAGAGAATTTTGGTAATGTGATCTTGCGGGTCTTTCCTACTTCAACTTTGACATACTGGGTAGGATATACTTCTTTTCCATTTTTATCAACGCTCTTCAATGCTATGATCTGTTCTTTTCCTTTGGATACAGAATCTTTATAGAATTTTAATGACTGTAATGGATATCCATTGGAATCAAATAACGTCTGGTTATCCCAGCTGCTTCCGCCCCATGCTGGTTGTCCATTATAATACATCTTGTTATCTGGATAGTATCCTTTTGCTCCCTGAGCCGCCCATCCAGTTCCATAACGATCAGACATATCCTTATTGTGCTTCCAATTAGTCCATCCCGCTTTTACCGGAATCCATGCTCCCTCCCAGTAAAAAGCTCCAAGCCCATTATCATTTGATAACAATGTCTGATACATATCCGTCAATGCATCCACCTGTCCCTGTGGATCATCAGAATATACTTTTGCATTTGCATGTCCTTCACCAATGACATTTGATGTACCATCCGCATCTTTTAAACTGTTAAGCCAACTTGTTTCCATAACCGCATACATTTTTCCTCTTGACTTGGCAAGATTTTCTATTTTCTGAAGTCCAGCTAATGCATTTTTACTGGAATTTCCTTGCCAGAATTGATAAAATGAGCTACCGAAAACATCATAGTCCACTCCATTTCGTTCCCATGCATTCATGATTTCTGAACATTTTCCATAACCCATACTTTCAAGATGCAGTGTAACTAATGCTTTTGGTGTGCATTCTCTGACTGCTTTGATCCCTGCTTTTAAATATCCACATAAAATCTTGGCATTCTTTGCATTTCCCCATGTATCTTTATAAGTTTCTCCCTTTGAATAATCTGGCATGATATCAAGCATTCCATTTGTAATCTCATTTCCAACTTGTACCATTCCGATATCTGCTCCAACTTCCTGGAATTTCTTTATCGTATCCTTTGTAAAATCGTAAACATTTTGTTTCATCTTTTCTGTATCATTTTTATCTTTTTCCCAAGCTTTTGGTATCTTTTGAAGTGCTGGATCCGCCCAGAAATCAGAATAGTGGAAATCTAGCAGAAGTTTCATATCATACTGTGCAGCTTCTTTTGCAATTTCAAGACCAGCTGCCACATCATTCGCACCACCTCCGTATGTTTCTCCTTTTTCATTTGTTGGATCATTCCAGATACGGATTCGAATATAATTAACTCCATTATCATGCAATACTTTTAACAATGATGTTTCTTTTCCGTCAAAATCATAGTATTTTACGCCTGCTTTCTTTAGTGCTGTATAGGATGAAATATCCATTCCTCGAATGGAACTTTGTGACATATTATTAAGTTTTTTGACAGAAGCTGTTAGATTCTTAAGTCCTGTATCTCCACCATATTCCCATGGATCTTTATAAGTGCTTACATCGACCTGATTTCCCTGTGCATAAGCAAAGATTGCAAGTGAAGACATTGCTTGTCCATTTTCATCAAAGAACGAGTCCCATGCCCCGACAAAATCTGCATCATTATAGATCAATCCACCTGCATTTTTCTCATCGATCGTTGCCTGAAGATAATCATAAATGCTCTTTGTCTGTGTCGTTATACTGGCTTTTCCTTCTGAATCTTTCCATGGACATTTGACACTGGAAATGATCATCTGCTTTCCTGCTGCCTTTTCTTCTACTGTATTCTTTAATGTTTTTACATAATTTTCATTGTGTGTATCCGGATAGATGTTTACTCCAATATAATCATATCCTGCACCCTCATATTTTTCACAGGCATATCCAAGCTGTTCTATAATATATTGGATATCAGAAGCCTTTTCTGGTGCTGCAAAACTGAATGCCGTTTTTATTCCAGCATCTTTTACGGTCTTTGAAATCTCTGCCATCGCACAATATCCATCCCAGCTGCTCAGATTCAGAAAGTTATAGTTAACTTCATTTCCGATCGTAACCATAGTTGGAGTCGCGCCTGCCCTCTTTAATTCTTCCAATACCGTTTTCGTATATTTATTTGCTTCTTCCGCGGCCTTATCTACACTCCAGCCACCTGGAAGTTCCTGTGAATTTCCGTAAGTTATCTTATCAGAATATAACAACACCACATTGGTCTTTAATCCTGCTTTTTTTGCTTCTTTTAATGTTTCTTTTGCATATTCCAATGATAAATAACTGTCATCTTTTGCTGGGTTCACTGCAACTTTCACAGAAATCGTATTGATTCCCTGTGATCTTACATATTCAAACACATTGGAAACTTCGATTCCTTTGTAATTTTTCCAGACTTTTTTCCACGCATTTTTTTGCAGTTGATAATGGGAAAAATCTGCTCCTAGAACCGTGTTATCTCCAATTCCATTGACTTTTTTATATTTCGTCAGATCATTCTCTGCCTGACTGGTTTGTGAGACAGTATTCGTATCTGCTTTTACATGATGTGATAACGGTAAAATTGTTGTTCCTTCCATCGCCGTGATCAATGCTGCGATCATTATAGTTGTTACCAGTTTTCTTACCTTTTGCATAAACTACCCTCCTGTTATTTGACAACTTTTGCAGCCTTCGTATTGATATATCCAACAAATTTTCCTGATTTTGTATACAATGCAAGATATTTATTTCCATTCTCATGTTTATATCTATATTTTGCTACATATGTTTTCTTATAAACTTTTGTTTTTGATTTCTTCCATTTGAAATTCTTATATAGTTTATATTTTTTACTCTTGATCTTTACACGTTTTCCATAAGTGTATGCTTTTCCCTGCTCTGGCTGTGTTGCTGATCCTAATCGTTTTACCGCTTTCTTATTAATGTACCCAACAAATTTACCACTTTTTGTATAAAGAGCAAGATATTTATTTCCATTCTTATGGTCATATCTATATTTTGCTACATATGTCTTTTTATAAACTTTTGTTTTGGATTTCTTCCATTTGAAATTCTTGTAAAGTTTATAATTTTTCTTTGTAACTTTCACTCGGTAATTATAACTGATCGCAGGTCCTGCTGCTGTTCTTGTATATACAACACTTTGCGTTGCATTTTCTTCTTTCACACCTTTTACGGTCAGTTGGTAATTCTTATTGCTTGGATAATATCCAGAGAATTTTGGTAATGTGATCTTGCGGGTCTTTCCTACTTCAACTTTGATATACTGGGTAGGATATACTTCTTTTCCATTTTTATCAACGATCTTCAATGCTATGATCTGTTCTTTTCCTTTGGATACAGAATCTTTGTAGAACTTCAATGACTGCAATGGATATCCGTTAATATCAAACAGTGCCTGATTATCCCAGCTTGTTCCACCCCATGCTGCTTTTCCTTTGTAATACATTTTAGAATCTGGAAAATATCCAAGTGCACCTTTCGATGCCCATCCTGTACCATACTGATCTGCGATCTGCTTATTATATTCCCAGTTTTTCCATCCTGCTTTTACTGGAATCCATGCACCTTCCCAATAGAATGTACCTAATCCATTATCCTGTGATAACACGGTATCATAAAGATCTGTAAGTTCATTTACCTGTCCTTGTGGTCCTACTTCATATGCACCTGTATTTGTACTGTCTCCGATAGAATTTGGTGTACCGTCTCCATCATTTAAACTATTAACCCAGCTTGTCTCAAATACTGCAAACATCTTTCCATAGGAAGCGGCCAGTGTCTGCACATCTTTCAATGTCTTTGGCGTATTTGCTTTTGCTGCAATGGACCAGAATGGATAATATGAAGATCCTAAAACATCATAGTCCACATTATCTCTCTTCCATGTATTCATGATCGTTTTGTATTTCCATACATTTGGTGTTTCAAGATGTAATGCAACCAAAGCCTGCGGTGTATATTCTCTGACTGCTTTAATTCCGGCTTTTAAATATTTATTTACTTCTGTTGATTTCTTTTTATCTCCCCAGATGACATTAAAAGATTCTCCTTTGTCTCTGTTAGAGTATATTCCAAGAAGTCCGTTGGTAATTTCATTTCCTACCTGAACCATTCCAATGTTTGCCCCAGCATCTTTAAATTTCTGAATAGATTCTTTGGTGAAATCATATACATCTGAACACATCTTTTCTGTATTATTTACATCCTTTTTCCATGCTTTTGGAACTAACTGAACCGCTGGTTCTGCCCAGAAATCCGAATAATGAAAATCAAGCAGAACTTTCATATCATATTGGGCTGCCTCTTTTGCGATCTCTACACCTGTGGAAACATCATTTCCACCACCGCCATAGGTTTTCCCATCTGCATTAAACGGATCATTCCAGATCCTGATCCTGATATAGTTGATTCCATTATCATGAAGTACTTTTAATAACGGTGTCTCATTTCCTTCATAATCATAATATTTCACTCCTGCTTTCTTTAATGCAAGATAAGATGAAATATCCATTCCTCGGATAGAACTCTCAGACATTCCTTTGACTTTTTTGATCGTTACTTTTTGATCTTTTAATCCTGTATCTCCACCGTATTCCCATGGATCTTTGTAGCTACTTACATCAACCTGATTTCCTTGTGCATAAGCAAAGATTGCAAGTGAAGACATTGCTTGTCCATTTTCATCAAAGAATGAGTCCCATGCCCCGACAAAATCTGCATCATCGTAGATCAATCCACCTGCATTTTTCTCATTGATCGTTGCCTGAAGATAATCATAAATGCTCTTTGTCTGTGTCGTTATACTGGCTTTTCCTTCTGAATCTTTCCATGGACATTTGACACTGGAAATGATCATCTGCTTTCCTGCTGCCTTTTCTTCTACTGTATTCTTTAATGTTTTTACATAATTGTCATTGTGTGTATCCGGATAGATGTTTACTCCAATATAATCATAATCAACATCAGCATTTCCTAATTTTCCAATGATCCATTGAATATCTGAAGCATCTGCTGTTGGTGCCGATACACTAACAGCCGGTTTGATTCCTTCTTCTCTGATCATTTTCGAGATTTTGCTCATTGCAACAAAGCCTTCCCATCCATCTCCACTACTCATATTTAAGAAATTATAGTTTACTTCATTTCCAATCGTGATCATCGTTGGGACTGTATCTGCTGCCTTCAATTCTTTGATGACATTTTTTGTATACTCCAGCGCTTTTTCTTCTGCTGAATCAGTATCCCAACCATCTGGTAATTTCTGCACCCCTGCATACGTTATATCATCAGAATATAACAATGTAACATTTGTTTTTAATCCTGCTTTCTTGGCTTCTTTTAATGTCTTCTTAGCGTTTTCTAAAGACAGATAGCTTTCATTACCCTCTTTATCTTTTGTTGGATTCACTGCAACTTTCACAGAAATCGTATTGATTCCCTGTGATCTTACATATTCAAACACATTGGTAACTTCGATTCCTTTGTAATTTTTCCAGACTTTTTTCCACGCATTTTTTTGCAGTTGATAATGGGAAAAATCTGCTCCTAAAACCGTCTGACTGCTGATTCCATTTATTTTCTTATACTGTGACATATCATTCGTATCACTGCTTATTGTTTCTGCCTTTGACTCCGCTTTTACGTTATGTGCAAACATTGGCATGGATGTTAATCCTGTTGAAACAGTTAATGTTGCTGCCATCAATGTTGTCAATATCTTTTTAACTTTGTTCATTTAACTTCTCCTTCCCTATCCTTTGTTATTTTTTCTTACATTTTAACGCATGTAAATCATAAATGTGAATAAATCCTTCTGAAATTGTATTCCTTTTGCACTTTCATATTTCCATGCCTGTCCTGGCACCCCATAAATATAATATGCAGATGATGTCAACCCTCCTCTCTCTAATCGTTCTCTCTTAAACCAGTTTCCAAAAGAGCTGGTTGGTCTGCTCTTGATCGGATGAGAATCTAAGACCAGATATTTTTTTGTCTTGGGATTAAAATCAGCAACTGTTACATAATGTCCTGGTACATGCGAGATTGCTACACAACCTTTTTTCAGATATTCTCTTACTTCTGATGTACTGTAAGTTGTCTTAATATAAGTGAACCCATATGTGTCTCCAAATTTCTTCGCTGCCGCCTTAAAAATCCCATCATGTGTTCCGGCACCTATGATCCTGTAATGTTTCTCCACTGCATAATCTGCAAACAACATTGGATCAACAAATTGCCCATTCAATGCATATACTGCATTTGTGATCGCCACAACTCCGCAGCCTGCTGCTGCCATTTTCCCACTGTAATCCGAAACATTTCCATAATCTTTTCTGGCCCATGCAGGATCAAACTGCATAAAATCACGATACGGATATACATTTTTATTGTTAAGACGCATTACCTGCCATTGATAGGACTTCTGTGCTGCTTCTTTCTGTGGTTTTGTGAAACAGTTGTTCATATCTTTTATTTTACCGTCTGTCAAGGTACCATTTTCATCCATTGACAGATATTTTTCATTTTTCATATTTTTGATATAAAAATGATCGTACTCACGTATTAGTTTCCATGTGTGATCTTCTTTGCTTTGATTCAAAATCGAAACTTGATATTTCTGATTTCCCAGAAAAATGATCTGTACACGAATTCCTTCTCCAGAAGCTTTATTTTGTATCCAATAAGTTCCATTTCCTAGCAACTGTTTTTCATTCCCATTATATGGAATAGCTTCCTTATGATACAAACCTCTATCAATCCATCCAATTCCATATGCTTTCTTTTTCTCATAGATCACCTGAACATGATCGGATGTTTTACTAACCACGATCACTCCTGAATATCTTGGCGCTACCCCTATCTTTTTACTTCCTGAAGATGTTTCAAAAACATTCATCTTTTTTTTCAAAAATGCATAACTCTTTTTGAATGAACGATCATAAATCTTCCCAGCAAATTCATCATAGACCGTCTGGGGATTATCAAAATATCCTGGCTGTGCTGCCTGTATTTTGATGCCTGAGATCATGCAAAGAACAAGGCATATCACTACACAGATTCTTCTCTTATTTTTCCTGTATTGTTTTGTCATTTGATTTTCCTTTTATTTTGTTAATTCTATTGACAGTATATCATTTTCATGATAAATTATTAATCAGTTCTGCTGCTGTGGCACAGGAGGTAGCGCACCTCATTGGTAGTGAGGAGGTCACGGGTTCAACTCCCGTCAGCAGCTTTATAAAGAAGACTTAAAACATCTGTTTTAAGTCTTCTTTTTATTTCTCTTATCTTTACTTTAACTTTCCTGATCATTTCTGATCTTCCTGCGAATCCTCTGAATCGCATTATCAATGGATTTATCACTTTTTCCAAGTTTTTTTGCAATCGTTGTATATGTTTCTCCATTCAGATAATGATACATCACCTGTTTTTCGAATTTACTTAAATTCTGGTCAAGCATTTTGTAATAATCATTTAATTCTTCCTTTCGAAGCATCATCTCCTCCGGAGTTTCCTCCGGAGTTTCTAAGATTTCATCCAATGATAATTCTTCTTCCTGATTCTTTTGTTCAAACAGAGAGATTGCTGTATTCAACGGAATATGTTTTTTTCTGTTAAATGCAGTGATCGTTGTATAGATCTGTCTTTGCACACACAGATAAGCAAACGTTGAAAACGAAGTGTTTTTTTCTTCCTGATAGGATGTCACTGCTTTAAAAAGCCCGATCATTCCTTCCTGGATCAGATCTTCTTCATCCCCACCTGCAAGAAAAAAGCTCCTTGCCTCTTTCCTTACCATATCCCTGTATCTCTCTAACAGACATTCCATCGCATCATCATTACCGCTTTGGATCTGTCTGAGCAATTTCTCATCAGAAATTGTTTTTAATTCTTTCATTCTTTATTTTCCCAGTCGTTGTCTTACAACTTCAAACGCCAGAACACCTGCTGCTACAGAAGCATTCAGTGAATCAATATCTCCTTTCATTGGAATAGATGAGATAAAGTCACACTTTTCCTTTACCAAACGGCTCACACCGCTTCCTTCATTTCCAATAACAAGCCCGATCGATCCTGTCAGATTCTGACGATAAATCACTTCTCCATCCATATCTGCACATGCAAACCACATACCACGTTCTTTTAGTTCATCCATTGTTTTTCCAATATTTGTTACTTTCACAACTGGTGTATAATTGATCGCACCTGCAGATGTTTTTGCTACGGTTGGTGTAATTCCAACTGCACGATGCTTTGGAATGATCACTCCATGTGCACCTGCAAGATTTGCTGTACGAATGATCGCCCCAAGATTATGAGGGTCTTCAATCCCATCTAACAGGATAAAGAAAGGATCCTCACCCTTTTCTTCTGCTCTTTTAAACAGATCCTCAATCGTTCCATATTCATATGCTGCGACAATTGCAACAACTCCCTGATGATGTTCATTTGTCAGCTGATTCAAGCGTTCTTTATCTACAAATTTAAGAATCGCATCTGTTTTCTTTGCCTCTCTTACGATCGTACGGATCGGTCCATCCTGACATCCATCCAATACAAAAATCTTGTCGATTGGTTTCTTTGCTCTTAAAGCCTCGATCACGGCATTACGCCCTGCGATCAGATCTTCTTTATGATTCATGTTCTTCTCCTATTTCTTCTTTTTTATTCAAATCAAAACCGATCCCGATCAATTCGATGATGCGGTCCATATCTCCTGCCAGATATAAATATCCAACCAAAGCTTCCACTCCAGTTGCTTTTCTGTAATCCATCATAGATGCATTCTTTGCAACAGAACCTGATTTGGAATTTCTTCCACGTTTATAAACAGCCATTTCTTCTTCTGTCAAAAATGGCTCGATCTTTTCAAACACTTCTTTTTGTGCAGAAGCTTTGACCATACTGCTTGATTTTTTGTGGTACTTATTCACACTCATATTCCCTGCAGACATAACGATCGTTCGGATCACGATCTCATAGATCGCATCTCCAATGTAAGCAAGAGATAATGGAGAGTAACTTTTGGGATCCAATCCATCAAGATACAATCCTTCTTTGATCTTTTGAATTAAGCTCTGCTCCATTTTACACCTTCTCTTGTATCTTTTAATACGATACCCTGCTCTAATAACTGGTCTCTGATCTCGTCTGCTCTTGCAAAATCTTTGTTCTTTCTTGCCGCCTGACGTTCTTCGATCAGTTTTTCGATTTCTTCATCTAGGATCTCTTCTTCTTTTGTTGTTTCAATTCCAAGAACGCTGCAAAGATCTTCTAATACTTTTAGTACTTTCTTTGCATAGTCTGCACTGAAGTCTTTCACTGTTGAGTTTGATTCACGCACGATCTCAAAAATAGCCGAAACTGCATCTGCTGTGTTAAAGTCATCTTCCATTGCATCTTCAAATTTCTTTACAAGTACTTCTATATTAGCAAAATGTTCTGTTTCTTCTTTGCTTAAAGAACCTGTTTCTTCTTTAGCTGCCATCTCTCTGCATAGATCGATCGCTGTCAAGATACGGTCTAATCCTGTTTTTGCACTTTCTACTAAAGTATCACTGAAGTTTAATGGGGTTCTGTAGTGTGCACTTAACATGAAGAAACGGATCACCTGTAATGGATACTTTTCTCCAATTTCACGCACTGTAAAGAAGTTTCCTGCTGATTTAGACATTTTCTTATTGTTGATATTTAAGAAACCATTATGCATCCAGTAATTCGCAAACTTCTCCCCATTGCATGCTTCACTCTGTGCGATCTCATTTTCATGATGAGGGAAGATCAAGTCTTCTCCACCTGCATGAATATCAATTGTATCTCCGATATATTTCTTAGACATCTCAGAACACTCAATATGCCATCCTGGTCTTCCTTCTCCCCATGGAGAATCCCATGCGATTTCTCCTTCTTTCTTTGGTTTCCATAATACAAAATCAAGAGGATCTTCCTTTCCTTCTTCTCCTGTTACCTTGATCTCGCGATGTCCTGCTTCTAGATCATCAATATTTTTCTTGGAGAGTTTTCCATAATCTTTAAAAGATCTTGTCTTAAAGTATACAGTTCCATCTACTTCATATGCATGCCCTTTTTTGATCAATGTCTGAATCATTTTGATCATTCCACCGATTTCTTCTGTCGCTCTTGGCTGGTGGGTTGCAGGTTTGATATTTAACGCTTCCATATCTTGTTTGCATTCCTTAATATATCTTTCTGCGATCTCTGTTGCTGTTACACCTTCTTCATTTGCCTTCTTAATAATCTTGTCATCGACATCTGTGAAGTTTGAAACATAATTTACTTCATATCCTTTATATTCAAAGTAACGGCGCACCGTATCAAAAATGATCATTGGTCTTGCATTTCCAATATGAATGTAGTTATACACCGTTGGCCCACAAACATACATTCCAACTTTCCCTGGATGCACCGGTACAAATTCTTCTTTTTGTCTTGTCAGTGTATTGTAGATTTTCATTTTTCTTTTTCCCTTCTGATTGCTTCTGAATTTTGATAATGTATAATAAATGTTTCCAGTGCCTGTCGTAATTCAGCATTCTCTCTTGCGAGCTTTTCGATATCCATATCGACTGGATTTGGAAGATCGATCTGGTCAAGCACAATACTCTGAATGCGATTGACTCTCTCTCCATCCTGTTTAACTACCTTACCTGGAACTCCGACAACAGTAGAATTCGGCGGTACATCAGATACAACAACACTTCCTGCACCAATCTTTGAGTTCTTTCCAATTGTGATAGAGCCCAAAACCTTAGCACCTGAACTGATCATAACATTATCTTCAATCGTTGGATGACGTTTTCCAGTTTCATTTCCAGTTCCACCTAATGTAACACCTTGATATAAGGTCACATTATTTCCGATGATCGTCGTCTCGCCAATGACCACTCCATGCCCATGGTCAATAAAGAACCCTTCTCCGATCTGTGCACCTGGATGAATCTCAATTCCAGTTTTTCTCGCCCATTTCTGAGAAATCTTTCTAGCTTTGTAAAACTCTCCTTTCTTATATAATTCGTGTGCAACACGATGCCAATACAGTGCTTTTACATAAGGATACAAAAAAACTTCTTTCTCTTCCCTTAACGCAGGATCTCTTAGTTTGATCGTATCATATTGGCTTTTCGCAAATTCTCGAAAACCCATCATAATTTCTAAACCTCCAATATATAGTATGTAATTTACAGGACTTTTTATATCATAGAGGATTCCATCAAAATTTTCTATAATACAAAAAACTCCGTCTCTAAATAAAGAGACGGAGTATATCCGCGGTTCCACTCTTTTAAAAGTTCCTGATCTTCTTATTATATATCTGACTAATATCACTTGATCAGGATACTTTCACTCGAATCCGTTAACGCCGGCAACGTACAAAACTACTTTATTCATCTTGTCTGCTCCCAGATGCATTCCAGACATCTTCCCTCAAAGCCGCTTCCAGCCGATGGCAGCTTCTCTCTGACAGTTCCAACTTGTCTGTACTAATTCTGTTCATTGCATTTAACTACGAATAGTTTATGCTTTTTCATACAAAATGTCAACAGATTCTTATTTTTCATACAAAGTATTTGTTATTTATTCTGGTAAAACTCTCGCCTTCACAACAGCCTTCTTCACTGCACTTCCTACAATGATCGCGATCACGATCTTTGCCGCATCTCCTGGAAGATATGGAATCACACCTGCATATAATCCCTGTACAAATGTTAAATGCATCTGTGCACACAGCCAGATCGTTCCAAATGCATATGTTACTGCTGTTCCAAGTACCATACCAATTACTGCCATCACTATGTTCCCTGAGAATTTTTCTACAAAGAATCCACTGATCAATGCCAAAAAGATAAACCCAACCAAATATCCCCCTGTTGGTCCTGCAAGTTTAGCAAGCCCACCACTAAATCCTGAAAATACTGGAAGTCCTACTGCTCCGATCAGAAGGTATACAAGATAACTGATTGTTCCACGTTTCATCCCAATGACCATTACTGCAAAATAAATCACCAAGTTCGTAAATGAAATCGGTACTGGTGTAAATGGCAATGTGATCGACATTGGTCCTAAAATACAAGTTAATGCTGCCATTAATGCAATCAGTGTTAAATCCTGAATTTTCATTGTTTGTTGTTCCATAATAAATTTCTCCCTCACTTTTATTATTTTCCTGTACTGACTGCCATTATATATCATCAATTTCTTATTGTCAACTTTGTTTTTTTAAAAGTTAACAATAGGGAATCTTTTGATCATCCTAAAAAAAGAAAGGCACCACCGATGCCTTTCTTAATCTTCGTTCTCTTCTTCTAAAATCCCAAGTTCTTTGATCCGCTCCTCAATCTTTTTTAAAGATTCTTCATAAGTTCCTTCTTTTGTCTCTTCCCTCTCCTGATTCATTCCATCAAGTAATTCGTCAATATTCTTACTTAATGGATTGCTGTCCGTTTTTCTCGTCAATAATCCCATATCTGTCTCCTTCTTCCGCTTCTTTGATGATCCTGCATGGATTACCTGCAGCAACTACATTGGCAGGAATATCCTTTGTTACAACACTTCCTGCACCGATCACACTATTGTCGCCGATCGTAACTCCAGGAAGAATCGTAACCCCTCCGCCAATCCATACTTTATCTCCAATCTTAACTGGGAGGGCCCATTCATATCCCTTTTCTCGTCTCCTCACATCTGCTGGGTGGTTCGCAGTATAAATTCCTACATTCGGACCTATAAAAACATGATTCCCGATTTCAACTCCTCCGCCATCTAAAATCGTCAGATTAAAGTTTGAGAAAAAGTCACTTCCAATCGTTGTCCTATATCCATAATCCAGATAAATGGGCGCTTCCAGATGAACATTCTTCCCAAGACTTCCAAATATCTGTCCTATCAGATAATTCCGACGTCCTTTATC
Source organism: Anaerostipes hadrus ATCC 29173 = JCM 17467 (assembly GCF_030296915.1). Classification (NCBI taxonomy): domain Bacteria; kingdom Bacillati; phylum Bacillota; class Clostridia; order Lachnospirales; family Lachnospiraceae; genus Anaerostipes; species Anaerostipes hadrus. The sequence goes on along the minus strand of NZ_AP028031.1, from coordinate 845,508 downwards.
TTCCCAATGTTCATTAAACTGTCTGGTTAGAGATTTTGCATGGTTCCTCTCTTCTATCAGAGCTTGATCCTCTGCATTATATAAAATTCCCATCAACATTTTTTGTTTTTCCGTCATCTTCTTCCCTCCGTTGTCTTATATTTTATCATACTTCTTTTCTGTTATCTATCGAATTTGACTTTCTATCAAAAAAATTGTAGGATAAAAGAGATTTAACCATTAAGGAGGTTTAAACATGGATACCAACTTTATTATTTCTCTTGATTCCATTGCAGACGTGAATGCATTTGCAAATACGATCGCACATTTTAAATCTGAGATTGATCTTTCTTCTGGAAGATATATCGTAAATGCAAAATCGATCATGGGAATTTTCAGCCTTGATCTGACAAGACCTTTGACTTTAACCGTACATGGTAAAGATGAACTTGAAGAAATCAGCTCTGCAATTGCACCATACTTGAAAAAATAAGTTTACTTGTGATCAATGCGAGCATTTGAAGTCTCTGTTTTTAGAGGCTTCTTTTATTTTGTATTTGGTAAAAGAAAAAAAGCATGATCTAAGTTCATTCTTAAATCATGCTTATCAACTGAGCGTGCGGGGATTCGAACCCCGGACAACTTGATTAAAAGTCAAGTGCTCTACCACCTGAGCTACACACCCTTAACTGGGGTAGCTGGACTCGAACCAGCGGTGCAGGAGTCAGAATCCTGTGCCTTACCACTTGGCGATACCCCATCAGTGCAACAACTATCTTATTATACATAATCTGTCGTTCTTTGTCAAGAACTTTTTTATATTTTTTAAAATTTATTTTAAAAAATATAGTGAGCGTGCGGGGATTCGAACCCCGGACAACTTGATTAAAAGTCAAGTGCTCTACCACCTGAGCTACACACCCTTAACTGGGGTAGCTGGACTCGAACCAGCGGTGCAGGAGTCAGAATCCTGTGCCTTACCACTTGGCGATACCCCATCAATGCGACAGCTTGTTTATATTATCATATGTTTCCGACAACTGTCAACACTTTTTTTGAATTTTTTTAAATTTATTTTTCAAGAGTGAATTCTTTCAGATATTGACTGTTCCAGAAACGGTCCGTTACTGGCTGCCAATATTCAAATATGATCTTCCCCTTATTCCCTTGTTCTGAGAATCTCCCTTTATCTTCTCCCTTTCCAATATAAATTTCGAGAATCTCTCCTCTTCCAGATTCTTTTCCTTGATTATCATAAAAGCAAAGTGTCATTCCCTCACTCAACTCTCCTCTGACAAACTCAACTTCCATGGAGCCTTTCCCTTCTTCGATGATTTCCATTCGTTCAATATAAGTAAGGCTTCCTTCTAATTGATGCAGCTTATAAATTCGTTTTCTTGCTTCTTCATTTTCTTTTGAAGGTTCCTGTTTTTTTAAATATTCAAAAAATCTCATGTTCTTTCCTCCATTGCTCTGTTCTACTTTATCATAATTTCTTTCCATATGAAAGTCTTCTCTGTAAAGAAAGTTCTCTTTATATTTTACATTTTAGCAGTTGACACTTCCTGATTTTTATGTTAGATTGTCATTATTGTAAATGATTTAAATACAATGATAAGGAATAGTAGAATATTTAAGACATTCAGAGAGTTGCTGGATGGTGCGAAGCAATTGTTGATGATATTTGAACTCGCCTTTGAGTAGCATGCTGAACTTACAGTAGGTATTGCCGGAGTCCAACCGTTACAATGGAGAGATATCGGTTTTATAACCCGTATCAGTAAGAAGTGCACGTTTCTTTATAACGTGAATTAGAGTGGTACCGCGGAAGTTTCTTCGTCTCTATCCTGATAAGGATTAGATTCGGAGTTTTTTTTATGCTATCGTACATTTATTTCATCCGATACATGATACCCCGTATCCACCTTTCAATACTTAAAACATACCTACAACAATCATTAATTTTTGAAAGGAGCTTCACAGCAATGATGAACCCAAGCAAATATGAAAGACAATATTTTATGCCACCTGAAACGTCCCTTGACTGGACAAAGAAAGAATATATCACAAAAGCACCTACATGGTGTAGTGTTGACCTTCGTGATGGAAATCAGGCTCTGATCATTCCGATGAGTCTTGATGAAAAAGTTGAATTTTTTAAACTTTTAGTAAAGGTTGGTTTCAAAGAGATTGAAGTTGGTTTCCCTGCTGCTTCAGAAACAGAATATACATTTTTACGTACTTTGATTGAAAATGATCTGATCCCTGATGATGTTACCATTCAGGTTTTAACACAGGCAAGAGAACATATCATTAAAAAGACTTTCGAAGCTTTAAAAGGCGCAAAAAGAGCGATCGTTCATGTATATAACTCTACTTCTGTTGCACAGCGTGAACAGGTATTTAAAAAATCCAAAGAAGAGATCATGAAAATTGCAACAGACGGTGCAAAATTATTAAAACGCCTGGCTGATGAGACAGACGGTAACTTCTTATTTGAATACTCTCCAGAAAGTTTTACTGGTACAGAGATCGACTATGCATTAGATGTATGTAATGCCGTTCTTGACGTATGGCAGCCTCGGCCAGACTGGAAGGTCATCATCAATCTTCCTGTAACTGTACAGCTTTCAATGCCTCACGTATATGCCAGCCAGATCGAATATATGAGCAAACATATGAAATACCGTGAAAACGTAGTTTTATCTCTTCATCCACATAATGACCGTGGATGCGGTGTTGCTGATACAGAACTTGCCTTACTTGCAGGTGCTGATCGTGTCGAGGGTACTTTATTTGGAAATGGTGAACGTACAGGTAACGTTGACATTATCACTCTTGCATTAAATATGTATACACACGGTGTTGATCCAAAACTGGACTTCTCTAACTTACCAGAACTTACAAAAGTCTATGAAAGATTAACAAGAATGTCCGTTTACGAACGTCAGCCATACACAGGACAGTTGGTATTTGCTGCCTTCTCTGGATCTCATCAGGATGCGATTGCCAAAGGTATGCACTGGAGAGACGAAAAACATCCAGAGCACTGGAATATCCCATATCTTCCAATCGATCCACACGATGTTGGACGTGAATACGAAAGTGATGTTATCCGTATCAACAGTCAGTCTGGTAAAGGCGGTATCAGCTATGTACTAGAAGAAAACTTTGGATTCCATATTCCTGGAAAAATGCGTGAAGATGTAGGATACACAGTCAAAGATGTATCTGATAAACGCCATCAGGAATTAGTTCCAAGAGATATCTTAAAAGTATTCAAAGAAGTTTACGTAAATATTGATGATCCATGCAAATTAAAAGAAGTGCACTTCGTACAGAAAGACGGTGGCATCGAAGCAGAAATCTCTTTAGAGAAATCTGGTGTTCCAAAACTTTACCACGGAAAAGGAAATGGTCGTCTGGATGCTGTAAGTAACGCTTTACAGAGACACAGTGATATGCATTACTCTATCGTTACTTATCAGGAACACGCTTTAAATGTTGGTTCTAACTCTCAGGCTTGTGCTTATGTTGGAGTTCAAGAACCAAATGGTAATGTTACTTGGGGATCCGGAATCCACGAAGACATCATTACTGCTTCTGTATTAGCACTGATCAGCGCTGTAAACCGATTAGATCAGTAGATTGTGATTTGTAGGTAGTGTTGGTCCTATATGAGTCAGAAAGAAGATAAGAAGAAATATTTATAAGAATAAAGGGTGACACTCCGCATTTTTGAAAGCATTTTTTACAAATCGCCGATCCGCGCCTGTTTCTTTGATAACTCCCTGGCTGCGAGCCAAAATGCCCGCAGCTACGGTCAGACAATCAACCACAGGGCGCTGCGAATTTGTAAAAAACGCATTCAAAAAGTGCTCATGTTGTCGCCCTTTATTCTTATAAATATTTCTTCTTATCTTCTTTCTGACTCATATAACAAAACACTATTCAAACCACCATACAGTGTGTATGTTTTACTGTATGGGTATGTATAATAAACATCTGTCTGCCACTATATAAATTGAAGCTCGATAACAGTTAACATACACACCACTTAAATTTTTCAATTCTTGTAATTGTCCACACTTTAGACTTCTGGTATATGATAAAAAATAAATAAACGATCGGAAGAGCAGCATTAGAATTTTGCCACGTTTTTTACAAATTCGCAGCCGGCTTGGTGCGCTGTCTGAGCCTCAAAGAGTTCTGGTTTAAATATCTTTGAAGGCGAGTTCGCAAGGAAAGCCGGCGGATCAGCGATCTGTAAAAAACGTGAGGAAAATTCTCTAGCTGTTCTTCCGATCGTTTATTTATTTTTTATCATATACTCAAAATCTAAAGTTGGCCAACTACAAATCTAAAATTTCATTTTCCAGCAGATTCACCGCTGCCATCGCATCTTCTGTATAATAATCTGCTCCGATATTGTGTGCGATATCTTCCGTCACAACAGCTCCCCCAACCCAGATTGGTTCACTGCATCCTGCTTCGTGAAGTGCTTTGATCGTTCTTTCCATTGATGCAACGGTTGTTGTCATTAATGCACTTAGCCCAATCGCTTTTGGCTTGTATTTCTTATAAGCTTCTACTACCTTTTCAACTTTAACGTCTTTTCCAAGGTCGATGATCTTATATCCATAACTTTCCAGTACAACTTTCACGATGTTCTTTCCAATATCATGAATATCACCTTCTACGGTTGCTATGATGATCGGTCCTTTTTCTTCTCCGTCATTTGCTGAAAATGTTTCTTTAACAACTTCAAATGCTTTCTTCGTTGTCTCTGCTGACTGAATTAACTGTGGCAGGAAGATCTTTCCTGTCTCATAATCTTTTCCTACGATATTTAACGCTGGTATGATCACTTCATTAATTACTGTCAGTGCTTCTTTATCTTTCAGTTCTTCTTTTGTGACTTTCTCTACTTCATCTTTTAATCCGTGAATGATCACATCTTTTAATGTGAAGTTTGTTGTTGCCGCCGCTGTGGCTGGTTTTGTTTCTTTATCTTTGGACTGGTTTTTAATATAAGTCTGACTATCCACGTCTTTGTAGAACAGCACATGAAATGCATCTATGGTTCCCATCAATTCTGCATCTAACGGATTGATGATCGGTAAATCCAATCCTGCTTCCATTGCTAATGCTAAAAATGTTCTATTTAATAACGGACGGTTTGGCAATCCAAAGGATACATTCGATACCCCTAATACGGTATGGACACCTAATTCTTTTTTTACCATCTTGATCGCTCGGAGTGTTTCTTTTACTTCTTTTTGCTGTGCAGATGCTGTTAATGTCAGACAGTCGATGATGATATTCTCTTTACCGATTCCGTATTCAGCTGCTTTATTGACAATCTTCTTGGCGATTTCAAATCGTTCTTCTGCTTTCAGCGGAATTCCGTCTTCCAGAGTCAGTCCGATCACAACTCCTCCATATTTCTTAGCAATCGGGAAGATTTTTTCCATGACTTCGTCTTTACCATTTACAGAGTTGATCAATGGTTTTCCATTATAATAACGACAGGCATTCTCAATCGCATCTGCTTCGGAACTGTCAATCTGTAATGGAAGTGTGACAACTTCCTGCAACAGACGTACAACCCGTTTCATTGTCTCTGGCTCGTCAATTCCAGGAAGTCCAACATTAACATCTAGTACTTCCGCTCCAGCTTCTACCTGTTTAACTGCTTCCACCACAAGTTCATCATAGCGCTCTTCTAACAACGCTTTTTTCATCTTTTTCTTACCCGTTGGGTTTAGACGTTCTCCGCAGACGATCACATGATCTCCAAACGTAACTGTCTGTGTCTGACTGGATACTCTTGTTTTCTTCTCAACTGTTCTCTCTGCCACTGCTTTAGGCGCAGCTTCTGCAAGTTTTCCTATAAATTCTGGTGTTGTTCCACAGCATCCACCAACGATTGCTGCACCTCTTGCCATATAATCTTTCATAGATTCCACATATTCTTCTGGTGTCACATGATAGTGTGTTTCTCCATGTTCTAAACATGGAAGTCCGGCATTGGGCTGTAACATCACTGGAATACTTGCTTTTTCTAAGATTTCGTCAATAATCGGTTTTAATTCATCGGGTCCTAAAGAACAATTAACTCCCAATGCATCAACTCCTAAGCCCTCTGCAACATTAATAAATGTTTCCGGATCATTTCCAGATAACGTTCTTCCATTTTGCTCGAAGGTCATTGTAACAAACACTGGAAGGTCTGTGTGTTCTTTGACCGCCAGAACTCCAGCTTTCACCTCATATAGATCACTCATTGTCTCAAACAGTACAAGATCTACTTGATCTTTTACTGTTTCTACCTGCTCGAGGATGATGTCATATGCTTCATCGAATGTCAATGTTCCCATTGGCTCTAACAGCTGACCGATCGGTCCAATATCAAGAACAATATAAGAGTCATCTTCTCTTCCAGCTTCTGTTCTTGCAGCTCTTGCATTCTCTACTGCTGCTAACAGCATATCTTTCGCCTCGTATTTTGCTTCTTCCATCTTTAATCGGTTACACCCAAATGTATTTGTTGTAATAAAGTCTGCTCCCGCTTTCAGATAGTTTTTATGAATCGATCTTAATAAATCCGGGCGGTCAATATTTAATTCTTCTGGGATATCCCCTGCACTTAATCCTGCGTTCTGGAGCTGTGTTCCCATCGCTCCATCAAATATTAAAAGTTCTTTTCCTAATCGGTTCTGTAACATCTTTGTCCTCTCTTTCTAAACGGGCAATCTTCTTTCATCACACAATTTCCACATGATTTCTTTCGTTTATCACTTCCGATCCCAATCAATCCTAACATAGACTTCTGTGGGATCAAAAGATTATTTGGCGTGATCGTGACTCCGATCTTCCTTGGTATATCTAGTAATATAGCAATTCTTTTGTTGAATTCAAGTGGAAAATCTCCATATCCGGGACATGCACGATATGTTCGGTTATCAAACCCAAGTGTTTCTTCATATCTGTCACAATATTCTTCCAGATAAGCACTTGCCGCAGCATCCATAACCGTAGATTTTGTCATGTTAACCTTTGCATAAAACTTGATTTTACGCTCCATAACAATCCCAAGAGTACATCCGATCAATATACATTCTTCACAATCTTCCAGCATATCTTCCATCTGCTGCCCTAAAATCTCATCCCCCGATTCCTCTAATCTCAATGGATCTTTCGCCAGTTTAAATCTCTTCACTATCACTTTGGGCTGTGCTATCTGTTTGATCTCTTCTATACATTCACCCAAAAGACTTGAAATTCCTGGAGTCAAACCTTCAAACATTGGTGCCTGATATCCAAGATATTTCAAGGCATTTTCTCTTACAACCTGAAAATTCATCTTAGTTTAATTCTTTCAATACAGCTGGAATACTGTCAAATACACGCTGCGCTGTTTCTGCACGATTCATTGTGTAAATATGAATCCCATCAACTCCATTTGTGATCAGATCAATGATCTGTTGTGCTGCGTAGTTGATTCCGATTTCTTTCATAGCTTCTGGATTATCATAATGTGCCTCGATCATTGTAGATAACTGATATGGGATCGTACATCCACACATCTTTGTTGTCCGGATCAGAGATTTCGCATTCGTAATTGGCATGATCCCTGCAAGAATTGGTACTGTGATACCGATCTTCCTTGCTTCTCTGACTAATCTGTAATAATAATCATTGTCAAAGAAAATCTGTGTTACTAAATATTCTGCTCCTGCATCTACTTTCTTCTTTAATGCTTCTAAATCTTTCTTAAACCCATCAGCTTCCTGATGTGTCTCTGGATAACATGCTCCTGATAAGCAAAATTGTCCTTTAAAATGTTCTCCGATAAATTCATTTAATTCACTTGCATAGTGAAATTCCAGATTCTCAGGATCAAAGTTTGTTGCATCTGCAGGATAATCTCCCCTTAATGCTAAGATATTATCGATTCCTGCTTCTTTCAGACGTTCACATTCGTATTTGATATCCTCTTTTGTAGATGAAATACAGCTTAAATGTGCTACAGATTCAATTCCATATTCATGCTTAATGACTGATGCGATTTCTACTGTCTTACCTTTTGTAGATCCACCTGCACCATATGTAACACTAATAAAATCCGGGGATAATTTTGCTAATCCCTCAATCGTACTATAAATGGAAGAAATATCTCCTTCTTTATTCTTTGGAGGAAATACCTCAAACGAAATTGTTGACTTATTTTTTAAAATTTCTGATATTTTCATAGAATTTTGCTCCTTTTCATTATTTCTGACTAATTAACTATGATAAATTTTAACATGATATTTTATCACTGTAAAGTAATGAAATCATATCATTCTTCGTCTATAGATCGTAACTGATCTTACCATCGATTTCAGCGTAATAAGTTTCTTCTCCTTTTTTAAGAACTGCTTTCCCCATAGATGCTTCCATAAACTTTTTCTCAACACTTCCAACTTCTTCCACTGGTACGATCATTTCAAATGTTACATTATCCGTATACACTGTATCAAGCACTGGGATATGCTCTGTTGCTGTTAAATACTGAATCTTTCCAGATGTCGTGTAATCACAAGTGAGGCTGAGCATTACCCCAAGACATTTCTCGATCACCATACTTTCCTTGATCCCTTCTTGCGTACTTTTTGTGTACGCACGAATCAATCCTCCAGTTCCAAGAAGTGTTCCACCAAAATATCTTGTTACAACTGCTACCACATTATGTAGTTCCTGCCCTGTCAGCACCTCAAGCATTGGCTTCCCAGCAGTTCCACTTGGTTCCCCATCATCACTACAACGCAAGGCTGGTTGCTTTTCTCCGATACTGTATGCCCAGCAATTATGCCTTGCATCCCAGTATTGTTTTTTTATCTTCTCTATGAATGCCTGTGCTTCTTCTTCTGTCTGCGCTGGAGCAATATGCGCAATAAATCTTGATTTCTTTTCTGAAATCTCTGCTTCTCCCTCTTTATATAAGATTTTATATTTTTGAACGTCCATCTTCTTCCTCCCTGGTCATGATCTCATCTAAGGACTCTGCCAGTGAGATCGGTGTTACTTTATATTTTATCAGGTTATGGATCACACGATCTACTAATTCCATAGATTCTGATATACTTGGAACTGCATCCCACTCGATCACATTCGTTTCTTCCTGATATTTTTCCAGTTCGACTCCATACATCGTGTGTTCCTGATCTTCCATCAAATAGTAGGATACTACATTTTCCCTTTGTTTGTCATCATAAAATGACTGCTTCCCCTTTAATTGTTTTTTCATATTCTTCTCCTTTATACTTTATACTTTTGCCCCTTACATCATCATATTGTTGATTGTATCGTTTATAGTTACACGGTCGGTTTACTTGAACTTTTTTATTTGGTATAATACATAACAGGAGGTTTTTTATGAAATATACCAAACAAAACATTCAGAAAAAGAGACAGATCTTATCTTCAGAAAAAATTCGTAGAAATTCTAATATTTCTCTCTTTCTTTTTAAATATGCTTTTATCATCTCCATTGCCTTGATCGTTACTGGGCTCGGCCTCGGGGTTGGTTTCGTACGTGGGATTTTAAAAACAACCCCACAGATTACAAAAGATTCCGTCCATTCCAAAGGATATATCACAACTATTTATGATAACAAAGGATCAACGATCAAAACACTTTCAAACCATGATTCCAACAGGATCTACACTCCTCTTTCTTCCGTTCCAAAGAATCTTCAGCATGCTTTTATTGCGATTGAAGATGAACGTTATTACAGCCATAATGGAATTGATCTGTATGGAATTATTCGAGCAACCTTCCTTGGTATCAGAAACCAATCTCTAAGCCAAGGGGGAAGTACTATCACGCAACAGTTGATCAAGAACAATGTACTTGGAATTCAGCCGGAAAAAACCACAATGGAACGTCTGGAACGAAAGATCAAAGAACAATCTCTTGCTCTTGAACTAGAAAAGATTGCTTCTAAGCAATATATCTTAGAAGAATATCTAAATGCGATCAATCTTGGAGAAGGAACACTTGGTGTTCAGACAGCATCACAAAAATATTTTAATAAAGATGTTTCTGAACTCACATTGTCCGAATGTGCTGTACTTGCAAGTATTACTAAGAATCCGACACGTTTAAATCCTGTAACCCATCCGGAAAACAACGTTTCCAGAAGATCACTTGTTTTACAAAATATGTTAGAGCAACATTATATCACAAAAAAAGAATATCGAGAAGCACTTAGTGATGATGTATACACAAGAATTCAAAAAAATGCTGCTGCTGCACCTGCAAAAAAAACAACAAATTCTTATTTTGAGGACGCATTAATCCTTCAAGTTGTAAAAGATTTAAAAAAACAACTGGGGTATGACGAAACAAAAGCTTATAATGCTATTTACAGTGGCGGATTGAAAATATACTCTACTCAGGATCAACAGATCCAGAAGATTGCGGATAGCGTCACAAACGATACTTCAAACTATCCAAAAGCCACAAAAATCGCGCTTTCTTATTCTTTATCTGCAAAAACTGTTTCAGGAAAAGACGTTGTTTATTCTGATCACAATCTGCTTGATTATATGAGAAAAAATAACCTTGGAAATCAGTTGATTTTTACAGATGAAGCAAGTGCAAAGACAGTTGTTACAAAGTTTAAACAATATATTTTATCAAAAGGTGAAACCATTACAAATGAATCTTTCCAAACAACGATCCAGCCTCAGATATCCATGACGATCATGAATCAATCTAACGGAACTGTAGAAGCCTTAGTTGGTGGACGTGGAAATAAGACTTCCGATCTTTCCTTGAATCGTGCTACTGGTACTACAAGACAACCCGGTTCTACTTTTAAGATTCTTTCTGCATTTTTACCTGCACTTGACAAGAATCATATGACACTTGCAACCGTATATGAGGATGCTCCTTATAACTATATTGACACTAACAGACCAGTACGCAACTATTACAAAGGTTATAAAGGTTATTCAACGATCCGCGAAGCGATCACAAACTCCATGAACGTTGTTTCGGCCAAAACCATTGCTGACGTTACACCTAAGACTTCGTTTGAATATTTGATGAATCTTGGTTTTTCCACTTTGGTGTCTAATGAGACAACTTCAAATGGAAATGTATATACCGATATTACCCAGTCCTTATCTCTTGGTGGCCTGACTTATGGTGTTACAAATATGGAATTGACTTCTGCATATGCTTCCATTGCAAATGGCGGAACCTACCAGAAACCTGTTTTATACACAAAAGTCGTAGATCATAATGGTAATATTCTTCTTTCTAATACTCAGAAAGGTAAGCGTGTCATGAAAGAAAGTACTGCTTTCCTTTTAACCGACGCTATGAAAGACGTTATTACAAAAGGAACTGGAAAATCAGCAAAACTTTCTTCATCTATGGCTGTCGCAGGAAAATCAGGAACTACTTCAAACAGTTACGATTACTGGTTCAGCGGTTATACTCCTTATCATACAGCTTCTGTCTGGATGGGCTATGACAAGAATACAAATTTTGCTTCTGATAACACTCATAAAAAAATATGGGCAAAGGTTATGAATGAAATCATAAAAACAAAACAAGAACAAACTACAGATTTTAAAAAACCATCTGACATTGTAAAAGCAAAAGTCTGCAAAGAGTCTGGAAAACTTGCTATTAAAGGGGTTTGTGATCACGATCCAAGAGGCAGCCGTGTGATCACAGAATATTTTGAAAAAGGAACCGTTCCTACCCAGACCTGTGATATCCACGTTGCAGTTGAAGTATGTAAAACAAGCGATAAACTCGCCACAAAGAATTGTCCTGCAAACAAAAAACAAAGAAAAATTTACATTGTCCGCAAAAAGGGCAGTCATGGAAAAACAGCAGACACTCCTTATCTGCTTCCAAAAAAATATCAATCTGTTTTCTGCAAGAAACATTAACCGTTGATCTTCTATATTTTTATATTAAAAAGGGATTCTCTCAAATCAGAATCCCTTTTTTCTCTTTATTTCATACTCCTGCCTTTATTTTTTGATCTTCGGCTGAAAGATCAAAGATGCCAGATAAGAAAAGATCAATGCTGCTGATGTTCCGACTGCTGCTGCCGTGAATCCTCCTTCGAATAACCCTAGAAACCCATGATTGTCAACTGCCTCTTTCATTCCTTTCCATAAACTGAATCCAAAACCAGACAACGGAACGGTCGCACCACATCCTCCAAACGCTTCGATTCTTTTATAAATCCCCAGTGCCCCAAGAATAACACCTGCAATAACTAAGAGTACCATGATCCTTCCCGGCTGTAATGTCGTATGATCCATCAATATTTGCACCAGGATACAAATAATGCCTCCTACTAAAAACGCCCTGATATATTCCATTATTATCTTACTCCTTCCAGAAAGATCGCATGTGCGATCCCTGCAACATTTTCACCTTCATTAAAACTTGTCTTTGACATTAATGCTCCTGTTGGCACAAACAATACTTTCTTCCACGTTCCATCAATGAGCTTCGGTATGATCATCGATGCAAGAACCACTGCACTACAGGCACAGCCAGAGCCCCCAGAATGAGTATCCTGTGTCTCATTCTCATAGATTTCAATTCCACAATCCCCATGAACTTTCGAAAGATCATATCCATTTTCACGAAGCAAATGCAACAAAATCTTCTTGCCAACTTCTCCAAGATCTCCTGTATATACTGCATCATAATCTTCAGGCTTCGACCCAAAATCCACAAAATGCTGATAGATTACTTCTGCCGCTGCTGGCGCCATGCAAGCCCCCATATTCATCGGATCTTCCATCCCATAATCAACGATCTTTCCTGTTGTGATCCCTTGAATCTTTACAGGACCAATTTCTTTTGACACAATAAAACCTCCAGATCCTGTCACAGTCCATGTCGCAGATAATGGTCTCTGATTTCCATATTCTAACGGAAAACGGAACTGTTTTTCAGCACTTCCGATATGACTGGAAGCAATTGCAAGTGAATGCTTTGCAAACCCTCCTGCAACGCTCATCGCTGCCAGAGACATCGCTTCTCCTACCGTTGAACATGCTCCAAAAAGTCCAAACAACGGTATCCCTAGTTCTTTCATTCCAGAAAACGTTGCTGTATTCTGTTCCAAAAGATCACCCGCAAACGCGTAACGGATATCCTTCTTATGAAGATCAGCTTTACTGATCGCAAGCATTGCTGCCTGTCTCATAAAACGGCCTTCTGCCAATTCCCAGCTTTCTTGTCCAAAGTATGGATCTTCAATGATCTGATCGATCAGATTTCCCAGAGGACCTTCCCCTTCTTTCTTCCCTGCAACTGATGCCCAGCCTTTTAAGTACGGCGCATTCTCAAACTTTAGACTCTGCATACCACAAATCGATGTCATAGAAACCACCCCCATTGCTTTGTGAATAAATAAATCAATCCAGTAACAAATGATGAGAAGATTCCATATAAGATCACTGGTCCTGCAATCGTAAAAATCTTAACGCCAATACCAAAAACCTGTCCTTCTTTCTGATATTCGATTGCAGCTGAAGCCACTGAATTTGCGAATCCCGTAATCGGCACAAGCCCACCTGCACCGCCAAATTTTGTAATTTTTCCATAGAAATTAAATCCTGTTAATAAGACACTTAGTAAGATCAATTCAATTGTCACATATAATAATGAATCTTTCTTGGAGAGATTCAAATATTTCATCATTAACTGCTTCATAACTTCACCAAGAACACAAAATGTCCCACCCGTTACAAACGCTTTTGTGCAATTTAACAAACTATTATGTTTTGGTGTAAGATTTTTCACGATCTGTTGATATTCTTCTTTGCTTGGTTCTTTTTTCACTTGTATCACCCTTTCTTCATTTTATGAAAATATATAAAAATAAAGCCAACATCCTAGCATTTTTCCAAATGCGATCCCATAGATTACATATGGAATCCCTGATCTCAAATTTAATCTTCTTGAAAAGATTGGAAGACTTTTGATCGTTTCTGCCAAAGCTCCGATCATACATCCCACAAAGATTCCTCCAAACAATCCATACAGTACAAGAAGCGGGTATCCAGCTTTGATCTGCCATCGATAAAGAAAGACCAATGTCCCAAGAATCCCTCCAAGTGCCACAAAACTTTCATACATTCTGGCGTTTTTCATACTCTTCGTCAATCCTGCTAATCTCGGGATCACACCTAACATACTCAAAAATGCCAGAAAAACTGGCTGCGATCAAGCCGCCTGCACACAATCCGTAAAAGATCAGAAAGAAACTACGAATCCACATCTGCTTCTTCCCCTTTCCGCCCTGCATTGATCATCAATGTATCATTCACATCTCTCTCGTAAAGCCTCATCTGTACTTCAAATGGTGTTGGATCATCATTTAACTTGATCTTACCTGCATGATCAAAAAATAGAATGATCCCAATCGCCAATCCTACTGCATAAGAAATATGAAGAATATTTGGACCATCTGGTGCCTGTCCCATGATCATTTCATAAACGTTATAAAACAATTCTTCGATCCCAACATCCGTGTTATATGTCATAATTGAAAAACTTGCACCAAAAAATGCGACTAAAATTACAAAGACTATCTTTCCATAATGAAAAATCTTTGATTCTTCCTGTTTTCTCTTGTAATATACAATAAAATCTTCGGCACCTAAATTGATCACATCTAATGTCTTATCCACCTGTTTTATCACTTCAACTAACATCAAAACAGAAAAACATTTTCTCTGATCATGATCTCCTATAAAATGATAAACACTTTGATTCTTTATTTTCTGTTCCAAATCCTTGTCGGTGCAGTACAGGGACATGATATCCTTTATTTTAATCTCTGGATGCACAAGACATACACTTTCTTGCGCTTTGATATAAACATTCACTTTGATATCCTCCTTCTCTTACAAATGCACCTTTCACTTCTTCCTTGTTATCTTTGGATACTAAGACACAAAACGCTGCGATCACAAAAATGATCAGTCCTGCACATAGGATCCACTGGTACTTTCTTTTCATTCTTATCACCTCAGCGTTATTATCTGTCATTTTTAACTTTTCATTCATAAGTTGCAAGAAAAATCATGTGGTGTTATAATTTTTCATAGTGACTTTTATCGATAAATCAAAGGAGATCAGCCATGGAACAAGAACAATTAACACTTTATAAGCTTATGATTTTATATTTAATTGAGAAGGTAGATTTCCCTTTGAGCAATTCACAGATTTCTGAATTTATCCTTGATAAGGGATATACCAATTATTTTACTGTTCAGAGAGCTTTTCATGAGTTAGAGGAAGAAAATATGCTCAGAGTCAAGCAGATTCGTAATATGAGCCACTACGCGCTCAGTGACGAGGGATCTGAAGCAATTGAGATGTTTGAATACCAGATTCCAAACTCTATCAAAGAAGATATCGCTCAGTTTTTAAAAGAAAAAGAATATGAGCTTCGTAAGGAAGCCAGTGTGACTGCTGATTTTTATCCATCCAAAGGAGACGAATATACCGTAAATCTTAAGATCAGAGAAAAAGAAAACCTGCTCCTTGAGATCAACTTAAATGTTGTCTCAAGAGACCAGGCAGTTTACATATGTGACCATTGGGAGAAAAAACACTCCGATGTCTATTCTATGCTAATTGAAAAATTGTTATTTGACGAGCCGAATAAATAATTATTCGGCTTCTTCTTGTTGAAGCACCATTGACTCAATGAAATCCCAGATCTCATCTCTTCCCTGTTTTGATAATGCTGAGAATGGGAAAATTGGTGTTTCCTTATCCATCTGAAGCTCTGTGCGGATCTCTTTTAAATGTTTTGGCACCTGGCTTCTCTTCAGCTTGTCAAGCTTTGTTGCAATGATCACTGGACGATATCCATTGTGAAGAATCCAGTCATACATCATAACATCGTTCTTTGATGGCTTATGTCTGATATCGATTAGTAAAAAGACCATTTTTAGCTGTTTTGATGTCTGCAAGTAATTTTCGATCATGTGTCCCCATTTTTCCTTGACGGATTGTGTTACTTTCGCAAATCCATATCCTGGAAGGTCTACATAATAAAGTTCTTCGTTAATATTATAATAATTGATCGTCTGTGTCTTTCCAGGCTGTGCTGAAATTCTCGCGTAAGATTTGCGGTTCATCAGTGCATTGATCAGTGATGATTTTCCTACATTTGATTTTCCAGCAAATGCCACTTCTGGCAATGTATTGTCTGGTAATTTACTTGTGATCCCACAGACGGTTTCTAAATTTACACTTTTTATGATCATGTCATTCTCCTCACGTAAAATAAATCCTTTACCGAACATATTCTACGTGAAAGCCCATTATTTGTCAATGGATACATGATGGATCGGCTTAGTATTTTTAGTGATCGGAAGGATCTGATACCCTTCTTTTTTCAATGTTTTGATCAGCGGATCTAATGCTTTCACTGTATTTGTTGTCTCATGAAGATCATGCATTAATACAATACTTGTTTTCTGTCTCCTGACATCCTTTAAAATCTTCTTGTTTAACTGCTGAGGACTTTGTTCAAAATTAAGCGCATCTTCATTCAATGCATTCCAGTCAAAATAAAGTAATCCCTTTTCGTTCACATACCGGATATACGGTTTTATATTTTTTGCGCAATGATTACTGCTGCCACCCGGAAACCGGTAAATATATGGCTTTACATCTGTTAGCTCATATAAATATTTCTGTAGTTTCATAAGGTCTTTCGAAAATGCACCTACATTCGCATAAATCTGATCATAATTATGACTGTAGGAATGCATTGCCAATGTATGACCTTCTAACACGATTCTTTGATACATTTTCTTGGCATGTTCCGTTTCTTTTCCTACGACAAAGAATGTCGCCTTCACCTTATGTTTCTTTAGAATATCAAGAATCTGTGCCGTATGATCGGATGGTCCGTCATCAAAGGTTAAATAAACTTTCTTTTGATTCAAATTACTGTTGGTTAAAAAGCCACTTTCCCCTTCACCCTGACTTGCAATCTGAAACCAGTATGTCTTTGTTTCCTTCCCTTGTGCCAGAAATGTGAACAGAAGAATCCCTATGATCATATATGCAAAAAATTTCTTTTTCATATTCTTCCTCTTTTCTAATTTTGTAAGATATTCTTTTTCTTTAGAATATGAAATTTCAAAAAATATATTCTGGAATATTTTTCAAACAATAGTTGATACACAAAAAGAAAGCAACAGATTTCTCTGCTGCTTTCTCTTTGTGTATTAAGAAGTTTTACAAACTATGTAATTATTATACTTCGAAAATCAGATCTCCGTAACTTGGCATTGGCCAGTCTTCTTTTGCTACTAACATTTCCAGTTTGTCTGCTGGTTCACGTACGGCACTCATATCTGTGAAAATCGTATCATGATAGCAGCGAGCCTGAGCTTCACTTTCTAATGCCTGAGCTTCTGGAATATCAGCTTCTAACTTGTTGATCGCAGCAAACAGATCTTTTAAGTTTGCTGTGATATCTTCTAACAATTTTTCCTGTACAGAGCTGTCAACACCAACTGTCTTTAATTCAGCAACGCCATTTGCAAGTTTTCTCTGGTATTTCATAACTGCTGGAACAATCTGTTTCTTAGCGATATCTAATGTTGCAAGTCCTTCAATGTTAATTGTATTAGAATACTGTTCATATAATACTTCAACACGAGACTCTAATTCTTCTTTTGTGTATACTCCAAATTTCTCAAACATCTTAACTGCTTTATCTGTTGTTAATGTTGGGATTGCATCTACCATGCTGTGTAAGTTTGGAAGTCCTCTTCTCTCAGCTTCAGCTACCCATTCGTCAGAATATCCGTTACCATTAAAGATAACTCTCTGATGCTGTGTTAATAATTCTTTTGTGATCTCGTGAGCTTCCATAGCTACTGCTTCAACTCCGCCTTCTACTTTCTCTAATCTGTCACATACATCTGCAAAGACATCTGCTACGATTGTATTTAATACAACGTTTGGATCAGAGATAGACTGTGTAGAACCTACCATACGGAATTCGAATTTGTTTCCTGTAAATGCGAATGGTGATGTTCTGTTACGGTCTGTTGCATCTTTCTCAAATGCTGGTAATGAATGAACACCAGATGCTAATTTGTCTCCATGTTTGGATTCTGTCGCCTCACCTCTTGTTACAAGCTGTTTTACAACATCTTCTAACTGATCTCCAAGAAAGATAGAGATGATTGCTGGAGGTGCCTCATTAGCTCCTAATCTGTGGTCATTTCCTGGTGTGGAAGCTGACATACGAAGTAAATCTGCATGTTTATCCACTGCTGCAATAATAGATGCTAAAATCAGTAAGAACTGCTGGTTTTCATGAGGAGTTTTTCCTGGATCTAACAGGTTCTTTCCTTCATTTGTTACCATAGACCAGTTGTTATGTTTTCCTGATCCATTAATTCCTGCAAATGGTTTCTCATGAAGTAAGCATTTTAATCCATGACGTCTTGCTACACGTCTCATTGTTTCCATTAATAACTGGTTGTGGTCTGTTGCCACGTTGTTTGAGTTATAGATTGGTGCTAATTCGTGCTGTGCTGGAGCTACTTCGTTATGTTCTGTCTTCGCACTGATTCCAAGTTTCCATGCTTCGATATTTAAATCTTTCATGAATCCTTCGATTCTTGGTTTGATGATTCCAAAGTAATGGTCATCCATTTCCTGACCTTTTGGAGGCATTGCTCCGAATAATGTACGTCCAGTGAAGATCAAGTCTTTTCTCTGTTTATATTTTTCTTCATCAACTAAGAAATATTCCTGTTCTGGTCCAACGGATGTGCTAACACGTTTCACATTCTTATTTCCTAATACATTTAATAATCTTGTTGTCTGGATATCTAATGCCTGCATAGAACGAAGAAGTGGTGTCTTCTTGTCTAATGCTTCACCTTTGTATGAACAGAATGCTGTTGGAATACATAAGATACAAGCATTATCTGTTTCTTTGATGAATGCTGGTGATGTACAATCCCATGCTGTATATCCTCTTGCTTCAAATGTTGCTCTTAATCCACCAGATGGGAATGAAGATGCATCTGGTTCACCTTTGATCAGTTCTTTTCCTGAGAACTCAAGTAAAACTTTACCATCGTCTGTTGGGTTAATGAAAGCGTCATGTTTCTCTGCTGTCACACCTGTTAATGGCTGGAACCAGTGAGTATAATGTGTAGCACCCTTTTCAATAGCCCATTCTTTCATCTCATTCGCAACTACGTCTGCAATTGCTGGATTTAATTCTGTTCCTTCTTCGATTGTCTTTTTCAGATCTTTGTAAACGGCCTTTGGAAGACGTGCTTTCATAACACTGTCGTTAAATACGTGGGATCCGAAGATTTCTGATACATTGATTTTTTCCTTCATAGAGTTCTTCCTTTCTTCTCTTACATTTGAAGCATAATCTATATATTTTTCTTCTATTATCTAACTGATAGTAGAAAAAAAGGGGCGACAAACAATATGAAACTAATTGTTTGACGCCCTTGTCAGTAACTTCACTGGTTATAGGATACAATGATTCTTTTTGAAAATCAAGCCCTTTTTTGTATTTTATCCAGTACTTCTATTTGATCACTACAGAAACTGTTTTTCCGTTTACCTTATTGATTCCTTTTAAGCGGAATTTGTAAGTTGTTCCTACTTTGGCTTTTTTCTTTGTATATGTGATCGTTCCGCCTTTGGTTGTTGTTTTTACTGTCTTATATGCTGCTTTTCCTGCTTTCATCTGCACTTTGTAGCTTGCATATCCTGTGACATTTTTAAATGTTACTTTAACTGTCTTGCTTCCGAATTTGGCTTTGGCTGCATAGGCTTTAAAATATTTCTTTTTGTTTTTCTTTGTTAGTTTGTATGGTTTTACTTTAAATTTGTAGGATGAGTCTTTGTTGACTTTGATCGTCTTTGATGTTTTCTTTCCTACGGTTGTTACTTTTTTGTATTTACCTTTTCCTGCTTTGGCGTAAATGACATAGCCTTTGGCGGATTTTTTCTTTTTCCATGTCAGTTTTACGCTTCTTGTACTTTTTACTGTTTTTGTGACTGGTTTTACTGTGATTACATCTGATTTTTTTGTATCTTCAACTTTTTTGCCTACTGACATAATATATTTAGAATCATTTGCAAAATAAATTGTACCATCTTCATCAACCACTACATCACTCATACATCCTGTATTCTTTATGTCCCCAGTTGGTTCATAAACTGTTTCCAATGTTGCTGATGTTGCATCTTTTGAATCTTCAATTGCATAAATTCCACCTGGTTCATCATTAATTGTGAAATATACACGCACAGAATTTTCCCCTGTTTTTACAATTGTTGGTTCACACTGAGAATAATTAGATAATTCTACTGTATAATTTACTTTATACTTATCAGAACTTACATCTGCAACTGCCATATATCCTTTATCTTGAAATGCTTTTCCTTTTGATCCAGATACATAAACTTTTCCATTATATACTTCTGGTGTAGTTGAGGAATATCCTGTTTCATATAATCTGACTTTTTTCTCATCTTTTAATTTTCCATCAGCTGATACTTTGATACCGTACAGATCATTTGTTCCTGCTACAAAATAAATTGTTCCTGTCATTTCATCATAAGTGATATTACCAGAAAAAGCTTCTCCAATATCCTTTGTATCTGTAACTTTATCATTTGTTGTATCGATCATTGTTAAAGTTCCTGCTGTATCAGAAATAACAATGTATTTTCCAAGAACTACACCTTTTTTCAAATAAAATTTTCCTGTTTTAGATTCTACTACTTTTTTCATTGTTTTTTCTTCATCAGGTTTTGTTTTATCATCATCTGATGTCGTTACAACATAATAAGAAAATGGTGCACCATTATCATACCAATCTGTTGTCTTGGCTGTTGTCCCAAAATATAATTTTCCATTTGTAAATACGAAATCAGAGTTAATTGCATTCTTATTTTCATCTGTAATCCATAAAGATTCTAATGTGTTCTCATCAAATGCCTGTACACGACCATTGTCGTATCCTACATAAACCTTACCATCTCCATATCCAATACTGCTGACATATCCCTGAATATAAGATTCATCACAATATTTCTGTTCTTTTAAAATTGTTCCATCTTTCTTATCAATTTTCATGATACGATGTTTTGCATCATCTGCTACATAAAGGTAGTTTCCAACCAACTTGATCTTAGATACTGTGTTATTTGCATATGTTTTCTCATCAAATGGTTCTCCAACTTTCTTTGCCCACTTAAGCACCGCCTCACTACTACTCTTCGCTGGCTGCACATCCGTCACTGCTGCTTTTGCACTAACCCCTGATGTCATCAGCACGACAACAGACAATGCCACTGCCGCTACACGTTTCATCGTTCTCATAAATTCCTCCTTGTTATGTCTCATTGATTGATTAGTTTCCTGACTTCTTCATCTTTGAAGAAACCATATTTATATTTAACCCTGTTTAGTTTCTTCACAAAAACAGGTGTTAAAATCCATAAAAATATCACATTCGATACGCAGTATTCAATCGTCACTGGAACCGAAGTTCCTAATACTGCCACATACCGCATCCACTGAAATCCATCTTCTGCTGCCAGAAGTGTCCAGATATCCATCACAAAAGAATATGAAATTCCTGAAAGAATCCCAAAAATCGTTAACAGTATCTTACTGTTTTCCAACCATTTTCTCTGATTTAAAATTCCTGAGATCCATCCGATCATTCCCCATGCAAGCATCTGAAATGGAGTCCATGGTCCTTGTCCAAAAAAGAAGTTCGATACCACAGCACTTAAAGATCCACATAAAAAGCCAGATTCTCTTCCAAATGCCATACCACAGATGATCACCATTGCACTAACTGGTTTAAATCCTGGTGAAAATGCAAATAACATTCTGGATGCAACCGTCAATGCGATCATCACCGCAAGCACGACACTTTCTCTTGTCTGTGGTTTCTTCTTTTCATATTTAAAATAGTATGGAATACATGATATACACACCATAAAAATGATCACCGCATTTAACATACGCTTACCACCTCCTGTGGCAGAATGATCACTTTCTCAAAATCTCTCGTAATCTTTGCACACTCTGTCGTATAGAAATAATTTTGTGCAAAAAACTTGGATGGCTCATCAATTCCCTCAATTTTCCCATCAAACATCATTCCAACGCGGTCAGCATACTCAGCACAAAATTCCAGATCATGCGATACGATAAATATCGTTTTTCCCTGATCTGTAAGTTTGCGTAAAAGGTCTCCAAACTTCCTGCTGTGTTCCCGATCCATTCCTTTGGTCGGCTCATCTAACAGCAAGATTTCTGGATCTGCAAGTAATACTTTGATCAACGCTGCCATCTGCTGCTGTCCTCCACTTAGATCATATGGATGTGACTTCTTTTCTCTCATTAGATCCGCCATTTCCAATAATTTATCGATTTTTACTTCTTTTTCTTTTCCCATCTCCAAAAGGTCTTCAAACAACTGATCTTTTACAAACAATAGTGTTGGATCTTGTGGCATATAGACGATTTTTTTCTTGCATTTTAATTTTCCATCAAATTTCATCTGCTTTACCATACAAGAAAGAAGCGTTGATTTTCCACTTCCATTTGCTCCGACAGCTGCAAAGATTTCACCTTCTTTAACTTCGACTGACAGATTCGAAAGAACATCCTTTCCTTTCTCATACCCTGCATATAAATGTGAAATTGAAAAAACTGTTTTTCCTTCAAAATGTGTTTTCTTTATCAACTGATATTCTTTTTTCCTGATCTGTTCCCTTGCTTCTTCCATCGAAAAGGTCAGTTCTATCTGAAATTTCTCTTCTAGCCGAAGAATCTGTGGTAGAGACTGTTCCAATGGATGATGTATTTTTTGAAGATGTCTTGCAACCTCTTTCGGATTTCCCTGTTCGATAACTTTTCCATCATCTAAGATCACACATTCATCTGACATTTCCATCACATCTTCCAAGTTATGCGATGTTAAAATAATCGTTAAACCAAATTCTTTATGTATTTTCTGAAGCATCACAAGAAAATCTTTCCTTGCCGCTGGGTCCAACTGTGCGGTTGGCTCATCTAAAATCAATACTTTCGGATGCATTGCCATAACTGCTGCCAGATTCACCAATTGTTTTTGTCCGCCAGATAGCTTGTCTGTATCTTCATGGTATATTTTCTGCAGATCAAAATAATTAACGATCTCGGCTACTGTTCGCTTCATCTGTTCATAAGGCATTCTGAGATTCTCAAGTCCAAATGCGATCTCATGCCATACGGTATCCATTACCATCTGGGCTGATGGATTCTGAAATAAATACCCAACTTCTTTTACAGACTGCAAGTCTTTCAATTGTTCTATTTCCTGCCCATCATATAAAACTTTTCCAGATCTTTTACCTTTGGGCAGCAGTTCTTTTTTTAAATGTCTTAACAACGTCGTCTTTCCACTGCCGCTTGGCCCTGCGATCAGAGTGATCTTTCCTTTTTTAATTTTTAATGATACTTGCTCTAGAGAATTTCTATCCGATAACATATATCGAAATGTTAAATTATTAATTTCGTACATCAAAATTCTCCTTCCACATGCATGGTAATAAAAACTGAAATGCCATCATAAACATCCACAACAGATCTCTCATCTGAAATGCTGGCATAATGATCATCGGATAAAAGAAAAATCTGGAATAATAGTGGATGTATGCCCAGAGGTTTAATATCATCAAAATCACAATCTCCACGATATGAATCCAGTCATTTCTCTCCCACCTAAATAAATGAAAATGCGTTCGTTTCCCAATTCCATAACCTCTTGCACTCATCGAATCCAACTGATCCATCGAAGACTCAAATGCCCATGTCGTTTCCATTGACACTGTATTCATGACACGCTGTACAGCCTGTTCTGATTTTAAGGATTTTCGTGTGTTTAAAATCTTCTTTGCATGGTTTTGATATCTTGGGATCAATCCAAATGCCATGGATGTTACGACACCAAGTTTAGGGAAGAATCTGCCTGATAAATAGATCCATTGCTCTTTCTTTATATATTGGTTAAAGATTGAAAAGACCAGTAAAAGATTTACTAATACACATCCGTAATGAATTCCATAAAGCAATGCTTCTTTCGTGATCCTTATGTGTGTGTCTGCATACAGGATTGTTCCTCCTCTTTGTACAAATAATGGATTCGTTACAGCCACGATCAAGATCAAAGCAATCAACGGAAAAAACTTTTTCAAACTCCGATTATGATAAAAGTACAATAGGCATAAACAGATCATCTGCACTCCTGTCATCCATGGATGTCTGCTAAATGGTGCCAGCAAAAACATTCCTGTAAAATAAGTAAATACAACGAACGGATGGGCTCTTTTTAATGCCTTGATCATCTACAGATCTCCTCTGACACAGGTATACAGCCATTCCACTTTATCCCCATCATGAAGCTTACATTTCCCTGCCATATAGTTTGGAAACTTACCATTGACACGGTACATCCATCCACTGTTTTTTCCACAATCAAATTCGTATAAACCGTCAATTCCTGCTACATATCCTTTAGAAACATCAATATCTACTCCTGTTCTTTTGAGAACATCCATCACGGTATCGCCTTCTTCAAACTCCATCTTCTTCTCATAAATTTTCCCGCCAGCTGGAACTTGGTAATTGGATTGCAATGCACTTTTATTAGAGAGAACTGTTTTACAGCTGATCAGAAATTCACAAGATTGTTCTTGTTTTGCTTCTGTTGTCTGATTCTCTGCCGTCTGTACTGTTGATTCATTTTTACTGGCTGTTGTTGTTTTTGTTGTTTCTTTTGTATTCTTTGTCTTTGTTGTCTTTTCTTTTGTTTTTTTCTTCTTTACTTTTTTCTTTTTAGCTGTTGTTGTGCTTGTCTCTTTCTTTTTTGCTGTACTGTTTTTTGTCTTTTTGCTGTTTTTCTTACTCTTCTGTGATTTCTTTTTATCTTTTTTCTTTTCGTTCTTCTCTTTTTTACTTATTGTCTTTGCTGCTTCTGTCTGCGTTGCATTCTCTTTTGCTGCCGTTGTTATCTGTGCCTGATCTTTTGTATCTTTTTTCTGTGCATTTGAACAGGCTGTCATCGATACTGCCATCAATGCAGAAATCAGCCATACCATATATTTTTTCATAAAAAATAGATCCTCCCACGTATACAGCATAAAAGGATCTACTCTGGCTTATTTACATAACAAAAAGACATGCATTCTTATTCATTTCTAAAAAGACTACATTTTATCATCTTATCTTTTGTCATTCTGGCACCATGAGGACGACTTCGTCGCTCGCAAAGTATATCCTTAGATCATGGCAAGTATTCCGGCTTAAGATCTGCATATACAGATTACCATGAAATTATGCGTTTCTTTTTATTATGTATTATTTGTTATTTGATTGTCAAGATTTTCGAGTGTTTTAATAGGATTTCGATGCTTGTTTCGATACCTCTTTGATATTTCATAGTTTCATCTGTTTCCCTGTTGGATCAATACGGTAATCTCTTCGATAGATTAATCTTGACACTGGTACAAACTCATATCCTTTTGCTTTGATATTTTTAATGATCTGTTTTAATGCCTGTTTGGTACATTTCGTTCCTGTATGCATCAGAATGATACTTCCAGGTGATAAATTTTTGTGTTCGCAAACTTTCTTAATTAACTGTTCTTTCGTTGGCTCTTGCCAGTCTAGGCTGTCTACGTTCCATTGGATCATATAATAGTTCATTTTTCTTGCATTCCTTACGACAGATTCGTTATAATCTCCATATGGTGCCCGGAAAAGATCTATTTTGATACCTAACAATCCTTGAATCTTCTGTGTCACTCCTTGAATTTCTTCCTGCTGCTGTTTGTCTGTTAATTTTGTCATGTATTTATGATGATCTCCATGACTTGCAATATCATGTCCTTCCTCATAGATTGTTTTGATATCAGCTGGATATTTGCTGATCCAGTCTCCACAGAAGAAAAAAGTTGCTTTTACATTTTCCTGTTTTAATATTTTGAGAATCTGTGGTATATCTTCATTCCCCCATGCAGTATCAAATGTCAGTGCTATTTGTTTTTTCTGCGTATCTACACAATAGATTGGAAGTTTTTCCTCTTGCATTTCACTCCAGACATAAATGTTGTTTTGTATAAATTCTCTGGCGGGCTGGATACTGTCACTATTTGTAAACCAGACTACTGTTAAGATCAGAAAGATCATGATCGTGATTTTTCGAAGCATTTTTCTGCTCCCTTTGTTTTTATCATTTTATGAATTCCTGTATAAAAAAAGAATCCTGCCTACACAGAATTCTTTTTCTTATCTCAATTGATATTCCTTATTTTACCTGCCCCTTCTGAATGATAGATACAATATTTAAATCTTTATCTAAAACTACTGCATTCGCATATTTTCCTTCTTCAAGGCTTCCATATTTATCATCAATTCCAATGGATTTTGCTGGATTCAAAGTTGCACATCGGACTGCACTTTCGAATGGAATATGCATTTCTTTGACTACCGTTCTCATACAATCCATTAGGTTTGTTGCAGAACCTGCGATGGCTCCTCCTTCGGTCAGTGTTGCAACGTTTCCTACTACAGTCACTGGCTGTCCGCCTAATTCATACTGTCCATCTTCCATTCCCGTTGCCATCATACTGTCACTAATCAGTACGATCCTCTTGTCTGTAAACATTTCAAAGGTTGCTCTGACACAGGATGGGTGAATATGAACTCCATCGCAGATCAGTTCTACATAACAATCACTGTCTCTTGCTGCTCCAATAACCCCCGGTTCTCTATGATTTAACGGCGGCATAGCATTATACAAATGTGTGATATGATCGGCACCTCTTCTGATTGCTTCACTTGCTGTATCATAATCAGCCATCGTATGTGCAATTGATACATGTACTTCATCTTTCACTTGATTGATAAAATCCATAGCTCCTTCAGTCTCTGGAGCAAGATCCACTAATTTGATCAATCCACCGGCTGCTTCCTGCAGTTTATGGAATAATTCAACATCTGCCAGCTTGATGTCCTCTTCTTTCTGTGCACCTTTTTTCTCTTTGTTTATAAAAGGCCCTTCCATATTGATTCCGACAAGATCTGCACCTTTTCCATTCTTATGTCCTTTTGCTGCCTTCATTGCCTGAAATAGTTCTTCTTCTGGAATCGTCATTGTCGCAGGACAGATTGCCAATACTCCATTGGCTGCTTCATAATCAGCCAGTGCCTGAATGGATTCTTCGGTTCCATCACACATATCATGTCTGACACATCCATGAAAATGAATATCGACAAGTCCCGGTATCACATAACATCCTTCAGCTTCTACTTCTTTGTTGTCCGTTGTTTCTTTCGCTACGTATTCTCCTTCTACATAGAGATCTTTTTTCTCAAATTTTCCTTCTGGTGTGAATACCAGTCCATTTTTTATAATCATTATATTACCTCGATTTCCGTTACCCATTTGTATTGTTCTTTCTGATTCTATTTTAGCAGTCTGATACTATACAATCAAATAAAACAGGGCTTTTTTGCCCTGTTTTACTGAAACTGATTCTTCCTTCACGGTGCATTTTTGTTTGATCATATTTTTGAATGTACTTTCAAGTTAATAATCATCTCCTGCAAGACCATTCTGTCACTGTCAATTATCAACACAAAACGAGCCGGCATATCACCGGCCCGTTTTCGGAGAAAACTATGAATAACAATAAAGGCTTATTTACATAATTTTTCCATCTCATCTGCAACAAACTGAACTTTTGGTCCAATGATAACCTGAATGTTACCTTTTCCTGGACGAATGATTCCTGCTGCTCCTGAGGATTTGATCTTCGCTTCATCTATTTTGTTATCATCATTGATTTCCAGACGAAGTCTTGTGATGCAATTATCAATACTCTTAACATTGGCACTTCCGCCTAATCCTTCAAGGATGACTGCTGCCATTGCTGTAAAATCATCATTGGCTAATGTAATATTTTCTTCATCAAGATCATCATCTTCACGACCTGGTGTTTTCAGATCAAATTTCGTGATCGCGATACGGAATACTACATAGAATACGATAAATGCTGCGATTCCTAAAGGAATGATCATCCATGTCTTCTGTGCTGCTGGTAAGGAAGATGAGAATACAAGGTCAGTTGCTCCTGCTGAGAAACTAAATCCTGCTCTGAATCCTACCAGTGTTGTGATCGTTGTAAAGATTCCGTAAAGGATTGCGTAGATAACATATAAACCTGGTGCTAAGAACATAAATCCGAATTCAAATGGTTCTGTTACACCACAGACAAATGCACAAAGAGCTGCGGATCCTACTAAACCGATGGCAATCTTTTTCTTGTTACTCTTTGCTGTCTGGATCATTGCTAATGCTGCTCCTGGAATACCGAACATCATACATGGGAAGAATCCTGACATGTACATTCCAAGGCTCCATGATACATTCTTAGATGTTTCTCCTGCCCAGAAATGAGTTAAATCTCCGAGTCCAATCGTGTCAAACCAGAATACATTGTTCAATGCATGATGTAATCCTGTTGGGATCAACAGACGGTTTAAGAATGCATAAATACCAGCTCCAACAGCTCCCATCTTGGCAATAGACTGACCAACTGTGATCAATGCTGTAAATACAACTGGCCATACAAACAGTAATACAACTGATACAATGATAGATACAACACCAGCGATAATTGCTACGCAACGTTTACCACTAAAGAATGATAACCAATCTGGTAATTTAGTATCTTTGAATTTGTTATAACACATAGATCCGATCACACCGGCTAAGATACCAATAAATGGATTGGAAATCTTATCAAATGCAAGTGTTGCATCTGCATTCTTTGCAATAGATGGCATGATTGTTGTTACTACTGCTGTAGATAACAAATTTGTGATCATCAGCCATGATGCTAAAGCTGCCAGGCCACCCGTTCCATCATGTTTTTCTGCCATACCAACACCGACACCGATAACAAACAGTAATGCCATGTTGTCGATCAATGCTCCCCCTGCCTTTACAAGGAAGAATCCGATCTGGTTTCCAATACCTGTGATATCACCACCCTGCATGGTTGCAGGACACAGTGCATATCCGATTCCCATTAAAATACCACAGATTGGCAAGCATGCTACTGGAAGCATTAACGCTTTTCCTAATTTTTGTAAAAATTTCATATAGATTGTCCCCTTTCATTTTTACTTTAAGTTTTTCATGTTCTTTTCCTTCTCTTTTAGTTACTCATCTTTGTTATTGTTTTGTTAACTGTATCACCTCTTCCCCTGCTTTTACTTGTTGTCCTGTCAAACACTTCGTGATCTTATAATCACCTAAGTTCGTTATTACGATCGGCGTTGTGACGTCATATCCCGCCTTTGTAATCTCTTCAAGATCAAATTCCAACAAAACGTCTCCTGCCTTTACCTGATCTCCAATTTCTTTATATGTCTGATAGTACTTTCCATTTAATTCCACGGTATCAAGTCCTGCATGAACGATCAGCTCTAATCCGTCTTCTCCCTGAATACAGACTGCATGTTTTGTATCCATTACCGTGGCGATCGTTCCATTGATCGGAGAAACGACTGTTCCATTGGATGGAACAATTGCGATTCCTGGTCCTAATAATTCCTGAGCGAATGTCTGATCATTGACTTCGTCCATTGGGATTGTTCTCCCATCTTCTACTGCTTTTAATGAAATTGTCTTTGCGTTCTTCTCAAACATCTTCTTTAATGAATCAAACATCTTCTTCTCCTTTTTCTATACTGCTTTTTCTGATCCTCTCGATATGCATCGTTAAATATGCAACTTCTGCTGATGTCATATCTTTTTTGTATCTTTCTTTAATAAAAGTCTTAATATATCCTGCACACTGATATTCTTCCGGACAGATCTTCTGGATCATCTCCTGTACATCATTGTTCATATCATCCATTCGTTCTGACGCAAATAACTTTCTGGATAAAAACTTCAAATGTGTGATAAACCGTTCATAACTCAATGACTGGGTATCGATCTCCAAATGGAAGTAGTTCTTTATCTGTTCCATAACATCTTCTAAAAATTCAGTGATCTTTAAAGTATCTTTGACTCTTGTATCAAATTCTGCACTCACGATGTGTAAAGCAATGGATGCCGCATCATCTAATGGGAGTGATATATTCAATCGCTGTTTGATCATTCCTAATGCGTATTCTCCAAGTGCAAATTCTTTCTCATAAAATAATCTTACTTCCCTAAGCATCGGGTTTGGAAAATTCATATGATCTTCATATCGCTGAATCGCAAAATGAATATGATCTGTTAATGTCACATAAATATTCTCGTTTAATTCTGTTCCTAAACTTTGCTTTGCATGTTCTATGATCGCTGTTGAAATCTCAAATTGTTCCATCGGAAGATCTTGTAAGATCTCTTTTAATTTCCGGATCATCTTCGGATCTTCTAATCGAAAGATCTTCTGAATCTTCTTCTCATCAACTACTTTTCCTTCCTTCCCCTGAAATCCAATTCCTGTTCCAACAACAATGATTTCCTGTCCATCTTCATCGATGCTGCTTACTACGTTGTTGTTCATTACCTTATCTATTTTCATAATCTTCTCTCCATGATCATTGGAAGCTTTTCTTCTAGTATATATATTATATGTTTTATTTTAAAATAAAAAGAAAACCACATTTTATAAATATGAAAGTCAACACTTTCACACTTATAAAATCCGGTTTTGCCTGCATTACCAGTGACAATCCTCAATATTCATATCATTTAAGTCACTTTATTTTCTTAAGTTGCTTTTATCTTATCAGCATTTTATACAAAAGTCAAGCCTTTTTTAGCTTTTTCTTTTTATATTTTTTACAATGGATATTGTGATACTTTTTTACTGCCGGTGCGTGCCATCTTTTACAATCTCTATTGGCTGCGCACCTTGCAGTATGTGTGTTTTTCTTAAATTAAGATCATTCCTTGATAACAAGTGTATCATAGCCTTTTTTCTTCAATTCATTTTCCAATCTTACTGCTTCATCAAGCGTATTATATTCCCCAATCTGAACTGCATAATAAGGATCCTTATAAACGATATTCCCCTCGTATCCATCTGCAACCGCACGATTCAGAACATACTGTGCATTAGAAAAATTACGGTATAAACCAATCTGGACACGATAGATTCCCTTCAGAGCTTCATTTTCATCTCCGATCGTTTCCATAATTCCATCTGCGATCGCTTGTGCGATCTCTTGAAATTTCTCATCAAATCTTTCGTTGTCCTGATCTGAATTTAAAAAACCTGCCTCGATCAAGATCGCAGGAATCTTTGTTCTTCTTAATACAGTAAGATTCGGGCGCTCTTTAACTCCAATATTACGAAATCCTACTTGTTCTAAGTTCGCATTTACATTTCTTGCCATCTCTGCTTTGATCCCCTGATCATCAAATACCAGTGTTTCAACGCCTTGATATTCATTCGCATTTGGACTTGCATTTCTATGAAATGAGATAAAATAATCAGCTCCACTTTCATTCCCAAGCCTTGCTTTTTCAGATGGTGACTGGTAGATATCACTTTGTCTTGTGTAGGATACTGGAACGCCATTTTGCTCTAAAATCTGACCGACTGCGAGTGTCAGTCTTAGATTGTCGTCTTTTTCCTTTCTTCCATCATACTGGGCTCCATTATCATAACCGCCGTGACCAGCATCTAAAATTACTCCTGCCATATTATTTTCCCTGTATTTCTTTCTTCTATCAGACTATTCATTTCTCCATGTTTTGTGTTATATTGGTAGTAGATAACCTGATGATAGAGAGTTTTATTGAAAATATGACCTATTACTTGACAAAAAATTTAGGGGTATTATTACAAATTTAATAATACCCCACCTACCATGTATCAATATTTATTATCTTCGTTTTCTATTCTACTATATTATGATTCTTTTTTCAACAACTATTTTAATTTAAAACATTTATTTTTTTCAATTCAAAATAGTTGTTGAAAATATAAATATATTCATATAAAATAAACTCAAGGAGTTGATAATTTATGAAATACAAAAAACTAACACCATCACAATTAAATATCATGAAAACATTATGGGACAAAAAAGAGCCTATGATTGCTTCTGATTTTGTTCAGCTTGATCCTTCACTGAATCTGAATTCCGTTCAATCTGCATTGCGTTCTCTACTTAAGAAAAACTATATTGAAGTTTCCGACATTGTATATAGTGGTAAGGTTTTAACCAGACGTTATATTCCTGTTGTTTCCTCTGAAGATTATGCTTCTGAGAATATCAACGGAGTGCTGGAAGATCTTTTATCTTCTAATATACTTCTTCAATATGTGGAGTCTGAAAATGATATTAAAGTGATTGAACGTTTACAGGAGAAATTAGAGGAACGTAAGAAAATTCTAGAAAGGAAGTCTTGATATGACACCTGCGAATTATGGTTCCGTATTTAGTTGCTGTCTTTTTGGCAGTCTGATGATGCTTTATCTTTATGTATTTTGCAGAAGCAAACGATTTATCTTAAGAAACGGAACCTTTGTGATTTATCTTGCTGTCGGAGTTGTCACGATCCGTATGCTTTTGCCTTGGAATTTTCATTTTGCAGCAAATGTTGAATCCCATAAAATTCTTCCTTTTCTTTTTAATCTTTTAAGGGTGAAGATTTTATCTGTGGAATTTCTAACAATCCTTGTGATCATTTTTTGCTTTGGAAGTTGTTTAAGACTTGCTTTATATTTCTATAAACTTGTTCGCTATCGTCATTTACTTCATCAGTTAGACCCTCTCGATGACATAAGAATATTAAGAATCTTTTCTGATATTTTGGAAGAATATCATTGTACGAAGCAGATTTTAATCTATCAGGTGCCTGGCCTTTCTAGTCCTGCAATTTCTGGTCTGATCCATCCAGTGATCCTTCTTCCTGACAGAGAATACAGTGATCAGGATCTGCGTTTTATTTTTATGCATGAACTCAATCATTATCTACACAATGACTTATGGAAGATTTTTTTCTGGGAACTCGTTGTATGTATCTACTGGTGGAATCCTCTTTCTTATATGATTCGCCGTCTGATCAAAGATACTGCGGAATATGCAAATGATATCCGACTTACCAAAGACAGAGATGAACTTACAAGAACAAATTATATGTTAAGTCTTCTCAATACTTCCAAACAGACTCATACGTTCCACACCCTTCCAACACTGCATTTTCAGGAAGGTACGATTTTAAACATTGAAAAAAGATGCGATCTTATCAATGATAGTCCAAAGATTCGCAGAAATTTATTTTCACAATTTATACATATTGGATCTATTTCTTTATTGTTCACCCTTTCGCTGTGCTTTATCTTTCAGCCAAGTTCGCCAGCTCCAAACTATGACAATGATGGCACTGTTATTTTTGATAAACCTGACAGCAGTAATTCTTTTTATATAAAGCGAAAAGATGGAAAGGGCTATGATTTATATGTCAAACATGAAGATGCTTTTATAAATACAGGAATCATTGAAAACCCTGAAGATTATAAAAGTCCTAAAATATATTCTAGCAAAAAGGAGGCTACGAAATTTTATGAAAACATTAAATAAATTTATTTTTCTATTTTTACTTAGTTTTATCTCTATTGGTGTATTTTCTGGTTCAATCGTCTCAGCCCAAAATACCTCAAGCGAACCTTCCATTGCTGTTTCAGAAGAAGATTCCTCTGTATACAGCGGCGATGTCATCGTTTGGAAATATAAGACTATGAACGGGAAATTATACAAAAGAAAATATAACAAAACAACAAAAAAATGGATCGGGAATTGGATTCCAGCTTAGTGAGCATGAAAAAGAAAGGAAATCAGACATCTTAAATCTGATTTCCTTTCTTTTTCTCTATCAATTTCTGCGTGATCAAAGATACCATAATTCCACAAAACGCCCCACAGCTATCGATCATCACATCAAATACTTTTCCTTCTCGTCCTGGAACAAACATCTGATGAATCTCATCTGTTGATGCATATCCTGTAGAAATCAACTGTGCGGTCAATACTGCTTTCTTTCGATCTAGCACATCACATGACACCGCCTTATAAGTAAAGAATCCAAGTACTGCATATTCCGTAAAATGTGCTGTTTTTCTAACAAACGTATGCACCGCTTCTGCATGCATCATAAGATCAGCATTAGAATGAATCTGGAAAAATCCAAGAAAGCTTAGGATCCTTGCAAGTTCTTTCGCATATCCGATACTCATCCCTGCTGAGGATGTGCCGTTCTTTGCAGAAAATGAAAAAATCAAAATCATCAAAACGAGTGTTATCCCCCAGTATAACACTCGTTTTGTCTGTTTCTGTACTCTCATACAGACTCCTATAAGCGGTTTCCGTACATCTTATCGAAATAGTTTGCATACTCTCCAGATAAAATGTTCTGCCACCATTCTTTGTTATTTAAGTACCATTCGATTGTCTGTGCAATTCCTGTGTCAAAGTTATATTTTGGTTCCCATCCAAGTTCTGTCTCTAGTTTTGTTGGATCGATCGCATAACGCATGTCATGTCCTGGACGGTCTGTTACGAATTTGATCAGGCTTTCTGGTTTGTCTAACGCTTTTAAGATTGTCTTTACAACTTCTAAGTTAGTACGTTCGTTATGTCCACCTACGTTGTAAACTTCCCCGACTTTTCCTTTGTGGATGATCAGGTCAATAGCTTCGCAGTGGTCAGATACGTGTAACCAGTCACGGACATTTTCACCTTTTCCATAGACTGGAAGTTCTTCGTCTGCTAAGGCACGGCTGATCATTAGTGGAATCAGCTTCTCTGGGAAATGATATGGTCCGTAGTTGTTTGAGCATCTTGAGATCGTCACTGGAAGTCCAAATGTTCTGTGGTAAGCTAATACAAATAAGTCTGCACTTGCTTTGGAACTGCTGTATGGGCTTGATGTGTGCAGTGGTGTTGTCTCTGTGAAGAATAAATCTGGGCGATCTAATGGAAGATCTCCGTATACTTCATCTGTAGATACCTGATGGTAACGTTTTACACCGTATTTCTTTGCTGCATCTAACAGTACGACTGTCCCTTCTACATTTGTTTTTACAAAAATAGATGGATCTTCAATAGAACGGTCTACATGGCTTTCTGCTGCGAAGTTTACAACGATATCGAATTTTTCTTTTTCAAATAAATCCATGATAAATTCACGGTCTGCGATATCACCTTTGACAAATTTGTAATTTGGTTTGTCTTCCACTGGTTTTAATGTTTCAAGGTTTCCTGCATATGTTAATAAATCCAAGTTTACGATCTCGTAATCAGGATATTTGTTTACCATATGATGAACAAAGTTTCCACCGATAAATCCGGCTCCACCGGTTACTAATATTTTCATGCTATTCTCCTTATTTATCTAAAAATTTTCCTGCCATAACGTCCATTAAATACTGTCCATACTGGTTTTTCTTTAATGGTTCGATATCTGTTAATAACTGGTCCTTTGTGATCCAGTGATTTAAATATGCGATCTCTTCTAAGCAGGCGATCTTTCTGTGCTGATGTGTTTCGACTGTTTTTACAAAGTTTGTTGCTTCCACTAAGGATTCATGTGTTCCTGTATCTAACCATGTAAATCCCTGTCCAAGTAATTCAACATCTAACTCACCTTTTTCCAGATAGATCTTATTTAAATCTGTAATCTCTAATTCTCCTCTGGCAGATGGTTTTAATTCTTTTGCATATTTTACGACATTGTTATCGTAGAAGTATAATCCTGTGACACAGTAGTTTGATTTTGGCTTTTCTGGTTTTTCCTCAATGGAAATGGCTTTTCCATCAGAATCAAATTCAACGATTCCGAAGCGTTCTGGATCATCTACATAGTATCCGAAAACAGTTGCTCCTTCTTTTTTATTTGCGGCACGTAACAGGCGTTTCTTCAATCCATGTCCGTGGAAAATGTTATCTCCAAGGACCATAGCTACACTGTCATCTCCGATAAAATCTTCTCCAATGATAAATGCCTGTGCAAGTCCGTCTGGTGATGGCTGCACTGCATAAGATAAGTTCACTCCAAACTGATGTCCGTCTCCTAACAAAGACTCAAATCTTGGCGTATCACTTGGTGTGGAAATGATAAGAATATCACGGATTCCTGCATTCATTAATACAGATAATGGATAATAGATCATTGGTTTATCATAAATTGGCAGTAACTGTTTGGATGTTACCATGGTTAATGGGTACAGTCTGGTACCGGAACCTCCGGCAAGAATAATTCCCTTCATTTGTGTTCCCTTTCTCCCTCTGGGTAATAATTAAAACTTAAATGTGTCTTTTAAACCTTTCCATTTTTGGTCTTTTTCAGAAATGATCAAGTCAACGCCTTCTTCTAATGGCCATTCAACTCCGATTTCTGGATCATTCCATGCAAGACCGCCTTCGTCTCCTGGATGATAGAAATCTGTACATTTGTAGCAGAATTCTGCTTCATCAGATAATACTAAGAAACCATGTGCAAATCCTTCCGGAATATAGAACTGTTTCATATTTTCTGCTGATAATTCTACACCGAACCATTTTCCATAAGTTTTGGAATCAGATCTTAAGTCTACAGCTACGTCAAATACTTTTCCTCGCACAACTCGTACTAATTTTCCCTGTGGAAACTGTTTCTGGAAATGTAATCCACGAAGTACGCCTCTTGTAGACATAGACTGGTTATCCTGTACGAATACCATATCAAGTCCTGCTTCTTTCATGTCGTTCTGGTTATATGTTTCTACGAAATATCCTCTTTCATCTTTAAATACTGTTGGTTCAATAACATAAAGTCCTTCAATATCGCAAGGTGTTACTGTAATTTTTCCCATGATTGTTCTCCTTTTTATTTTAATATTCAATCTCTTTTAAATATCTGCTTAATGCATCCTGCCATGTTGGTAATGGTGTAAATCCATTGGCTGTCAGCTTGCTCTTATCCATTCTGCTGTTAGATGGACGTTTTGCCTTCGCAGGATATTCGTCACTGCTGACTGGTGCAACGGATACGTTCATCCCTGCCTGTTTGAAGATTTCACAGGCAAATTCATACCATGTGCAAATTCCTTCATTTGTTGCATGATATCTTCCATATTTGTCTGTCTGGATCATATCCACTAACAATCTTGCAAGATCATATGTGTATGTTGGTGACCCTGTCTGGTCATTGACAACGGTTAAATGATCGTGTGTCTTTCCTAAGTTTAACATTGTTTTGATAAAGTTCTTTCCATTCACTCCAAATACCCAGGCGATACGGACTGTAAAAAATTTCTTTACATGTTCTTCGATAGCAAGTTCCCCTTCATATTTTGTCTGTCCATAGACATTAAGAGGTTCTCTCTTATCATCTGGTTCCCAAGGTCGCTCACCCTGCCCGTTAAATACATAGTCTGTGCTGATATACATCATTTTGATATCTAATTCTTCACAGACTTTTGCGATATTTTCTGTTCCCTGTGCATTAACTTTTCTGCAGATTTCTTCGTTATCTTCTGCAGCATCAACGGCTGTGTATGCTGCACAGTGGATCACTGCATCTGGTGCTGCTTCTTTGATCACTTTATTTACCTGATCGGCATCTGTGATATCCATTTCATCAATATCCACACCAATTCCTTCAAGCCCCTGTTTTTCTAGTTCGTTCATTACGTCATAACCAAGCTGTCCTTTGACTCCTGTGACAAAAACTCTCATAACTCCTCCTTTATGGTTTACATATAAAAATCCCGGCAGATTTTGTGATCTTGATCACTCCTTTGGCTGCCATCTTCTTTCTTACAAAGTCTTTAAATTCTAAATAACGATGATTTAAATATTCATGCTGATTTCCGTGACAGGATAAAATATAGGAGATCAGTGGTTCTGGCTGATCGACTAACAATTCATCCTCATAGTCAATTTCTTTTACTTGTGAAAATACTTTTTTTAATTGTTCTTCTCCATTTTCCAGACCAAAGACATCATATAATTTGTGATCAGAAAGCGTGATCCTTTCATCAAAATCTTTGATCAGCTGGGTAATTTCCTGCATATGACTGCTTCCATAGGTACTGCAGATAAATGTTCCATTTTGTTTTAGAACTCTTTTGATTTCGTTAAATACTTGTTGTCGGTCATCCAGATAAAATAATACATGGTTTGCGATCACTTTATCGAAACTGTGATCTTCTTTTGGAATCTGTCTACAGTCGATCATCTGATAAGAAATCTGTCCTTTTCCCTCTCCGACATAGTTCCTGGCATCTTTTACCATACCTTGTGACTGGTCGGATAAAGTAACATGGACATTTTTTGGAAGATTTTTATTCTTCCATAGTTCCCCTGTTCCACATCCTAGTTCTAATACTTTGTCTTTTTCTTTTAAGTTTAACTGCTCATAGATCCATTCAAACCATGGTTGTGGATTTTGTGAATATTTTTGATGAAGTCCGATACGGATATCAAGATTTGATGCATTCTTATATTGTTCTACCAATCCTTTTTCCAGATTGGTTACGTGAAGAAGATTCATCATCTGTGTCCAGTCGATTTCTTCTTCATTATCCATCTTTTGTTCCATCTCTTCTAAGGATTGCTCTACCAGTTTTAAGTGTTCCATCTTTTTTTGTACAAGGTATAACTGTAAGCCGATAGACTCTTTAATGAAATCCTGATCTTCATCGTTGATCGTCATCGTCATGATCTCTTCCAAAGAAAATCCGAGGTATTTTAATGACAAGATTTTTTGTAATTTGGCAAAATCGGCATCTGTATAAAGACGATATCCATTGTCTGCAACTTTACTTGGCTTTAAGATGCCTTGACGGTCATAGTAGCGGATCGTTCTTAGTGTTACATTGGCTTTTTTTGCAAATTCACCGGATGTATAGTATCCATCTTTTGTCATTTAGATTCCTCCTTGGTTTTCTCTCTATACGTTATCATAAAGGGTGACGTAAGGGAAGTGTCAAGAGGAATTTTAATTTGCTGGTGTAATAGCTGTAGTCTTTCTGTATCTTAGGAAAACGAAATAAAAGAATAGAAGATCCAGACCAGAAATTTTGCTCGCCATTTTGACCGGTCGCTGATTCGCAAATTTTCCTTGCATAACTCACTCGCTACGCGAGTTCAAACAATGCACCAAATTTGCTGCGAACCGATCAAAATAACGGCAAAATTTCAATGGTTCTGGATCTTCTATTCTTTTATTTCGTTTTCCTAAGATACCTAAAGTTTACAGGTATTAAATCCAATAAATCAAATTTCACAGTATGTATGTTTTACTATATTGCTTTACATTTTCAGGATAATCGAAAACTGAAATTCTCTCATTTTAATCTTGTAAGAATTAAGATAAAAGATTTTCCAAATATCTCGCTAAATCGGTGTCTAATAATTTTTTTAGACTTCCCTCCATCACTATCAAAATTAGATTCGTAGAAAGTACTTTCTGTTTAATTTATACTCCGTGACTTTTCATTCAATAGCTTGTATACTCTAATTAATCAATTTATTGTTATTTTTAATTTTATGGGGGTTTTTGTTTATGCTTGATAAGTCTCTTGTTTATAAAGATATTGTGATGTGTCTGCCTTTTGAGGATTTAGAGGATCTTAAGATTCCTGTTTTGCCTGATGGATATTCTTATAAGATGTTTGAATCTGGGGATGAGATTGCTTGGGCGAAGCTTGAAGTGTTGGTTGGAGAGTTTGATTGTTTTGAGGATGCTTCTGCTTATTTTGCTAAAACTTTTTTAACTCATGAAGAACTTTTAGCTGACCGGGTTTGTTTTATTGTGAATCCTGAGGGAGAGATTGTTGCTACGACGAGTGCTTGGTTTAAGACAAATGGCGATATTCGGTTTCCTTTGATTCATTGGGTGTCTACTTCTCCTAAAGAACAGAGGAAGGGGCTTGGGAAGGCAATTGTTTTGTTTGCTTTGTCTCGTTTTCTTGTTGTAGAACCGGATGCTGATTTTATTTTTCTTCATACACATACTTGGGCTTATAAGGCTGTTTGTATGTATCAGAAGATGGGCTTTCGTATTACGAAAAAAGCCCTGCCAAATAGCAGGACTGATTTTTCTTGTCTGGATGTTTTGAAAGATGTGCTTCCTAATTCGATTATTGCTCAGCTTTTAGAGAAAGATTAAGATGCTGTCCAGTCACATTGATCTTATATATACTAACACACACTTATATTTTTAATCATCTTAATTGACATAAAAATATATAAATGTTACTATAATAATAGAAAAGGTGCTACCGATGACGGTTTGCCTGATATAAACGATTGAATAACCGCTCACATAACTTGTCAGGTCAATGGGCGGTTATTTCTCTATCTTGGCATCATGCTTTCCACGCACATAACCAAGACTATAAAAAGCCACACACAGTGAAATCACTGCAATTTGACAAATCGGTGCTTGTTTAAGCCCTTTCATCTTCTGTCACATACGCGTAAGCCTACCTACAAATCAGAATCTGTCTACACGAATCACTGCATAATGTTTCCCCTGCATCTCGTCTTTAATCTTCTTCTTAAGATCCTTCACGATCTTCTCTGGCTCATAATCTTTCCCATAAGGAATCACAAGATCAAAGATCACATTCGTATGTGTCGGACCTTTGACCATTCGAAAGTCATGAACTGACAGTGTCTTGTCATATTTCTTAACAATATTAAAAACTTCTTTTCTTGTCTCATTCACTTCCTCATCATCCGTCACTACAGGATCCATATGGATTGTTGCTTCGCAGTGATATTCTTCCATCAAACGCATTTCAATATGATCCATCAGATCATGTACTTCCATCATGTCTTTATTGTATGGAACTTCTGCATGCAAAGAGACAATTCTTCTTCCTGGACCATAGTCGTGAACAACGATATCATGAACTCCGATGACCATCTTATGATTTAATACAGTCTCTGTGATCTTAGCGATCAATTCTGGATCTGGGGATTCTCCTAATAGTGGGTTCATAGTATCTTTGATTGATTCATAACCACCCCAGAGTACAAAACATGCAACAAAGATTCCAACAATTCCATCAACATTTAAATGGAAATAATGGAATACAAGCATTCCTCCAACAACTGCTGCTGTTGAAATACAATCATTTAAACTATCCGCTGCTGTCGCTTTCATCGTTTCAGAATGAATTCTCCATCCGATTCCTTTGTTAAACATATACATCCAAAATTTTAATGCGATCGAGATCACTAATATTACATAAGAAATCCATTGTTCTGTGATCACCTCTGGATGAATCACTTTTTCTACTGATGTTTTAAATAATTCCACTCCCATCATCAAGATCAGGATAGATACAACAAGTCCTGATACATATTCCATCCTTCCATGTCCGAATGGATGATCTTCATCTGCTGGTTTTCCAGCCATTCCAAATCCGACAAGTGTGATAATAGAAGATGCTGCGTCAGATAAATTGTTAAACGCATCTGCTGTGATAGAGATTGCTCCTGTGATGATTCCTGCGAAAAATTTGGTTGCAAATAAGAAGATGTTACAACAGATTCCTACAATCCCTGCCATCTTTCCATAAGCATTTCTTACTTTTGCATCCTTTACATTTTCTTTGTGTTTAATAAATAATGATATTAATAAGTTTGTCATAAAAAACTCCATCTACATAGTAAATGGGAGTCCTAATGACCCCCAATGTACTTTTTCTTTATATTTATGAGGATCTTTACCTCATATGTTCACTTTATGCTTCTACGATCTTACCTGCGATTGCTGATGCAGCTGCTGTCTTAGGTGATCCTAAGTAGATTTCTACTTTTGACGTTCCCATTCTTCCTAAGAAGTTACGGTTGTTTGTTGCAAGAACACGTTCTCCATCTGTCATGATCCCGCCTGCACGTCCACAACATAATCCACATCCTGGATGCGTGATGATTGCTCCGGCTTCTGCCAAAATCTTCATGTATCCAGCATCCACT
Organism: Anaerostipes hadrus ATCC 29173 = JCM 17467; assembly: GCF_030296915.1. Lineage (NCBI taxonomy): Bacteria > Bacillati > Bacillota > Clostridia > Lachnospirales > Lachnospiraceae > Anaerostipes > Anaerostipes hadrus. The sequence goes on along the minus strand of NZ_AP028031.1, from coordinate 803,419 downwards.
GCCTGTTTATAAATCTTTCTACTAGCTGGTGTTACGATCAATTTTACATAATCAGCAACTTTCTTTCCTTTTAAGATCTCTGCTGCCACTTTCAGATCTTCTAATCTTCCATTTGTACAAGATCCGATAAATACCTGATCAAGCTCTGTTCCTTCGACTTCTTTGACAGCTCTGATCTTATCTACCTGTGATGGACATGCCACTACTGGTACTAAATCTTCTGCTTTATATGTGATTGTCTGGCAATACTCAGCATCTTCATCTCCATATAACCAATCAACATCAGCTAAATCTACCTTAGAATATTCAGCTGTCTTTTCATCCGGTGCGAAAAGTGCTGCTTTCGCTCCTGCTTCGATTGCCATATTTGACATTGTCATTCTGGCTGCAACACTCATCTCATCAACTGTGCTTCCAGAGAATTCTAATGCTTTATAAGTAGCTCCAGCTGCTGTTAAATCTCCGATCAATCGTAAGATAATATCTTTAGAACTTACATTTTCAGGAAGTTTTCCATCAATGACTACTTTGATCGTCTCTGGAACTCTTACCCACATCTCTCCTGTTCCAAGGATCGCTGCCATCTCTGTATAACCGATTCCTGAAGAGAAACATCCAACACAACCATAAGTTGTTGTATGAGAATCTGTTCCGAATACGATATTCCCAGGTTTCGCATATCCACATTCTGTCATTAACTGATGGCAGATCCCATCACTTCTGTGAACATTTTTCATGCCATATTTCTTGGCAAATGCATCACCGATCTTGAAATGTCTGATATCGTCTGTTGTACTTGCTGGTACCATATGGTCATAGATCAATACAACTTTGTCTGGGTCCCATAACTTTGTAAATCCCATTTCTTCGAATTTCTCCGCTACGAATGGAATAAAGATATCATGGATCATAACACGGTCTACATTTACTGTCTGGATCTGTCCTGGTTTTACACTGTCAACACCAACGTTTCTGCTGATGATCTTTTCAATCATTGTCTGTCCCATATCTTTATTTCACCCCATTTCTTTTCTTCATAGCTTCTACTAATCCACCAGCGTTGATGATCTCCATCAAGTTATCTGGAAGGGAATGGATCTCATAATCTGTACCATTATATGTGATCTTCTCTCCTAAAGTAACTTCAATCTCATCGCCTTCTTTAACTGCATCCTGAATCTTGTCATTCTCAATTAACAGTAATCCATTATTGATGGAATTACGAAAGAAAATACGTGCAAATGATTTAGCAATGACGCATTTAACTTTTAATGCTTTGATAATCTCTGGTGCCTGTTCTCTTGAAGAACCGCATCCAAAGTTGCTTCCTGCTACGATAATATCTCCTTCACCGATCTGTCCTGCTAATTCTGGACGAAGTGGAGAAAATCCATACTGTTTCATATCTTCTACGGTTGGGAGTGCCAGATATTCTGTTGGGATGATGATGTCTGTATCAATGTCATCTCCAAGCACCCAAACCTTTCCTTTAAACTGTTCCATATCTATTCTATCCTTCTTCCTTAAATCTGGTCTGCTGTTGTGATCTTACCTTCGATCGCTGATGCTGTAACTGTCGCTGCGGATCCTAAATACACATAAGAATCTGGATGTCCGGCACGTCCTTTGAAATTTCTTGTTCCTGTAGAAATCAAAACTTCATCTTTCCCGATGACACCCTGACAGCTTCCCCAGCAAACGCTGCAGTTACAGTTCATAACCATTGCTCCGGATTCCATGAAAATATCGATCAGACCTTCATCTAATGCCTGCATATAAACTTCATTGGAAGCTGGTGCGATCAAAAATCTTACGCTGTCACTTACTTTCTTACCTTTTAAGATTTCAGCAGCGACTCTTAATTCTTCGATACGTCCATTGTTACATGATCCTAAGAATGCTTCATCGATCTTCACATCCTTGACTTCTTTGGCATCCACAACATCATCGATCTGATGAGGTCTTGCAACAACTGGTTTGATCTCGTCTAAGTTGATATCATAAACTTTCTCAAATACCGCATCATCATCGCTCTTGAATAAGTTCTCAGCTTTTCTTCCACGACTTTCTACGTATTCTACAACTTTCTCATCTGGCTCAACGATTCCAGTCTTAGCTCCTGCTTCAACAGCAAGGTTGCAAAGAACTAAACGTTCATCAATATCAAGGTTATGAGCACCTTCTCCAGCAAATTCCATGATCTTGTAGTTACATCCATTTGCTCCAACCATTCCGATGATAGAAAGCATTAAATCTCTGGCGTATACACCTTCTCTTAATTTACCATGCAGGTTAAAACGGATCGTGTCTGGAACTAATACCCAAGACTGTCCTGTTACCATAGCGTATAAGAAATCAGTACATCCGATCCCTGTACCAAATGCTCCTAAAGCTCCATATGTACACGTATGGGAGTCTGCACCCATGATAAATTCTCCTGGACATACATGATTCTCTACCATGATCTGATGGCAGACACCTTTTCCTTCATATAATTTGATCTCATGCTCTTTTGCAAAATTACGCATCTTTCTATGTGCTGCTGCTGTTTTTGGATTCTCCGCAGGCACATTGTGGTCCATGATAAATACCAGTTTGTCTTTGTCCGCGATCTTTGGATGTTTTAACTGGTTATGATACATATCAATTGTTAAATGTGTCGTTCCATCATTACTCATTAAACGGTCAACTTCAATCGTATGGATCTCTCCTGCTTTTACCTGATCTACTTTCGCAGCTCTTGCAATAATCTTTTCTCCGATGGTCATTCCCATGTTCCTATTCCTCCCCTTCATTCAAGAAATTGATCAATCCGCCATGATCTAAGATATTCTGCATATATGGTGGCAGCTTGGTACATGGAAGGGTTTCATCCTCTGTTTTGATCCATCCTTCAGACAGGTTGATATCAATGTCAGCTCCGTCTTCCACTTTGTCATATAAGTCTTTGCTGATGATCACTGGTAATCCGATATTGATAGAGTTTCTATAGAAGATTCTCGCAAATGATTTAGCAACCACTGCTTTGACACCTAACGCTTTCAGTACACTTGGCGCCTGTTCTCTGGATGACCCACATCCAAAGTTCTCTCCTGCTACAACAATATCTCCTTCTTTTACCTTCTTGGCAAAATCTTTATCAATTGATTCAAAAGTATATACCTTCATCTCTTCAATATTTGGCAATAACAAATATTGTGACGCGATGATCTGATCTGTATCTACGTCGTTATGGAATTTAAATACACGTCCCATTGATCTTCCTCCTGTTTTGTATCTTTTATTTTTAAGGATACTATAAATTGGAAAAAAAATCTATGTCTGATAACAAAAAAGAATGGTAATACGTAAAATATTACCACCCTTTATCTTCGAATTCCGTATAATTTCATCAAAAATCTCCGAAATGGAATCAAATGCAGCCAGATATGTTCAAAAAACTCCCACCAAAAATCTCCAGGTGCGATCCATTTTCCTTTACGCTTTACTTTTGTAATGATCGCAAAAACCTGTTCTTTGTCAATCGGTCCTTCCATATCTACCTGTGCATCTCCGATAATAAACAGCTTTCCCTCCTTGTTGATGTGATGAATCCGATGCATCACATACGCCTCATCTCTTCTCTGAAAAAACACCATATCCCCAGCTTTCAATTCTTCTTCTGGCTTCTTCATCAAAATATAGTCTCTTTGATGGATCAAAAACGGATTCATACTGCTCCCACTGATCATCATGCTGACTTCTTTTCCCTCTTCTACCAGATCTTTCAATACCGGGATATAAACGTTATTTGCAATCTGTCTCATTCATCCAATACCAGTCCATGTTCATAAAGTGCTCCGACAAATCCTTCTACATCTGTCCTTGCTGTTTCTTCATCTACTTCAAATTCATCCATGATCTTATCAACCAATTCTTCTTTTGACTTCGATTCATCTAAATTCTTCCAAATAAATGCTGCCACTTCATTTAATGTGATCATTCCATTAAACTGCTGAGTTGCAGTCCCTGTTGGTACAAGAATTACTTCACCTGCGATATCACGAAGCATAAAATCTGTATTACGTTTCATATGCTATGGCCCTCTTTCTTATTTTTTTTATTTTTTCTTATTTTTATTTCTTTCCATGTATATGGATTGATCAACAATAACATTGGAAATAATTCCAGTCTTCCCGCTAACATATCAAAGATCATAACGATCTTGGAAAGATTCGAATACATTGAAAAGTTTCCAGTTGGTCCTACGATATTAAGCCCAGGACCAATATTATTCAATGTTGCAACAACTGCCGTAAAATTGCTTGTAAAATCGAAGTTATCAATAGAAATGATCAGTACAGAAAACATCAGTACAAATGCATATGCGATCATATAAACATTGATCCCTCGAATAACTTCATGTTCTACAATTCTTCCGTTGAATTTGACCTTACGTACCGTTCTTGGATGTAAGTATGAGAGCAGCTCTTTCTTGACGGTCTTTAACATAATGACCAATCTTGATACTTTCATACCACCACCGGTACTTCCGGCACATGCTCCTGAAAACATCAGCATTACCAGAATAAACTTTGAAAATTCCGGCCATTTATTAAAATCTGTTGATGCATATCCGGTTGTCGTGATCACTGTTCCTACTTGAAAAAGTGCATGGCGGAATGCCTGCTCGATCGTTGGAAATAAACTGTGTATATTATATGTGATCATTGCTACAGATGCACCAATAAATAATAAGTAATATTTTAATTCTTCATAATGGATCGCATCTTTGAACTTCTTGATCAAAATAAAATAATATACATTAAAATTTACTCCAAATAAGATCATAAAGATCGCGATCAAATATTGTATGTATGGTGAGTAAGATGCACACCCTGAATTCAATATCGAGAATCCGCCAGTTCCAGCAGTACCGAATGCAAGTAACAGCGAATCAAATAATGGAAGCTTTCCTAAAAGTAACAATACTACCATCACAATAGTCATAAAAATATAAATCTTATACAAGATCATAGATGTTTTTCGAATCTTAGGAACCAGTTTTCCAACAGATGGTCCTGGACTTTCTGCTCTCATCAGATGAATATTCTGACCACCAACCAATGGCATGACAGCTAATACAAACACGAATACACCCATACCACCTACCCAGTGAGTAAAACTCCTCCAGAATAAACTACATCTTGCTAATGCTTCTACATCCGTTAAGATACTTGATCCTGTTGTAGTAAATCCTGAAACCGTTTCAAACATCGCATCTACAACTGATGGAATATCTCCATTGATCACAAATGGCAGTGCTCCAAAAAAACTCATCACGATCCAACTGATCGCAACTGTTAAAAAACCTTCTTTTGCGTAATAAACTGTCTTCTTTGGTTTCTTCATAACAAAAAGAATTCCAATGATCAGACATACAAATAGCATGATCCAGAAAGAAAAGCCTTTCTTCTCATGATAGATTAATGCGATCAGACAAGGAAGTGATAAAAATGCACTCTCAAAGAGCATTACCAAACCTATTACGTATCGAATCATTGAAAAATTCATTATACCCTGCCCCCATTATCCTCTCTTTAAGATGTCTTTGACATCGTGTAATCCTTTTTTAGTTGTGACAACTACCACCAGATCATCTTCTTCCATATGATCTTGACCATTTGGAATCATTGGTTTTCCTTTACGATAAATGCTGCAGATCAGCAGATTATCAATCAATAACAGATCTTTAATTGGTCTTCCAATGACTGGAGAACCTTTCTGAATATGAAATTCCAGTGCTTCCGCTCTTCCATCCATTAATTTGTAGAGATTCTCAATATTACTTCCGATGGAATTTTGTCTTGCTCTTACATACTGAATAATATATTGTGCTGTCAGATATTCCGGATAGATCATACTTCCAAGATCTAATCGTTCGATCATGGCATCGTAATTCAATTTCTGTACCTTTGTGACCAATTTTGCATCACTCTGGCTCTGTGCATACAGAGACAGAAACATATTCTCCTCATCGTGATTCGTAAGGGCAATAAATGCATCTACATCCGTCAGACCTTCTTCTAACAGCATATCATGGTCATTTCCATTTCCATGGATGATCATCGCATCTGGAATACTCTCATTTAATCTCTCACATTGATCTCTGTCTTTATCGATCAGTTTTACACCAATTCCACTAGAAACAAGTAATTTTGATAAATAAAATCCAATCTTACTTCCACCTATGATCATTGCTTCATGAACCTGATTCTTTCTTTCCCCAATCTTCCTGAAAAATTCCATTGCACAGTTTGGCCTTCCAACAAATGAAATTATATCTTTCTCTCTTAACTGAAAAGAACCATTTGGAATGATCAATTCTTTCTTACGCTCTACCGCAGAGATCAATATCTCACAATTTAACTGATTACTGACATCGATCAATGTCATTCCATCTAATTTAGAATTATGTGGGATACGGTATTTTAACATCTCGATCCTGCCTTTAGAAAACTTATTCACTTCCATTGCAGAAGGGAATCTTAGTAATCTTGCAATCTCATATGCCGCACTTAATTCTGGATTCAGCACAACAGAAATTCCCATCTCTTCCTTTATGAAACTGATCTCATCATAATAAACAGGATTTCTCACTCTGGCAACCGTCTCACATCTTCCTGCCTTCTTCGCGATCAGACAACACAAAAGATTCAATTCGTCAGAGTTCGTAACTGCAATAATGATATCTGCTGTCTCAACTCCTGCGTCTGACAGAATACTATAACTTGCTCCATTCCCGATCACACCTAATACATCATGTGTTTCAGCAAGTTTCTGTACAACATGTGCTTTCTCATCAATAATGGAAATGTCATGGTTCTCGCCACTTAATTCCTCAACAAGCGTAGAACCGATTCTACCACACCCAACAATGATAATATTCATTTTTTACCCTCAATTCATTAACACTTTCTTAACAAATTTTTATACTTTTTTTAATACTTGTCCTATTCTATCACAGTCTGTCAGAAATTACAATTTAAGAAATATCCTTTTAATTATGACATCTAAAAATATCCTGTAAGACCAAACATAATTTATCTGATCTTACAGGATATTTTCTTCCCACACATCATCTTTCAACGCATGGATATCATTATTCTAAATCTGCATGCCGCATAAACATCTGCTCCGATGTCTGATTCCAGTTTTCCATAAGTTTTAATACGATCGCATCGAAGATTAAAAATGACATCTGTTCAAACTGACTTCCCATTGGCTGTATCGAATGTTTCTCTTCATTATTTCCTTTGGAGTCACCTGGAAGTATGATCATCCCATCTGCCATTTTCCCCAGTGTGGATTGCGGATTCATTGTAACAAGTCCAAGATATAATCCAGATTCTTTGGCTTTTTTTGCAATACTGACCAAGGCATCTGTTTCTCCTGACCCAGATGTTATGATCAATAGATCTCCAGCTTTCGTATGTGGTGTTGAAATTTCTCCAATGACATACGCCTGAAATCCAAGATGCATCAATCTGTTTGCAAAACCCTTCGCCGCCAACCCTGATCTTCCTTTTCCAGTTAAAAATATCTTTTTGTCTGGTGCTATCAGTTTTAAAACATTTTCAATCTGTTCTTCTTCTATTTTAAAAGTTGCGTCTTGAAGTTCCTTTAAAATATGTTCTAAATTTTCTTTTACTTTCACATCTCTTCTCCTGCATCCATAATCTTGTGAATTCGTTCTTCGATATTTCCTCCAAATATATAGCTTCCTGAAACAAAAATATCTGCGCCTGCCTTTTTACACACAATGGCTGTTTGATCATTAATGCTTCCATCTACCTGAATCTGATAAGAATATCCTTTTTGTTCTCTCAATTCACAAAGATTCTTTACTTTGTCTGCAACTGATGGAATAAAACTTTCTCCAAACACACCGGGATTAGTGGTCATGCAAAGGACAAGATCAGCCATTGGCAAAATCTCCTTGATCATAGATACCGGAGTTCCGGGATTGATCGCAATTCCGGCTTTTTTTCCACACTTTTTGATTGTCTGAATAGATCGGTAGATATGCTTCGTTGCCTCTGTATGCACGGTGATGATATCTGCCCCCGCATCTGCAATCACTGGTATCAGATTTTCTGGATTTTCAACCATCAGATGACAATCCAGTACAAAATCAGTATGTTTTCTCAGATCTTTTACTGTATTTGCGCCAAATGAGATCATTGGTACAAAATGTCCATCTGTAATATCAATATGAATGTAGTTTATTCCACATTTTTCTAATGCTTCAAACTGTTCCTTAATCTGATATGTATCTGAATTTAATAATGAAGGACTGATAATTTTCATTTTTATTCTCCCATCACCATAATCTGTACTTTTCTTGTTCGTTCTCTTAACTGATCCCAGTCTACAAAATAGACTTTTCCCAAAGCTCCAAGTTGGATTTCTCCGTCTTTTACAATAAATGTTAATGACGGGCTGCCAAAAATGGAAGATTTCAGATGTGCATCTGTATTAAGCATTGTCCATTTTTCTGCTGGATAATCCTTAGATCCAAGACTTAATCCAAATTCAATATGTTTTGGTCCTGGACTATGATACTGATTTTCCATTTTCATGGATGGCGCGATTTTTTCCATCACATCATTAATATCTGCCTGCAGATATTCATCTCCCCAGTAATTTGTGTCATGCATACATTCGTCAAAATACAGAGAACATGTGGTATGCGCACTTGATATGACAACACATCCATTTTTTAACTCAGATTTTTTGATATTTTCTCTGATTTCATCAGAAATGTCATGATAAGATGCTCTTCCTTTAACTGTTTCTAATGTCACTTCTCCAAAAAAAACTCCCATGATCTGCTCCTATAATCCAAGTCTTGTTTTTAACTGATCGTATACCTGATCTACTCCCATTCCGTTTAATAATGGTAATCCCTGAATGACTTTATCTTTGATAGAATCTGGCACGATCGTTGTTGATATCACCGCATCATAATCATCAATTTTATTTAATTCGTCGGCAATCTTAGACTGATAAATCTTTACTTTATCGCTGTATCCTTCTTTTTCTAACCATGCACTGACTTTTGCTACCGCAATTGTGGATGTTGCATGTCCTGCTCCACATACAATTAATAATTTTTTCATGATACTACCTCCTATGAAATATCTTATTTTATAAAGATTCTAATTTTCTTTCTGTGCTCTGATTTTATTTACATATACTAGTAATGCGATCACGACAACTCCAATCACTGCTAATCCAATATTCCCTAATGATTTTGTTGCAACTGCGAATAATCCCGCTGGCCAGATACCGCAAAGTACGGATGTTACCTGTCCACTTGTTCCAACATTATAATGTGCGATCTTAAATACATTTGTAATGATTGGTGCAAGCCATGTAGAAAGATACAGCATAGATACCATATAAATACTACATCCTACAATAGATCTCACAACATTTCCTCTAAAAATTGGGATCATTAGACAGATTCCAAATGCATAGAATGCAAGATCTCCGAATGGTAAGGTCTGGTTTCCTGGTAAGATGATCGCTAATGCTAAAGAAATTGGTACCATTAATAAGTTTGTACTCATAACTGTAGAATGTCCAACAGTTAGAGCAGCATCCATACCAATATTTACACTTCTTCCACCTAATCTTTTATTGGCGAATTCTTTGGCAGCTTCTGCAATTGGCATTAACCCTTCCATAAACATTGCTACCATCTTTGGCATGATTTTCATAACCGCACCTGTTGCCATTCCTAACTGTGCAGCTTTTGCGAAATCATATTTTGCCAAGAATCCTACGATCATTCCAATGATGATTCCGATAACAACTGTATCTCCAAAAAATCCAAAACGTTTTGCGATCGTTTCTGAGTCGGCTTCAATTTTATTAAATCCCGGAATTCTGTCAAAAATCCAGTTTAATGGTACTGCGATCAATGCTCCTGATAACGCCATCATATGAGAAATTGCAATTCCTGGATATCCAAAAAATTCACTAACTTTCTTCTGGAAAATGTCTGCTAATAACCACTGAAGCATAACTGCAACTAGTGCTCCTAAAATTCCTGTAACAAAATTTCCTGTAACTGCCTGTGCAACTAATCCAAGGAAACATGGAAACCAGAAGTTCCAGATATCTACATTTAAAGTTTTTGTCCACCCAAGCATGACAAATAATAAATTAACGATCAATGACATTGGGATCAATATAATTCCAAATGTTGTTGAGAATGCCAGCGGTCCACCGACACCACAACCAATATCCATAATATTTAGTGAAAATCCGTAATGTTCTCCCATTACCTGTATTGCCGTTCCAAGGTTATCTGATAATAATCCAATGACCAGATTCAGACCAATACTACCAATTCCAACTGTAAAACCTGAAATCGCTGCTTTTGCTGGTTTTACTCCAAAAATAATACCTAATATGAAAATAATGATCGGTAAAAATACCGTTGACCCTAATCCGATAAACCATTGTAATACACTTAACATTTCTTCTTCTCTCTTTCTCTATCGCTTATTCAATTCCTGATGCATTTAAAATCTGCATAAGTTCTTTCTCTGTGTTACATTCTTTCAACTTTGCTACTTTTTCATCATCCTGAAACAGTGCGATCAAATTCTGTAATGTATTTACCTGCTCATGTGGCTGTGCCATTGCTAACATAAATACCAATTCCACTGAAATCTTATGACTTTTATCCACCATATCTTCAAATTCAATTGGCTCATCTAATGATAAAAAGCAAATCTGCGATTTATTCACTCGCTCAGAGTCTGTATGCGGAATCGCAAAGCCTGTCTGATTTACTAATAATCCTGTAGGATATTCTTTTTCTCTGTTACTTATTCCTTCATAGTAATTTTCTTTTACACATCCTGCTTCTAACATTTTATCTGTCATCATCTGAAACAACTGATCCTGACTTTCCACTTTTTGATGAAAGAAACACAATCTCTGGTCAAAATACATTCAAGTTCTCCTTTCATATCATGATTCATGAAATACTTTTAAAACTTCTTGTATTGTTTCGAATCTTATAAACGCATTTACATCTTCTTTTTCTCCAATAAGCTGATAGAGTTCAGTGATCACATCCCGAATCTGGTTCATTTCTTCTTCTGGAAATGCAGTTACAACGATCAGTGATACTAAATTTCCACCCCAGTCAACGGGATGTTTTAAAGTTAATAGGATTATTCTGGATTTTTTAATCGTCTGCGGATCTGCATGTGGCAGTGCCACACCTGTATCCAAACATGTCACACCAAGTTTTTCTCTTTTGTAAATAGCTTCCCTAAATTCATCATACACTGCATTATCTTTTTCTAATACATCAATAATAAAATCTAGACACTTTTCTTTACTATCAAGATCTTGTTTAAGGAAAATAAATTTCCCTTCCAAATATTTTTTCAATGTCGGTGCTTTAATTCCATTTTTCTGGTTATCACACACATTATTTTTGATCAGTAATACCTGTTTTGTATATGCATCTAGGATATTGGCATAATCATCTTTTGTAAGCAGCGGATTTACCTTCACATAAGAAATCTCTGGATCCTCAATATCAACAGATGATATGATCAGATCTACTTTACTAAGATCGATCTCTTTTAATTTCTTTGTGTTTGTCACCGTAATATTATCTTTTGCCGGAAGTATTTGTTTTACCCTGCTTAAAATGAGCTGAGAAGAACTAACTCCATAGGTACATACAACAACAATATTTCCAACTTGTTCAAATTGGTCTAATGCCACTTGAAAATGTAATAAGATTAGTGAAACTTCATCTTCTGTTAATGTTACCTGATACCTTAACTCTATTTGTGTAAGTGCATACCACATCGTTGTAAAAAGTTCCGGATACTCCTGTTTGATATTATCAAGCATCGGATTTACGATCTGAATATTATTTTGCAATCTTAAGATCATCGGTGGCAGATGATATAACAATGACTCATATAATTTCTTGTCCCTTGTCAGATCAAGCTTTTGAATCTCACTCATTCTCTTGATGACATCTCTTACCGTTTCTTCATAGTCTGTCCGCATATGTTTTACATGATGTGTCACTCTGTGGGCATATAACTGTCTGCATAAATATTCCATATCATTATTACTGTATGTAATATGAAGCTGGTATTTCAGCTGTTCCGCAATACTATTTGCCACGATGTATGTCTCCATATGCCGGATATTGTTGTAAGAAATTTCTGTTTCCTCATTCATATGTTTCTTTTTGAGCAATCTTGAACTTTGCATGATCAATGTTACCAATAAAGATTTCAGATAATATTCTGAAAGCACTTCGGTCAGTTCTTCAAAATCATTTAAAATAAGATCTGAAACTGCTTTTATCACATCAAGTTCAAAAAAGTTTCCAAGTTTGTGCGTAAAATCAGAAAACATTTCTTCCTTTGATTCTGATAACAAATAATTGTTCACTGCATTTTGTATCTCGCTTTCTTCTCCTAAAATACAGATTCCACATTCTCCAACTTCCAGTTTTACATCTGACTGACTTTCGATTGATTTATTGATCACTGCAATGTCCTGATACAGTGATGTTTTACTTACTAAAAATTCCTTTGATACTGATTCCAATGTGATTGTTTCACAATCGATCAATACCTTCTTTAAAATCCACAATCTGCGATACTCCGGTGTATATTTTTCATCTTCAGACAGATTATCCTTTTGAAGGTCTCTTAACATATGCTGAATGTTTTCCTTTTCACCTTCCAGACGAATTCCTATTCTTGGAGCTCTGACCAGATCAACTTTATACTTTTCAACTTCACTTTGAAGATAAGTAATATCTGTGTAAATCGTTTTTGTCGAAACATCTAATGATTTACTAAAGAAAGATGCGGGTTTATATTCCCTTTGTTTTGACAAAAGTTTTAATAATTCGATTTGTCGACGAATCAAATCAATCACCCCTAATCTGTTAATTAACGTTTTCTTTCTGTAACTAGAATACCATTGATATCTTATTTCTTGCAATTACATTAGCTTCCATATTAATGTGGAAACGAATAAAAAAAGGAGATATCTATGATCATTTCCTGATATATGATATCTCCTATATGTACGTTTGTCACACTTATGTTTTATAACCAGTCTTTGCTGTTCTTATCTTCTAACAATATCGTTTCCTGTTCTTGTTTCTTTGTAATACGATCCCTGATTCCCTGCATTCTCTCATCAAGTGCTGCACTTTGTCTTGCACAATCATAAAGTTCTTCCTGAAGGATTTCCACTTCTTCATCAGACAACTCTTTCTTATAACGCATCTTATGGTCAAGACTTGCCCAGAAATCCATAGCGATCGTTCGAAATTGCACTTCAACATTCACCCTCTTCTTTTCATTTTGTAAAAAGATCGGTACTTGTACGATCAGATGAAGACTTCGATATCCACTTGGCTTTGGATTCTTAATATAATCTTTTCGCTCGATCAGTGTGATATCATCTTGCTTTAAGAAACTTTCTGCTAATTTATAAATGTCATCTGGAAATGAACAGATAACTCTGACCCCGGCAATATCTTTTAAATTATCTTCAATCGCCCTTAGATTTAATGGAATATTTTTTCTTCGGATCTTCTTCAAAATGCTATCGTATGATTTGACTCTTGTCTTAATACTCTCAATCGGATTATTATCATATTCCAAAGATAATTCATGATTTAATACTCTGAATTTTGTTTCCACTTCCATGATCGCGCATTCATAATATGACATTAAAAGATCAAACGGCTTCTTATTTTGTTGCATAAAATTCAAAAATTCATCTGACAAAAGACTTTGTCTGACAAAGTTATCTCTTCTCGCATCTAATAATGCTTTTCCCTGTTTTTTTAATTCCTCGATCACAACCAGATTTTTCTTCATTAAAAATTCCTTCCTTCGTAAATATTCTTTATGAAAGCATAGAAAATCCTAATACTACAATCCCTAAGATCACAAGGATCACACCTGTCGCACGATTTAATGTCTCTGGTGTTGCTTTATTGGCAAATCGTGCTGCGATCCTTGCCCAGATCAGCGTAAATACAACACATAAGATAAATACTGTCCAATCCGGTGCTCCAACAATCATAAAATGAGAAACAGCTCCTGTAAATGCAGTAAATGCCATAATAAATACACTCGTTCCAACAGCTGTTTTTAATTCATATCCTAATACACTCGTTAAAATGAGCAACATCATCATTCCACCACCTGCACCAACAAATCCACAGATCAATCCGATCATGATCCCACAGACCACTGACTGAATTGCACGTTTCTTTGCTGAAACTCCTTGCATGGCTTCTTTGGTTGTCATAACTGGTCTCACGATAAATTTAATTCCTAATAAAAATGTCATAAATACAGAAAAGCTTCCCATCGTTGCAGCTGGAAGTAAGCTTGCAATATAGCTTCCTACTACTGTAAATGTTAACACACTTATCATCATGATGATACCATTTTTTATATCAAGATTCTTATTTTTTCCATAAATATAAGCTGATACTGCACTTGCTAATACATCAGAGGACAATGCAATTCCTATTGCCATATACGGGTCCATCTTAAGGAATGTGATCAACATCGGACTAATTACAGCTGCTGCACTCATCCCTGCAAATCCTGTTCCAAGCCCGGCTCCCATTCCTGCAAAAAATGTTACTGCGATTGTTAATAATATATTCATCTTAGTTTCCACCTTTCAAAATATCATCTAAATTCTTATCCATATTTTTCATTACATGGAAAAAAATTTTTTTATCTTCTTGTGTTGTATTATCAAACAACTGATCTACAAATCCTTGTTGTAACTGCTGTCCTTCTTTGATCACTGGATGTGCTTTTTCTGTAATAATCAGTTTTGTTTTTCTTCGATCACCTTTGATCTCTTCTCTTCTTAAATAACCTTCTTTCACAAGTTTCTCTACGTTGATCGATATAAGATTTGCTTTGATATTTCTGATCTTTACGATATCTCTGGCTGTCTGGTATTGTGGATTGTTTCCTAAAAACATTAAAATATCAAAAGCTGTCTGTGGTAATTTTAATTTCTTGCATAACGGCTTACATGCATCGTTATATACCTCTAACAACTTTCTCGGAAATTCTATATTGATCTTCATGAATTTATCCCTCCTTGTTAATTATTTCATATTTGAACTATTCATTTTTGATTTATTATAACAGATTGTCATATATTTTCAACTTTTTGTTACTTCAAAAAATAAAAAACAGCTGACATAATTTTTACTTTTTATGCCAACTGTTTTTATATATTTATTTATTACAATTACCACTATGATCAAATGCTGGATTGATCGCATAAAAATTCTTAGAATCCAAATGATCCTGTACAGTCCTCAGTGCTTCACCAAATCTCTGGAAATGCACGATTTCTCTTTCTCGTAAGAATTTCAGTGGCTCTCTAACATCTGGATCATCAATAAGCCTTAACAAATTATCATACGTTGTTCTTGCTTTTTGTTCTGCAGCAAGGTCTTCACTTAAATCTGTAATCGGATCTCCCACAGACTGAAACGTCGCTGCGCTAAACGGTACACCACTTGCTGCTTGTGGCCATACACCTGCTGTATGATCTACATAGTAAGCTCCAAACCCTGATTTTTTCACCTGTTCTGGAGTTAGATCTCTAGTTAACTGATGCACGATCGTACAGATCATTTCCAAGTGAGCTAATTCTTCTGTACCTATATCGGTTAGCACCCCACAAACATTTTTATATGGCATCGCAAATCGCTGCGACAAATACCGCATCGAAGCTCCTAATTCCCCATCTGGACCACCATACTGCGTAATGATCAATTGTGCCATCTTGGGATCTGTTCGTTTGATATTTACCGGAAACTCCAATCGTTTTTCATAATTCCACATATCAACAACCTCCCCTCTTCATCCATGGCCAAGAATCCGTTGCCCATGTAAAATGATCATCTATATCTGCACTATCAATCGTCAATGGTTCAAAATTTCTCGCATATTCTTTTAATGCCTGCTTTCTTGCCTTCTGATATTGATTAAAATGGTCCATTGCTTTTTTGTCATTTGGGTGTGTATCAAGATACAGATTCGTATCAATCAATGCAAAGCTGACTGCATCAATATAATTTAACAACTTTTTCTTATCATACTGATTCATTACCGGCACGCCCCTTTCCCATAAAATGGTTTATTCAACTCTGGAAAGATCGTTCCACATTGTAATCCTTCTTCCGGACTATAAATCCTGCTCCAATGCTGCCATGGAACATACTGCATAGCAACCGGCATAGAATCCACTCCACCATGCCGATGACCATGCTCACACATTCCTGATGATCGATCACAATAACATTGATTCATCTCTATTTTCCTTTTCTTCTTTTATACTATCATGGTATGTATACAAAAAAGAAAAGTGCTTTGAAATTTTAAGTTGTATAACGGAAATGTATCGAGTATTCATAAAAACACAAAGAAAGATAGAGGTACGAAAAACGAATTCCATTGACGGATTTTTTGCAAAACGCTGATCCGCCAACACTCCTGCACAACTCACTGCGTTCAAACAGTGCCCGTGTTGGCTGCGATTTTGCAAAAAATCCTATGGAATTCTACTATTTCGTACCTCTATCTTTCTTTGTGTTTTTATGAATACCTGAAGACATTCTCGTATAAAATTAAGTATTGTATGTTGAACGTTATCGGTTTTCAAATTTTTTAGTAACAGACAAATGTTTATTATAAATGCCCATACAGTAAAACATACACACTGTGTAGTGGTTTGAATAACGTAAATTATTTGAATATTATAAAAAGAGATCATGTGTTGGCAACCGTACGGACACGTCTGCACTTAGCGAGTGGATGGTCATTAGACCATTCAGGAGCTTAGTACAGCTACGTGGGAGTCCGAACGCGAGTGGGTTGCAAACATATGATCTCTTTTTATAATATTCCACCAATAATTTTCGTCATTCAAATCACAATTTAATCATTGAGGCTTTTTGCTTCTTCAAATTCTTCCACCATAACATCACTAGGTTTTTCTGTACATAAACTAACTACAATGATCAGAATAGAAGATACGATAAATGCTGGTAACAAGCAGTAAATTCCAAAAATTCCACCTAATTTACCCAGAGTCACTGGCCATACAAGTGCGATGATACCTCCACTTAACATTCCAGCGATCGCTCCTTTTAGGTTTGTTCGTTTCCAGAATAATGCAAACAGTGTTAATGGACCAAAGGCTCCACCGAATCCTGCCCATGCATTTTCTACTAGTCCGAATACAGAACTGTTTTCATCCATTGCGATAAAGATACCGATCAATGCGATCACGATCGTTGTGATCCTTGAAACTAACAGTACCTTTTCTTCAGACATTTCTTTCTTAAATAATCCTTGGAATAAGTTCTTTGATACGCAGGATGATGCAATTAAAAGCTGCGAATCAGATGTACTCATTGTTGCTGCAAGAATTCCTGATAAAATAACTCCTGCCATAAATAATGGGATCAGTCCTTTAAATAAATGTGTTGTCATATAAATAAAGATTCTCTGATTTCCATTTCCAGCTAATTCTGCTACATTGGGATAAAGTGCTGCTCCTGTAAATCCGATACATACGGCTACACTTAAAGAAATCAATACCCAGATCATTGCGATATTTCTTGATTTCTTTACTTCTTGTGGGTCACGAATCGCCATGAATCTTACAAGGATATGTGGCATACCAAAGTATCCAAGTCCCCATGCAAGTCCGGATAAGATTGGGATCACACCCTGTGATACTGCACCTCCTGTTGCTGGGTCATGGTACTTCATAACATCAAAGAATCCTTCCATTGCCTGACCGTGTGCAATAACATTCGCTACTCCACCTGCATTCACAACTCCAACGATCAGTACGATCACAATGGCAAATGACATTAATAATCCCTGAATCAGGTCTGTTGTACTTGCTGCTAAGAATCCACCCATGGATGTATATAATACAATAACGATCGCACAGACAATCATACTCTTCTGATAATTTAATCCAAATACAGAGTTAAATAATGTACCACATGCAGCAAATCCTGATGCTGTGTATACTGTAAAGAAAATAAGGATCATGACTGCAGAAATACTACTTAAGATCTTCTTATCATCTTTAAAACGGTTACTGAAAAAGTCTGGCACTGTGATCGCATTATCTGCTACTTCTGTATAATGACGTAATCTCTTTGCCACGATCTTCCAGTTTAAGTATGTACCAAGGATCAATCCGATTGCTGTCCATCCTGCCTGGCTGAATCCTGTTGCGTATGCAAGTCCAGGAAGTCCCATCAACAGCCAGCTGCTCATATCAGATGCCTCTGCACTCATTGCAGTAACCCATGGTCCAAGTCCTCGTCCTCCAAGGAAATAGTCTTCGGATGTCTTTGTCTTCTTACTGTAAATGACACCAATCCAGATAACCATTGCCATATAGAGAACCATTGCGATCAATATTGGTAATTTCATATGATTTCTCCTCTTCTTTATGTGTATTTATCTTCATGATCAAAGTCTTATTTGACCTGAATTTTGACATGATTGTCTATTTTATCACATTCTTTGGATTGATTCAAGAAAAAGACAATTACTCGACACGCTCCGGCATGACAACAGCTGCCACAATATATAACAACAATCCTGTTCCTGTTGTGCATAATGCTGCTGTAAGGATTCGTACCAAAGTTGGATCTACCTCAAAATATTCTGCTAATCCTCCACATACACCAAATAAAAAACGGTCTTTTCTTGATTTATATAATGTTTTCTTCATTTCCTTTCCCTCCATCTATCTGTTACTTTGTTTTACAATATTGTATTATCGAAATCGATCGTAAGATCTCCACTTCCACAATCTATATTAATCCATCTTAATGCATTGATATTTCGTTTTTTTAGATCATCTTCGAAAAGTATATCTCCAATCTTAACATCTCCATTTCCACAATCTATATTATAGTTATAATCTTTTTCTGTTCCTGCCATTATCAATGTGACATCTCCAGAACCCAGATCAATCTCTGTCTTTGGTGCTGTGATCGTTGACAGATCAATATCTCCACTGCCACAGTCTATGTCAAGTTCGTCTGTGATATTCAAAGAATCTGATGCAATGTCTCCATTGCCACAATCCATGGAAACTTTCTCAAAGGTAACACCTTTGGGCAGAATAACTGTGATCTCATCATTTGATTGAAACCAAAACAATTTAAAATGTCTGCTCTTCTGCTTGATTTCAATCTCTCCATCTGACTTTAATATCACTGGCTCCCAGCTTCCTTTTTTCTTTATGATCAGACGATCCTGATTCCCATTTTGTAGCTTCACATCTCCACTTCCAATATCAATATTTAATTTCCGGATCTGATCTGCTCTTATATTTCGTTCCTCTGTCTGTAATTTACCGCTTGTCTTTCCTTCTGCATAATTTCGAATCTGTCTTGGATCTGCACCCATAACAAATGCTGCTATGATGCATCCGATCCCTGCAACAGCCGTTACTGATATTAATATCATGCATACTTTCTTAAATGTCTTCAAACTTATTCACATCCTCTCCCAAAATTCCTGTTCCAAAATTCACGGATCTTTGCAATGATCCATGGAATAGCATTTGCACAGATCCATACAAGGGACCATAATAATAAAATCCCACCAGCGATCATCAGAAAACCGCCGCCCATCAACAATAAACCATATGGAACTGTCGTAAACATCTTATAAATTCCAGCACCGACCAGTCCAAGTCCTCCAAACAACAATCCCGCACAACTGCCAAAAATTCCTCCTGCAATTCCAATCACAATGCCAAAAATACCAGGAATCAGCCAGCTTCCCACAAAGACAAGAATTAAGATCATCAAAATGATATTCCGGTTTCTTCTTCCCTTCATATGCCATCTGCTGCCCTGTTTGGCTTCCTTTTGTGAGTCTTTTCTACTCATCTGCTGGTAATCTTCGTAAGTTTCCTGTCTATATCCTTCTTCTGTATACTCACTGCTTGCCTGATTTTCCTGTACAGAATCACGGATCATCTTCGCGATCTTCTCTGGGGAACCAAGTTCCTTGATCACCTGTTCTTCTTTCTCTTCTCCTGCTTCCTCAAAATAATCTTCATAATATGCGATCGCATCTTCAATTTCTTCTTCTGGAAGATCTTTTAGTAAAAAAGATAATCTCTTTAAGTACTCCTCCCGGTTCATACTCTCTCTCCTCCTTCAAAAATTCCAGATATTCTCTGGGAATATTGTTTCCATTCTTCTTTATATAACGAAAGCTGTGCTATTCCCACAGACGTGATCTTATAATATCTGCGGTTTCTGCCGCCGTATTGCTTATCATAAACTTCCAGGCAGCCATCCTTCTTAAGTCTCCTTAATACTGGATATAATGTAGATTCTGATACTTCTAACACTTCTCTTACATCCTGTGTGATCTTATATCCATACGTACCTTCTTCTTCTCTTGATACGACAGCCAGAACTACCGCATCTAACAGCGCAGCTCCTGTATTAAAAACCATTGGCATCCTCCTTACTCATATTATATGCCATATAATATTATATTTTTCATATTATGTCAACTCGCTGTAGATTTCTTATATAGTGTAATTTACATTAAAAGAAATCTGCTGTAACTAAAAAGAGACCATCACATATCTCTATGCAATGATCTCTGCAATATTTATTTCCTGTTTATTTTAAAACTGTTTTGAGCTGATTGACTGCTTTGGCACTTGTCTTGCTCTTTAGATCCTGATAGTCAAAGAATGCAAATCCATCCACATGTTTCTCTCTTGCATACTGGACCTGTTTCTTCAAGACTTTTGTATCACTCTTCCATTCTTTTCGTTCTGCACGATTCTGGCCAACATTATGTCCCGCACGATATACTGCGATTCCAATATAAAGTTTAACTTTCTTACTCTTTGCTGCCTTGATCCAACGATCTGTGACTTTATTAAATTTTGCAGTTGGATGTTTAAATCCCCAGTATACCTGTGGGCAGATATAATCAACATACTCTGTAGAATTTAGCCATTTATAGATATCTACATAATATGAATATTTACTTGTCAGATTGTCAATATTTCCTGCTGGACTGATACCATATGTTACATTTGGATCTACACTTTTTACTGCTTTTTTCATCTGTATCACAAGAGTATTTACCTGTGCGCGACGGTAAGTATAGATACTTTTCTTTTTCTTCTTATAAGAAGATTTCTTATATTCTTTTGCATCAAATGCCTTTTTGACATTACGTTTTGTAAAAGATGGATAGAAATAATCATCCATATGAATTCCATCGACATCATAATTTTGTACGATTTCTTTCACTCCATTTGTGATCAGTGTTCTGACCGCTTTTTTGGATGGGTTGTAATACAAACTTCCACCATAAGATAATACATTTCTTCTTGTAGACTTCTTGGCATGCCATTTTCTTGCCTGATTATTCTTTGCAAGTTTCTTATAATTCGTAGAACCTGTTGTTACACGATATGGATTTACCCATGCCTCGATCTTCATGTCATTGTCATGTGCAACTTCTACCATGATCTTTAATGGGTCAAATCCTGGATTTCTTCCCTGTTTTCCAGAAATATATTTGGACCAAGGGAAATACTTTGACTTATAAATGGCATCTCCAAATGGTCTTACTTGCACGATCACGCGATTCATTCCAAGACTCTTTCCTTTTTTGACAACACCTGTAAAGTAGGTACGGAAATTTGCTGCCGTTCTCTTTTTATATTTTGCACGATAAGAGTCATAATCGTAGAAAGAAAACCAGAATGCTTTATATTCTCCCATAGACTGTGTCTCTTCCTGCTGTTCCGTTGTAGTTTCTGTTGTCGCTTCTGAAGCTGTTGTTGCTTCTGTTGTCGCTTCTGAAGCTGTTGTTGCTTCTGCCGTTGTTCCCTGTGCCGGATCATTTCCATCTCTTGCTGCTGCCAATACCATATGGCTGCATAAATTCACAAACATTGCACTGACAACCAATAATGCGATCCATTGTATCTTCCCTAATTTTAAATGTTTCATATTTCCCTCCGATGTATCTTCTGTCTGCTGTTTTACTTTATTAAATCCATTCAAAATGTTCACATGCTTTCTTAATACCGTCATTGACATTTGTATCGGTCACATAACTTGCCATATCTTTTAAATCCTGGCATCCATTTCCCATAGCAATGGAAAACCAGTCTTTACAGAACATATCCATATCATTGTAATCGTCCCCGAATACAACCACATTTTTAATATCTGCGCCAAGATATTCCATCATCTTCACAATACCACCACGTTTATTATCTGGCTGGAACATTAAATATTCTGGTTCAAATCTCAAATGCCCGATCAACTCTTTCTTTGTAAGTTTCTCTTCTTCCTCTTTTGGAATAGCTACATAAATCTTGTAAATCGCGTCAACACTGTCAATATCTAACATATCATCGATGATATATCTGGTTGGTTCTTTTCTCTTTCCAACCTGTCTTAGAAATTTATCGTCTGTCATATAGACATCTTTCGTATCATCAAGAGCTACACACCATCCATACCCTAATTCTTCTGACTGATGAATGATCTGTAAACACCCTTCTTTATCCAAAGGAATATTTTCCACTAATTCATTGTTGATCACACAGCCATTGCCTCCACAACAGACCATATTTTTAAACCCATTGGCTTCTGTGAATTTACGTGCTTTGTAATGTGCTCTTCCAGTTGCAATCGCAACAAAATGTCCATTTGCTTCTAAACGATCCAACGCCTCTCTGGCACTTGGCACGATCTTCCCTGTCGATCTATCTGTCAATGTTCCGTCAATATCAAAAAAGAAATATTTCTTTTCCATTGTTATCTACTCCTTATAAACTCTTATCATAGCATTTTATTTATTGCAATGAATTTAACTGTTCATAAAATGTTGGATAAGACACATCTACACATTCTGAATCTTCGATCACAGTTTCTCCTTCTGCATTGATTCCTGCAATCGAAAATGTCATAGCGATTCGATGGTCGTATTTACAATTGATGCTTGCTCCATGTAATGGATTACCGCCTTTGATGATCATTCCATCGTCTGTCGCTGTTGCATCAACACCCATTTTCACAAGATTATCAACCGTTAATGCAATTCGATCAGACTCTTTTACCTTCAACTCTGCCGCGTCTTTGATCACTGTCTCACCTTCTGCAAATGCTGCTAACAGTGCAATAACTGGAATCTCATCGATCAATGTTGGAATGACTTCTCCACCAATCACCGTTCCTTTTAATTTGCTTGTCTTTACAACGATATCTGCTGTTGGCTCTCCCCCATTATCGATCACATTTTCTAATGTAACATCAGCTCCCATATCTTTACATACACGCAGGATTCCATCTCTTGTTGGATTGATTCCAACATTTTTTAAACGGATACATGAATTTGGTGTGATCAGTCCTGCCACGATAAAGAAAGTTGCTGAAGAAATATCTCCTGGAACCACGATATCTGTTGCGATCATCTCTTCTGGAGGTGTGATCGTCGCTGTTGTATCATGTGATTCTACTTTCACTCCAAAAGAACGAAGCATTAATTCTGTATGATTTCTTGATAATGCTGGTTCTGTCACACTTGTCTTGCCATCTGCATATAATCCTGCTAATAACACACAGGATTTTACCTGTGCAGATGCAACTGGAGAATCATAATGTGTTGCATTTAATTTTGTTCCTTCAATCTTCAATGGTGCACATCCATTTCCATTCACACTTGTGATCTTTGCACCCATCTGTTCTAATGGTTTGATGATCCTTCCCATTGGACGTTTATTTAAAGATGCATCTCCAGATAATACAGTTTCAAAATCCTGACCTGCCAGGATTCCTGAGATCAATCTTGTTGTTGTTCCGCTATTTCCTACATCTAATGTCTCACTTGGTGCCTTTAAGCCATGAAGTCCATTTCCATGAACAGTGACGTTCGTTCCATTCTGTTCGATCAAAACACCCATCTTACGAAAACAATCGATCGTTGACAGACAGTCTGCTCCTGATAAAAAATTGCTGATATGTGTTGTTCCTTTTGCTAAAGATCCAAACATAACTGCTCTATGACTGATCGATTTGTCTCCTGGAATTGATAATTCTCCTCTAAGTCCCGCACTTTTTGTTAATTTCATGTTTTTATTTCCTCTCGTATACTGTGTAGTTTTTATCTCTTAAGATTTTTGTCGCCTTCTTTGCTGATTCATCATCATATAACATGATCTTTAAAACACCCTCTTCGAATTCACGGTTGTGAATGATTCCAATATTCTTGATACTTACATGATTCAAAGCAAGCAAGGTTGTCGTTGTTGCGATCGTTCCTGGTTCATCTGGAATATCAATAAAGATCTCGTAAGATTTCTGGATCAGACCAACCGCACTGTCTGGCACAGAATCTCTATATTCTCCTGCCTGTTTAAAATAATTATTCAAATATTCTCTGTCTTCCATATCAAGTGCTGCGATCACATAGCCTAAATGATTCTGTGCTTTTTGCAGTAATTCTTTGATATTCTTCTTATTTGATAAAGAAATCTGTTCCCATACGACTGGAGATGAAGATGCGATTCTTGTGATATCTTTAAAACCACCTGCAGCTAACTGTTTTAAAATTCCATCATCTGTATCCATATTACTTACGATATGTACCAGTTCTGCTGCCATGATATGTGGTACATGACTGATCGCTGCAGTATAGGCATCATGCTGCTTATAATCCAGAATGATCGTTAATGCTCCTAATTCTTCAATGAAGTTTGTAAAATCTTTCACTCTTTGTTCGCTGACTTTCTTCGTTGGCGTGATAAAATAGTAAGCATTCTCAACTAATCTGTCAGAACTGAAAGAAAAACCTGCCTTCTCTGATCCTACCATCGGATGTCCTCCGATAAAGTATTCTTCCATTCCTAATTCTTCAATCTTTAAGTGAATCTCTTCCTTTACACTTCCTACATCTGTTAAAATACAATTTTTATTAATCGATCCTTTCAGATCTTTTAGATACATTACATTATATTGAACCGGTGCACACAAAAATACATAGTTGCATTCCGCAAAATCTGTTTTGCAGTCTGTAGCAATTGAATCAATGATTCCATCCTCCAATACACTTTTGATCGTATCCGGGTTTTCATCCATTCCAATGAGTGTATAGTTTGGAAAAACTCTTCTTATTCCCTTCGCAATGGATCCACCGATCAATCCTAAACCGATAAATCCGATCGTAAAATTGCTGTCTGTCATTGTTTTACTCTCCTTTTTTCTTGCGGTGATCACAAAATCTTCTCATTCTTTGATCACACTTAGTTTTTATTTTAACTTCCTGTATTTAAAAAGTCAACACTGACACGCTTTAAAGTGACAAAGTATTTTCCTCTCTATTTTCTTGGATTTCCTACTTGAATACCAAAAAAAAATGCTTTATGATTATCTTAACAATTATTTTACACTAACTTATTTTAATAAAGGAGTTTTCCAATGTTTGAAAAAGCCGTTATCTACGCAACAAATGCCCACAACGGTCAGACAAGAAAAGGCACCAATCTTCCTTTTATCATCCACCCTATGGAAGTTGCTGCCATCGTTGCCGCTATGACTCTCGATCAGGATATGCTTTGTGCCGCTGTCCTTCATGATGTTGTTGAAGATTGTGACGGAATCTCGATAGATGACATCCGTCGTGAATTCGGTGATATCGTTGCTTCTTATGTCTATCAGGAAAGTGAAGATAAGAGTAAGACATGGGTTGAGAGAAAAGGCCATACGATCGATTTCTTAAAGAACCGTGCATCCCGCAACGCTAAGATCATCGCCCTTGGTGACAAGCTTGCTAACATCCGTGCACTTTATCGGGATTATAACATCCTTGGCGAAGAGTTATGGGAGAGATTCAATATGAAGGATAAGAAGATGCAGAGTTGGTATTATCGTGGAATGATCGAAGGTTTTGCTGATCTTTCAGAATTTCATGAGTATGAGGAATACTGTCAACTTGTAAATGAAGTTTTCCCTGAAGAGTAACAAAAAAGAAAAAAGACTGATTTCGCAAACATTGTTAAATGTTTGTAAAATCAGTCTTTTTATCAGATTCTGAACTCTTTTGCCATCAAGATCGTTGCGATCGCTAGCAAAATACTACAGATAAAGATAGAACTTCCTCCTGCACGACCGGTTAAAAATCCTCCGATCACTGCTCCAATAATGAAAAAAGTAATAATTCCATAATATCGTAAACTTTTTTGTTTTAATGTCTTATCTCCTGTTTTAAAGTACTGGCACAGTGCTTCTGTTCCACTTCTTAAATTACCAGTACACATCGTACTGGCAAATGGATGCCCATGAACCCTTCGAAATGTCTCCACCTGCATAGAACATACAAAAGAAATCAGTACATTCGCCACAACATCATATTGTCCCAGTGGAATAAATCCAACAACCGTTATCATCACAAACTCAAGTGCCACAATTCTCTGTCTCCAATGAATCTTATGTTCTTCCTTATAAAAATACTTTATGATTTCAACAAGAATTACGCCCACAGCAAATGCAAGAATTGGAACAAAATAGTAAAATGCCTGTGTAAAATCCCGCTTTTGAAGATTCACACCAAACAATACGATATTTCCTGTCTGTGCATTTGCAAATACATGTCCACGCATTAAATAACTGTAGGAATCAAGAAAGCCTCCTACGATTGCAAGAATTGCTGTTAAGAAAAAACTCTCTGACATCTGCAAATGTTTTTCTTCCATTAAATCTGCACTTCCTTTCCAAGCTCATAAAAAGATTCCATCAGTGTGATCATATCATCTAAATCTTTGCATCCAGCAGTTTCGTATGTTGAATGCATGGATAGCTGTGGAAGCCCGATATCTGCTGCCTTGATCGACACCTGTCCAGTCAGGATATTACCAAGTGTTGAACCTCCTAACATATCCGAACGGTTAAAGAATACCTGACACTTAATCTTTTCTTTTTTACACAGATATTTTACGAGTGCCGCTGAATTCGCATCGGTTGTATATTTTTGTGATGCATTGTATTTTAATACAATTCCTTCATTGATATACGGACGGTTCGTAGGGTCTGTCTTATCCTGATAGTTCGGATGAACTGCATGAGCGTTATCTGCAGATAACATAAAGCTGTCTGCCACCGCCATATAATATTCTTCTTCATTTTTTCCACAAAGATAACTGATCCTTTTTAATACCTCTGGGAAAAATGTTGATCCAGCCCCCTGTTTTGTACCGCTTCCGACTTCTTCATTATCAAAGACCGCACACACTGTGACATAATCTTTTGAAAGCTTTGCATTTAACATTCCTTCGATGGATGAATATGCACATTCAAGGTCGTCTAATTTGGGAGCTGCAACAAATTCTTCGTTGATTCCTAGTGTTGTTCCTCTCATTCGGTTATATAAAAACAGATCATAAGATAAAATATCTTCTTTCTCAACGCCTGATTCTTTGGCGATCATTTCCTCAAAACCATCTTTTGTAAGATTTCCTCCACATAATGGCAGGAGATCTTTTTGTGGATTTAACTGTTTTGATTCATTTGAAGATCTTGACATATGAATTGCAAGATTCGGAATGATCATAAGATCTCTGTCAATATTGACCAACTGATCTTTGATCTGTCCGTTTTCTTCTATTATAATACGTCCCGCAACAGATAATGGACGATCAAACCATGTTTCTGGGATCATTCCACCATAACGTTCAATATTTAATTTCGTATAATGTTTCTCTACGGACATCTCAGGCTGTTCTTTGATACGGTATGTTGGAGAATCACTGTGGCTTGCCACGATGTGAAACCCTTGAAAATCCTTCTTTGGCAAATGAAATGCTATGATAGAACTTCCGTTTCTCGTAACAAAGTAACTCTTTCCTTCCTCCAGATCCCAATATTCTTTCTCTTTTAATTCCATAAAACCATATTCCAGAAACTGTTTTCTTGCATTCTCGATCACATGAAAACAGCTTGGACTATGATCAATAAATTCGATTAAATTTTTGACATTGTTTTTCATCTATTTCCCTCCAAAAATTTTCTAACGATTATTCTAGCACATTTATATAGGAAAGGAAAGAAATGTGGTTATGTCAGTTTGATATATCTGTTATATTCTTTTATTATGCAAGCACTTTTCCTTCAGGAAATGCAGCTCTAAACACAAAGCGTACAACAGGTCCTGCAATGATCAACTGATATGGAAGTGCCATTACAAAATTCTTTGGAATATTTGTCAGCCATATCATCAGTAAGTTTGAGAAATTTCCCATCTCAATACTAACTTCGACTGCTCCATAAAGTGACATAATGATCACCATAGGAACAACCATACAGCAAGATACTGAAATAACTTTTCTTAAAACAGAGCTGTCTGGTTTTACAAGATATTTAAATGCAAATCCTTTTGCGATCTTAGATACAAAAAACCAGTCGCAGCACATTGCAAAAATATATGCGATCGGGAACCCTAACCATCCGGCTTTGATGGATTCCATTGATAATCCTCCCATATGTAATGATACGTTGTATATGCTCATCCAAAATACCATCATAAAACACATGATGAATGTATAGATAAGGCTTTCTCTTTTATTCTGTGGCATTTTCTTTTCTCCTCTTCTTGTTGTAATAAATTGTTGCTTTTCTTCAAGAAATAAGGCAAAAAAATAGTGAAGACCCTCAACCAAACTCGTTGCGGATCTCCACTTTCTATCGTGTGCAATCTTCACTGCGTTCTTTCCTGCTTATTTCTTGTCAATGCATTATTATACACACTTTTTATGTCTTGTATAAGCACTTTTTTTAATTTCGTCACATTCTTTAATTTAATTATTATATATACCATATTTTTGTGCATTTTCTACAATAAAATATGTTAAAATATAATCAGAAACAATTAGTTTTCATATACTTAAGAAGGAGGGATTTTCTCATGAAAAGAAATGTATACAGGATTTTAGGTTGTTTTCTTTTTGCTTTTACATTATGCATTATGACACCATCATTTGCAAAAGCTTCTGTTAAAAACATACCTCAAACAAAAACTTCTGGAACTTATGTTGGTAATGTTGACCTCACTGGAGACGAGAATGCTGATTCTGTGATCATCCGTACAACACCCGATCAAGAAGGCTGGTACATCAACCGTTTTACGATCTATCTAAATGGAAAAAGGACCACAGAAATATCTCTCCGTGATCACGACTGTTATGACCTCACTGTAAAATATGCAAAAATGAGCACACAACATACATTTATCCAGATCATTGGCCGTGGTGAAAATGACTACGTTACTTATAATGAAATCTTTACTTATAACAAAAAATCCAACCAATTTCGCGTTGTAAAATCTTTTAATAATCGATCATCTTACGCTGAAGAAATCGTTACTGCCAATAAAAAAGGGATTACCGTTAAACATCGTGTACAACCTATGGAAACCGGATGGATCAATTGGACACTGCCTTTTAAATACAGTAAGCAAAAATTCATTAGAACTGCATCTTCTACAAAAACGGTACGAAGCGAACTTGGACAAAACAGAAAAGATAAATATTCAAGATATTTTGCAAAAAACAAGTTTATCACTGCCAAAAAAGTAACTTTTTATAAAAAAGCTGGCAGCAAAAAAGTTGCTTTTCGTGTACCAAAAGGGAAAGCTGTAACTTTAAAGAAATTAATTTATTCTAAGAAAAAGATTTATCTACAGTTTAAATACGGGAAGAAATATGGCTATCTTCGTGTAAATCGGGCAAATTATAACTTTGAAAAACCACTTTTTCAGAATGTTAATTCACGATTAGCTGGCTGATCATTTTCAATACCAACCAAAATTCTCTAGTCTGGAACTCATCTTCTGAAAAACTTTATGCTGTGTATCAAAATCGAATACACAGCATATTTTTCTATTTTTATAAGAATTCTTTCCCTTCTTCCACCTGTTTTAACATACTCTCCAGTAATTTCTTTGCATCTGAAACCACACCATAATCACTGTATGCAAAGATCGCAGCCCTCGGATTATTATTGACTGAAATGATACAATCTGCATCAATTCCTGTCATATGCTGAATTGCCCCGGCAATACCGAATGCAAGATAGAGTTTCGGTTTTACGGAGATTCCTGACTGTCCTACCTGCTGTGTTGGAAGCATCCATCCTGCATCTACACACGGTCTTGTACATGCAACTTCCCCTCCGATCTTCTCTGCAAGTCTCTCAAGAAGCGCAAATCCTTCTTCTCCTTTCATCCCACGGCCACCGGAAACTATGATCCTTGCTGTATCCAGATGGACTTCTTTTCCACTTTTTCCTGCCGCTCCATGATAGATCAGATTTTGCTGTTCTTCCTTCAGACATTCTGGATGCACATATAACATCTCACCTTGTTTGTCTTCCTTGTATTCTGCTTTTCCCATCACTCCTGTACGGATCGTGATCACCGATGTCAATGATGGATCGATCAAAAAGTCTGCCATATTTTTTCCATCGAATGCCGGTCTTGTGATAATAAGTTGTTCCTGTTTCTCATCGTATGTAAGTTTCGATGCATCACAGACTAATTCTGTATCGAATGCATAAGCTGTCTTTCCTGCAAGGACTCTTCCTGATGCCGTTCCTCCGATCAGAATCACTTTCGGATCCTTTTCTTTTAAAACTTCTATGACCGCATCATGATGCAGCTGCATATGTCCTTCTATTAATTTTTCATCTTCGATACAAAGAATTTCATCAACTCCGTAATTGTAAAGCTTCTTTGCCTCTTCTTTGATCCCACATCCTGATAGAATAACTGACAATGAAAGATCTCTTTCCTTCGAAAGTTTTCCTGCTGCCCCGATCAATTCCAACGTCAGCGGCATGATCTCTCTCTTTTGAATCTCTCCAACAACAACGATTCCTTCTTTTTTCCCAAAATTCATATCCAAACACCTCCTAGATCACGCTCTTTTGCTTTAACAACTGAAGAATCTGTGCCGCCTTTTCTTCTTCATCTTTTCCACCGATCATAACAAGTTTTTGCTGTTTGCTGCTTTTGACTTCATATTTTCTAAGTTGCGTTACTTTTCTCTTGGTCACAGAAAGATTCAGGTCTTCATTCGTCAATATCTTTGTCTTATATGTTCCATCATATGTTTTCATGATATCTGGTACGGATGGAAAACGGTTCTTGTTCTTCTCTCTGATAGAAAGTATCATTGCTGGAGTTTTTGCTTCTACCTTATATGCCATTTGATCACCCATACATGTTGCGAAAACACTTCCATCTTTCATCTCTGTGATCTCGTCAGAATACGCGATCAATGGGATCTCCAACGCACAAGAGGTCATAGAAGCCATATGGGCACTGTCTCCATCAATTGCCTGCCGTCCGCATAAGAGCAGATCATATAGACCAAGCTTTTTGATCATCGCTGCGACGATCTTGGCTACCTGTGATACATCCATATCTGCGAATTGGGGATCACTGATCAGGAAGGCATCATCAATTCCATAAGTAAGTGTCTCTTTCATAACATCTTCTGCAGATAATGGTCCAAATCCGATCACGTCTACAGTTCCACCATAGCGATCTCTTAAATCCAGTGCTTCTTTTATTACGTTCTTATCACTGTCATTTAACTGATCCACATCCTGATATTCATCTTTGATCGAATCATCTGGAATTTGTTTTAAAATCACAACAAATCTCATTTCGTTTCTCCTTTTTTGTTTATTTTGTAAATATTTTGCACGATAATTATGTTTCAAATTGTAACATTTCAACAATTCTTCGTCAAGCATTTTTACTTTCCACAAAAGGAGAAAAAAAGAGCCAAATACTACATTCAGCTCTTCTTTCTTCTATGATCTATAAGGATTTATTTCTTTAATGTCTTCATCCATTCATCCATCTCAGCTCGATCTGCCATGGCTGCTAATGCACCTTCTTTTGTTGTTGTGTTCGCTGCATAAGCATTGGCAAAATCAAGGTAGTTTCTTAATGTGTCATCACTTACGGACTCCAAATCTTCTACTTCATCATTTAACAGACAGTATAGGAATGCTCCGATAAACGAATCTCCAGCACCTGTCGTATCTCGGACATCGATCTTATATCCAGAAGCTTCTACCATTCCATTTCTCGTATACACTTCTGCTCCGTCAGCTCCTTTTGTGTAGATAACGTATTTTGCACGATCAGCAAATAAACCGTCCAGAGCATCTTTGATATCTGTATGTCCTGTGATAAATTCCAGTTCTTCGTCAGAAATCTTGATGATATCTGCGTATTTTAAGAAATCATTGACTGTCTCTTTTAATTGATCAAGATCGTCCCATAATGAAAATCTTAAGTTTGGATCAAAAGATACTTTCACATTCTGCGCGATCGCCATATCGATCAGTTTCTTGTGAGCTTCCTTCATTGGAGATTCCACAAGGTCTACACTGCAAAAATGAATCATTCCACAATCGTTTAAGATATCTGCCGGGATATCTTCTACACTGTAGCGTAAATCTGCACTATTTTTTCTATAAAATTTGAAATCACGGTTTCCGTCAGAGGCAAGGGATACGAATGCTAAAGCTGTTTCCCCTTCTTTGTCTCTTGCAATATTAGAAGTGTCGATTCCTGCTTCATCTAACACTTCCACGATATAATCTCCAAATGGATCATCTCCAAGTTTTGTTAAAAATTTGGATGGAATCCCAAGCTTTGTGACTGCTCCGACTACATTGGCAGGTGCTCCTCCTGCGACTCTTTTAAATGAAGGTACATCTTTTAGTCTCTGTCCCTTAACTTCAGGAATAAAATCGATCAGTGCTTCTCCGATCCCACATAATTTATTCTTCATGTCTTCCTCCTTCAATTTCGAATGATTTTAATGGATATACTGTCATTATACCAGAACATTCTCCATTAATCAGTAGTCTTCCATGATGATTGTAGATTCTTGTTGTAAAAACTTCTTCTCCGTGGTTTACAAAGATCTCTAAGGATGAAGTATCCGCAAAAATCTGAAGATGCTCTAATTTTTCTAATCTTACTTTTCTTGTTGATCTTCCACTTCCATAGACACCAAGATTTAAGGTCAGGATATTGTCTTTATAGGAAAGAGTGATCCCTTCGCGCAGTGTCATTACCATTTCTCTGCATCGTTTGAAATCTACAACAGCTTCATAGATGTTATTTTGCATGATGATCGTCTGTCCATAACAAAATGTACAAACTGCTTTGTCTTCACTTCGAAGCTGTTTTAATTCTTCGATCGGCTCCTGAATCAGTTTCCCGTCTCTTACGGATAATTCTCTTGGAATCGTCAGTGCATGCTGCCATCCTGCTTCTTCCGTTGGATTCGTATAGTCTGCATCTGGGATTCCCATCCATCCGATCAGAATTCTTCTTCCACTTTCATCCTCAAAACTTTGTGGTGCATAGAAATCAAATCCGCGGTCAAAAAGTTTGATATCTGTGATTTCATATTCATCGGTATCAAAATCATAGTCTAATTTCATTGCTGTGACCTGATGAACATTTTCGTAATCAATGCCTTGTGTTTCTACTCCCTGTGGGCAGCAGATGATGTATAACTGTCCGTCCATCTCAAACAGATCCGGACATTCCCACATATAACCAAACTTCTGTGGAGTTGTGATGCGGTTCTTGTATGTCCAGTTCTTAAGATCTGTAGATTCATATAGAAGAATCATACCCACACCTTCGACATCCCTTGCTCCAAGAACCATGTAATATTTCTCATTTTTCTTAAAGATTTTTGGATCACGCACATGGTTGCTCATGTCAGCCGGATAATCGTCGGTTGTCATTAACAATTCCTTTTTGGTAAACTCATAGCCGTCTTTACTTGTAAATGTGATCGTATTACTTCCACGTCCACTGTTGATATAGTCATAATCATCTCTGTCAAAATATTTTAAATTTCCTGTGTAGAAATAGTGGATCGTATCATCTTCAATAAATGCAGAGCCGGAATAGACACCATGGGCATCAATGTCTTCATCTGGGAATACGACTGGTCCAAAATCTTCATAATGAATAAAATCTTTTGTCGTATAATGTCCCCATGTCTTTAACTCACCAGTTGGTTCAAATGGAGTGTACTGGTAGTAAATATGGTATGTCCCATTAAACTGGCATAAACCATTTGGATCATTTAACCATCCTGTCTTTGGCATTAAATGGAATTTTAATCGGTCTTGATCTGCTGCCACACGTTCTCTGTAAGCTTCATTTTCTTTATACCATTTTTCATAATCTGCCTTATAGACTTTCTTGTATTTTTCAAACATCTGCCCTGGTTTCCTTTCCTTCTTCGAATAATGATTATTTTAAATTCATGATCTTCGTATTATTATCTGCATCCGCTGCTTCAACCACTTCGACTTCTTTTCCTTTCGCATCTGCAACTAAGAACATCGTCTGTGTCTTGTATCCTTTTTCTTTCACAAGATCCATGTCAAAAGATAATAATTTATCACCTTTCTTTACTTTGGCTCCTGTTTCTACGAAAGTCTCAAAACCTTCGCCATTCATCTTAACTGTATCGATTCCTGCATGGATCAGAAGTTCTACTCCTGAGTTTAATGTGATCCCCATTGCATGTTTTGTAGGGAAGATCAGACTGATCGTTCCATCGGCTGGTGCATATACGATGCCTTCGCTTGGGTTGATCGCTACACCTTCTCCCATTGCCTTACTTGCAAATGCTGGGTCTGCGGACTTTGCTACATCTAAAACTTCACCTTTCATTGGTGCATATAATTCATTTGTTTCTTCTGTTGTATCTGCTGGTTCCTGTACTTCGATTTCTTTTACTTCTTCTTTAACCGGAGTCTCTGCTTTGTGATCTTCTCCTTCGACGTTAAACTTCTTCCAGAAGACTGCAGTTAAAACTGCGGATACTCCCATGGATAAGAGCAGTCCGATCACGAAGTTTAAGTAATCTTTTGGAAGCATGGACAGGAATCCCGGAAGTCCTGCTGCTCCTAATGCCTGTGCCAAAACTCCTGTTGCTGCACAATATGCATTACCTACGGCTGAACCGATGATGGCAGCGTAGAATGGATATTTTAATTTCAATGTTACACCGAACATTGCTGGTTCTGTGATTCCAAGTAATGCAGAAACACCTGATGCAGAACAGATTGATTTCATCTTCTCATTCTTTGTTAAGAATAAAACTGCTAATACGGCTGCTCCCTGTGCTACGTTGTTCATACTTGCTGTTGTGAAGATAAAACTTCCACCTGTTGTTGCTTTGGCTGCGATCAGCTGTGTCTCGATCGCGATAAAGCTGTGATGCATTCCTGTTAGACAAATCGGTGCATATGCAAGTCCGAATAATCCGCCACCGACAAATCCAAGTGTGTTATATACCCATGTGATTCCATCTGCTAATAAGTTACCTGCTTCTCTTAACACTGGTCCTACGCAGATGAATGTTAAAAATGATGTTACCATGATAGAGATCAATGGTGTTGTCAGGTTATCTAACCATGTTGGTGTTACTTTATGTAACTTCTTCTCGATCGTTGCTAAAATAAATGCAACTGCTAATACTGGAAGTACAGTTCCCTGATATCCGATCGCCTGGATCTTAAATCCAAAGATATCCCATACTGGCACTTTGGCGATACCGATGCTGTATGCACTTAACAGATCTGGATGAACCATGATCATACCCATGGCTGCTCCAAGATATGGATTCCCGCCAAACTTCTTCGTTGCGCTAAATCCGATCAATACTGGCAAAAATGCAAATGGAGCACTTGCAAACATGTTGATCGCTGTTGCCAGACCCTTAAACTGTGGGTACAGATCAATGACGGACTTGCCACTAAACATCGCTGCTGTCAGGATATTGTTCACTCCCATTAACAGACCACCTGCTACGATGGCTGGAATGATCGGTACGAAAATATCACTTAATAACTTTACTAATCTCTGAAGAACATTTCCTTTCTTCTCTTCTTTCTCATCATCTGCTGGTGTATCGACTGAGATTCCTAACTGCTTCTGTACTTCGTCGCACACTAAGTTTACAAGTCCTGATCCGAAAATGATCTGGAACTGTGACTGTGTTAAGAACACTCCCTTAACTCCTTCAATGTCGCTGACTGCATCTTCATTGCGAAGATCGTTGTCTTTTAACTGTAAACGAAGTCTTGTTGCACAATGCTGAACTGACTTAATGTTTTGTTTGCCACCAACATACTCGATGACCTGGCTGGCGATTTTTGCGTAATCCATATCTTCTCTCCTTTTTTTATTGTGAAACTTATTATGGTATCGGTTCCATATCTGTATATTATTACTTTCTTATGCGTTTGTCAATAGTTTTTATGGAATCGATACCATATTTTTTATTTTATTACTTTTGCTTGAATTTTGTATGATTATAGTATATTATATAGTAAACTTAACGAAGAGGCTGGTAAACGGCAAAGCCCTCCGTTCCGAGCAATGCGGAAGGAGAAAACTTTAAGTAATCAAAATCATTGTCAATAGTGATTAAATATATCAAAATATACCAGGATATTGTTATGAACACATCTAATATCA
This sequence comes from Anaerostipes hadrus ATCC 29173 = JCM 17467, assembly GCF_030296915.1. Lineage (NCBI taxonomy): Bacteria > Bacillati > Bacillota > Clostridia > Lachnospirales > Lachnospiraceae > Anaerostipes > Anaerostipes hadrus. Next base: position 766,694 of record NZ_AP028031.1, on the reverse strand, counting down.
CTAATTACAAACCAAAAGATTTTGCTGAATTATTGGGTGTTTCAGTCAAAACGTTACAACGTTGGGATAGAGAGGGGATTCTGAAAGCAAATCGGACCCCGACTAATAGGCGTTATTATACTTATGACCAATATCTTTAGTTTAAGGGCATAAATACTGAAAACGATAATCGTCAGATTGTTATTTATGCCAGAGTATCTACAAGAAACCAAAAAGATGATTTACAAAACCAAGTAACTTTTTTACGTCAGTTTTGCAATGCTAAAGGTATCATTGTAGATCAATGTATTGAAGATTATGGAAGTGGGCTTAACTACAATCGTAAAAAGTGGAATCAATTATTAGATGAAGTAATGGAACAAAAAATCAAAACTATTATAGTTACACATAAAGATAGATTTGTCAGATTTGGCTATGATTGGTTTGAAAAATTCTGTATGAAATTTAATACAACCATAATGGTAGTAAATAATGAAGAACTATCACCACAAGAAGAAATTGTACAGGATATTATATCTATACTTCACGTTTTTTCTTGTAGATTGTACGGCCTTCGTAAGTATAAAAAACAAATAGAAGGGGATGAGAAAATTGCTAAAGAGCTTCAAAACGGAAATAAATCCGACAGTCGAGCAAAAAATCAAGATCAACAAGACGATTGGCACTTGTAGATATGTTTACAACTTCTATCTCGGGCACAACAAAGCTTTATACGATAAAGGCGAAAAGTTTATGACTGGCAAGAGTTTTAGCGTATGGCTCAATAATGAGTACATTCCTAATAATCCTGAAAAAGTATGGATGAAAGAAGCGTATTCAAAAGCTGTAAAAAAGTCTATTGAAGATGGATGTACTGCATTTACAAGATTTTTTAAACATCAAAGTGCTTTTCCTAATTTCAAAAAGAAAGGTAAATCTGATGTAAAAATGTATTTCGTAAAGAATAATCCTAAAGATTGTAGATGCGAGAGACATAGGTTGAACATACCCAGTTTAGGTTGGGTACGCATGAAAGAAAAAGGCTATATACCAACAACTAAAGACGGATGGAAAATCAAAAGCGGTACAGTATCCATCAAAGCAGGCAAATATTATGTGTCAGTTCTTGTGGAAATTCCCGACGCTAAGATTGCTAATAATAGCAATGACGGTATAGGAATTGACCTGGGTTTGAAAGACTTGGCGATTGTTTCTAATGGCAAAACTTATAAAAATATCAATAAGTCAGCAAGAGTTAAAAAATTGGAAAAGAAATTGCGCAGAGAACAAAGATGTCTCTCACGCAAGTATGAGAATTTAAAGAAAGGAGAGTCTACTCAAAAGAATATACAAAAGCAAAAGCTCAAAGTGCAAAGACTTTATCATAAAATAGATAATATCCGTACTGACTATATCAATAAATCAATAGCCGAGATAGTGAAAGCCAAGCCATCTTATATAACTATTGAAGATTTGAATGTATCAGGAATGATGAAGAACAGACATCTATCAAAAGCCGTTGCATCACAAAAGTTCTATGAATTTAGAACTAAGCTGAAAGCTAAGTGCGATGAAAATGGTATTGAATTAAGAGTCGTAGACAGATGGTATCCATCATCCAAAATGTGTCACTGTTGTGGTGCTATCAAGAAAGATTTGAAGCTTTCAGATAGAATATACCGTTGTGATTGTGGCTATGTCGAGAATAGGGATTTTAATGCTGCTCTTAATCTAAGAGATGCTTTAACTTACGAAGTTGCATAATGAAAGCAAACGTAAGTATGTACTGCGGGCTATCGCAGGAATTTACGACTGTGGAGTGTACAAGAACTTGTGAGTAGCGTATTGTTTATAATCGCCAAAGCATACACATTGAAGCAGTAAGAAGTATCCGCAAGGACTTCAATTTCTCGATGTGTTTGAGTATATTTCAACACATTTTGAGTGGCAGGGCGATATTATGAGTACATATGAAGAATTTATGATTATTATCAATGTAACGTTATTAATCATTGCCATTCTGAATTAAAAAAAATAGCCATTCTGCTCCCTGGCAAGAATAGAATGGCTATTTAGCAACTATATCCGCCGGGACGGATGGGCTTTATCCATCGTACCGACTTCTTTGTTAGGTTTATTATAATCGATTTTTGTTAAAATACCAATATAAATTTATTACCTGACACTTCCACCTTCAATAAATTCATATCCCACAATCTGTTTCTTGGATACTGGTTCTCCTGTAATCATCTTAAGAATCGTTTCCGCTCCAAGGTATCCCATTCCATAGGAATCAAACTTTAGCGTTGTAAGCTCTGGCGTCAGGAGTGTACTTTCATCATATCCTCCAAACGCTGCCACAGACACTTCTTCTGGAATCCTCTTCTTATGTTCGTGTAAAATCTTATATGCACCAAACGCAAGCCGGTCTGTTGCACAGATGATCGCATCTAAATCTGATTCCATCTCAAGTAATTCTCTTGTAACCATCTGTCCACCAATAAAACTATAATCACTCTTCCCTGTCACTGGTGTGATCCCATATTCTTTCAATCCATCTAACACACCATTTCTACGCTCGATTCCAACTGCCTGGTCTGTCTCATAGACACCAATATATCCAACCTTTTGATGTCCTTTCTTCCCGATATACTCTCCGATCGTTTTCCCTGCATGATAATCATCATAAATAATGGAAATTCCATCTTCATAATCCTGTGTTAAAACAACCACTGGAATCCCCGCTTTCTTTAACAGCTCTTTGTGGTCCTTTGTGATCGCTATGGAACTGATCAAGATCCCATCCACATTTAACTGGATCAGGCGCTGGATATTCTGTAATTCCTGATCAATATCGTGGTCTGAGTTCTGAATAAGGGTTGTATACCCCTTTTCTCTTAAATACCGATCGATACTTGTGATCACACGACTTGTGATCTTAGAATTTAATGTCGGCACAACTACACCGATCACGTTGCTTTGTTTCGCATTCAATCTTGCAAATGCATTCGGTGTATAGTTGTATTCTTCAATGACCTTCTGAATCTTCGCTCTCGTCTCATCCTTTACATATCCCCCGTTAAAATAGCGAGATACCGTGCTTTTTCCAACTCCTGATAAATTCGCGATGTCTGCCATGGTCATCTTCTTTGCCATATATTTTGATCTCCTTTGTTACTTTATCTCTCATTATCTTAGCACAGAAAAAGCTATAAAGAAATAAGATGATATAAAATTTCTTTCTCATCCAATAAACGAAGTATTTCTTTCCTGCCCGTAAATAAAAAGATCTGACGATCTGTATGGTGACTTAAATACTGCATCGTCTGTGCCAGTCTTTCGTCATCATAATTACCGAACACATCGTCTAAAAACAGCGGAAATGCATCATTTTCATATAAAAGATCGGCCGATGCAAGGCGCAGTGCAAAGTATAATTGTTCTACCGTGGCATTGCTTAAATACTTCATATCGATATGATCAAATCCATCATAAACCATCATCGAAAGATTCTCATCCATGACTGCCTGCGTATATTTTCCATTCGTCATATCACAAAAAATCTCTGAGATCTTCTCATTTAGTTCCTGTCCAAAAGTCTTTTGTACCTGGCTTGCAGCTTCCTCGATCGCTTTCATTGCAAGTTCTATCTCGTGAATCTCAAGTTCTTTCTTCCTTTTCTGCCCCAGCAAAATCTCGTATTCCTGCTTTTTCTTATCTGCCTCTTCCTTTTGCTGCATAAGCTGTGCTTTCTCGATCTCTATGATCTCTAAGCGATGTCTTAGTTCTATTTTGCGAATTCGTTCTTCATCTTCCCCACCAAATAACTTTCGAAACCACAGCAAAATCTTCTGAAGCAGCGTCAACTTTCTCTTTTGTCTTAAACGTTTCCGAATCTCTCTCTCTTCCTGTTCATATTCATTCAACGCTTGTGCATCATACTGCCATGACCCCTGCTGTCTTCGCAAATTGTCAATCTGTGCAAAAACAGGATCTTTTCGCATTTGTCTTCGTCTGGCTTTCAAATGATCGGTCGCTTTTCGAAGGTCGATCGCGGCATCCTTGCTGCTTCGCAGATTCGCCATGGAATTTTGCAAAACTTCCTTCATCTCTCTGCCTGTACGAATCTCTGCCTGTGTCATCGAAACCGTATTCTCAAATGCCTGTTGATCGGATTCGAATAAGTATTCCTTCCCCTTAAGTTCCTCCATCGTATCTGCATCAAATATGCGATACTCTGTCTGCCCTTGTGCGAAGTTTCGCATGATCTTATATCTGATCCCGTCCTTTTCAAAGACCATGGAGCCACCGTAAATGCCGCCATTTACTGGCTGATATCTGGTGAAATCATCATATCTTGCAGCAAGTCCTCTTGATTTCTCCAGCCCAAACAGCATTGCGATCATAAACTTACGAAGTGTTGTCTTGCCAGATTCATTCTTGCCATAGAAAACTTCTAACTTCCCAGATGTCTGGCAATGATATTTATGAAATTTTCCAAATCCATCAATATTGATCTCCTCAATCTTCATCTTTTACTTCTCCCTGGCATATGTTAAAGCTTCCATCGCATAACGCAAAGCCTCTGGTTCATCTTTTAAAATATCTGCAACCTTCTGGATGATAAAATCATCTTCCTCTGATAGCTGTTCGTATTCCCATTGATTCTTCGTTTCATAAATGATATCTGTGACCATATATTGGCTCGTGATCTCATAAAAGTCCAGATGGATCTGTGGATCAATACTTCCTGTCAGTACAATCTCATATATATTCTCTCTTCCACGATATGAAAGTTCCGTTTCTACCCGATCTACGATCTCTAACGCTGACATCTCATCAGATATCATGACTTCCACTTGTGTATACATTCTTTTTGCAAAGGGAACGAAGGTTATCTGTTTCTTTTCTTCGCTGATCTCCCCTTCGATCAGCCCATGATATCCCGTCTCTGTGTGATCCAATGGTTCCAGCGATCCTGCATATGCCATCAGATCTTCGAAAATGATCTCTGGTTTATGGATATGTCCAAGAGCGATATAGTCGAATCCAGACCATTTTAACGCTTCTCTCTGAATCGGGATATGACTTTCATCCCCTCCATGTGCCAGCAGGATTGAAAAATCACTGCCTTCGCTCTCATCTGGTTTCATGTGATCATACAATGGTTTCGTGATCTGATTCTTCCAATAACTAAAGCCATAAATGGTTGTTTCAAGATCTTCAAAAGAAATATGATCTCTTTGTTTTCCATCCAGAAGATAAACTTCCGAATTCCATTTATACTTGGAAAATGCATCATGCGGTTCCAGATGATCGTGATTCCCTGCGATCAAAACCGTTCTTGTATGATTCAATCTGGACAACAGATAATCCACTTCTCTCAGCTCCTGCTGCGTTGGCGGCTGATCAAACAGATCCCCTGCGATCAATAACAGATCTACCTGTTGCTTATTCGCATGATCAATGACTCTTTGAAATGTCTCTTTGATCTCTTGTTCTCTGATCCTTCCAAATGTCTGCTCTCTCTCTGGTCTGGCTCCCCAATGAACATCTGCGATATGAATAAATTTCAAAAAATCACCTGCTTTCTGATCATCTTCTATGATCTTATTCTGTCATCATACGATCGATATTCTTTAATAATTCTTCGATCTGTTCTCCCGTTATATGATCCATGTGCACCCCGCCTGTGCATACCACTACTTTTCCTGTTTCCCTGCATCGATTCTCAGCCAGTCTGCGGCATAGAAATTCGTCTTTGTGACCTGTCAGGTTGATCACAGATGAAGTGACACTGATCGTTCCGTCACCACTCAACGAAGGGCGTGGAACTGCCTGAACAACACAGCCAATATGCGGTTTCTCACCACCGCTTAGAGTTAAAACAAGATCTTCTCCTATTGCTTTTTCACAGATCTCTATCGTAATTCCTGCAATTGTTTTGCTATATTTCATTTTGATCCTCCTTATTCTATTCCAAATCGGACCTCACCAAAACTTCCTCTGAAATAAAACAGGCAGCCAGTTCAACACTGACTGCCCCTAAATTATGCCATATATCTTAGCCCCATAAATTTGCTGGGTAGACACCTTCTTTGATCAATCCGGCAAATGCTTTCTGTACAGCTTCCTTATCTTCCTGATAAGTTACACCGAACCATCGATCCTGTGTCTCTAATACTTTGACGTTTGCACGTCCTTCTTTCAATAATTTATCTACGATGTTTGGTAATAAATATTCTTTCTTTAGATCTCCTTCTTCTACTTCACTTAAGAAAGTCTTGAAGTCTTCTGCAAGGAACTCTAAAAATTCTGGATATGCAGCCCACATATTCATAGAAACCTTATCCTCTGGACTGATCCATTCCTGAACATTTGGAAGATCACACTTGATCTTACCATCTTCCCCCATCATAATTCCTGTTGTCTCATGAACCTGGCTTAATAATCCATTCTCATCTACAACACTAACTCCTCGTGTGACAGTTCCATTGTCACTTAATGTATTCTTCAGGATAAATCCTGCCATTCCCATTGTGAATTCTCTTCCAAGATCTTCTCCAGATACTAAGAAATCATGAAGCTTCACAAAAGCTTCCTTTCCATAGTAATCATCTGCGTTGATGATCACAAATGGTTCCTTGACAACATCCTTGCAGCAAAGAACAGCCTGTCCTGTTCCCCAAGGCTTTGTACGTCCTTCTGGTACTTCAAATCCTTCTGGAAGGTCATCTAATTCCTGAAATACATATTCTACATCAATCTGATCTTTAATTCGATTGCCGATTATCTCTTCAAATTCTTCAAAGATGTCCTTACGGATAATAAATACAACCTTATTAAATCCAGCTTCTTTCGCATCACGAATTGAATAATCCATAATGATCTCACCATTCGGTCCCATCTTCGCAAGCTGTTTGATTCCTGCACCGTATCTTGATCCGATTCCGGCTGCCATAATTATTAATGTAGTATCCATAAATCTCCCCTTCAGTCATCTGACCTGTTTTGTTACCTGTATACTTGTTATATCCTGTGTAAAACATTTCATATATTTGTCTTCACATATACCCTTTATTATAAATATTATTCTCTATAATGTCAATAGATTCTGGCTATCCTTTTCTTAAATACTTCCTTATTGTAAGATCAAAAAGAGCAGGTACTCTGTTTCGTACCTGCTCTTTTATCTCATTGGTCTTATACTTAACAACTTCTTAATGTTCTTGCCCCTGGCTCTCTGGATGTCTTATCTTCTGATACCCATAAATCTTTGTAATTTAATTTTAAAAGCCCTGCGATCATTAAGCTTAACACTAAGATCATTGCAATTGTTCCTAATAAATGCATTGTTATTCTCCTCTTTATATTATGTTGTATTATGTATCCTGTATTTATGCTTTATATTTTATCAAATTAATTTCGGAGAATCAATATGTAGCATTATTTTCTAGGAAATTACAACATTTCACTTGCATTTTCCCTCTGGTGTTAGCAAAATTTTCAGTAATAAATCTGTCTTTGTTATTGTTTTTGTGCAATTTGTAGTACCAATTTCTGAATGGGGTGTTTGTGTTTTGTCGTATTTAATTTCTCATTCGTCTAATCCGTTCTGCCATAGCATTCACTAGAAAATAAATAATTCCTCCTGCTAACCCGCCAATTGTATTAAAAAATAAATCTGATATTTGAAATGTTCCTAATCTTAAAAACAACTGCAACAGCTCAATTGTCAGAGATGACAGAAACGCTATTTGGATACTTTTTAATATGATTTTCCCTATATACACTTTCTTACCAAATATTTTTTCTTCAAAATTCCAAAACATTAATACTATATACGGCATAAGCAGGAAAAAATTTTCTATACACTCTGATGTTAAAATGCGCTGGCCTGTCACTGTATTATATCTGTATATTCCCCATACTCCCCACACATCACATAATGGATTCATCCACATATTTCGGTTGATCAATGTCTTAAATAATACCATGGTAATATAGAAAAACAATATATATTTTTTACGGAATTCTCTATCTCTTTTAAAATGATCGATCCATGTCCGGATAGCTGCTTTCCATCCCTTGCCTGCTCCTTCTGGACATTTTACATACAAATAAAAGAACATTGTCATTATTGATAACAAAATTGCAAACCAAAACGGCTGATAGATTGATGTTAGAATGTCTATTGTGATTTTTCCTATGATAGTCTTCATTCTTGTGCCTTCTCCTGTTCTCCAGTTTCTTTTTCAAATGATATTCCATAATCTTTATTAATAATGTGTCCTATTTCATGTAATGAAATTCATGGGATACCCTCTTCTCTCGTAGAACTATGAGAAGATTATACCAGAAAAAGGGCTCACCTGACAGATGAAAATATAAAACAGGTAACAATAACGGTAATCCCTAATGGATACAGACTTTTTGAAGTCATTGTCGTTTTAACTTCACGGATTCAGGACTATTTTATACTCTTGTACATCAATTGGAAATAGCTTGTATTTCTTCCCTCCTCAGTGTTATAATTTGCTATAGTCACAGCCATCACAACACATATATAAGTTTACAAGATTTGGCTTTGAAAAAGAAAGGAATTTTTTTTATCATGTTCAAATGTCAGCCCGGATATACACTTCGAAAAATCAAAGGTATCAATTATCTCTTACCTTATGGTCAGCAGATTGCCGATCTGAAAAAAGGCTTTGTGCTGAATGAGACCAGTACTTTCCTGTGGAATGTACTTCAGCATCATGAAGGTGCCGAACCGCAGCAACTGGCAGAAATACTTGCCAGGACTTATCAACTGGATGAGTCTTATTATCCTGAACTTCTGAAAGATGTGACAGATTTTCTGACACAGCTTACAGCCATGGGAATGATCACAGAAGATCTCCACCTGATTTCATCAATCCCTTCTGTCTCTATGATAATCGCAGGAATCTGCATAAAACTATACGGTTCTGCAGAACTGATTTCCCCAAATTTCAAACCTTTTTATCATGAATTTTCGGATGATGATACCTCACAGGAAATCGAACTGGTCACCACGCCTCCGCCCAGCCGTTGTTACGGACAGGTTCTTCTGCAGAATTCTGAAATGACTGTTTTTGAAAATCCCAACCGTTATGTTGTCCTTTTTCCACAGATGCAGAACCTTTACGAAGCTCATATGCTGAAAGATGGTACTTATGTACGGGTTTACTGCCACCCACAGGTTTCCGAAACAAATATAGAAAATTTATTTCACGCCATACGGCTGTTTTTCCTTTTCACAGCACAAAGAAACGGACTGTTTGCAATCCACTCAGCTTCTGTTCTCTATCAGGGAAAAGCATGGCTGTTTTCCGGTCATTCCGGAATGGGAAAATCCACACACACTGCTCTGTGGCATGAGCTTTTTGACACACCGTACTTAAATGGAGACCTGAATCTTCTCGGATTGCATAAAGATCATATCATCGCCTATGGCATCCCCTGGTGCGGAACTTCCGGGATTTTTACTGCTGAAGCATATGAACTCGGAGGAATTATCCTCCTTGGGCGTGATCTGCAGACAGATTATCTGGAAGAGTTAAATCCTTCGGAAAAAATCCTCCGTGTCATGCAGCGCATGATCTCCCCTGCATGGACTGAACGCCAGCTTTCAGAAAATCTTTTCTTTGCCGGGGAAATCGCTGACCGCGTGCCGGTACTGCATCTTCTCTGTACAAAGAATTCTTCTGCCGCCTGCATGATGAAAAATACCATTGATCAACTGGAGGAGCTGCAATGAAAGAAAAAATACTCCTGATCTGGAAGCACCTGAAACAGGGAACCCTGAAAAAAATGTGGAAACAGACATTATGGATCTATCAGTACGGCAGACGTTACTGGAAAGCCATGATCCTGTATACACTGCTTGGTCTGGTCGGAACAGGTGTCTCTCTGGTTTCCAGTCTGATTTCCAAAGATCTGGTAGATATTATTACCGGACACCAGACCGGGAAACTTATAAGTACCTTTGTCGCAATGATCGGCTTCTCTGTCGCAAACATTCTGGTTTCGCAGGCATCCGGATATGCCTCTACTTTCATTAACCTGAAGGTGGACTCCGAAATCAAGAACGACATCTTTGCCAAAATGCTGGTAACTGACTGGGAATCCCTGACCGATTACCACACCGGAGATCTGGTGACACGCTGGAGTTCCGATGCCTCCAATATTTCAAGCGGAATCCTGAACTGGATTCCCAACCTGATCATTTATACTTTTCGTTTTATCAGTGCACTGGCAATCGTGCTTTATTATGACCCTACTTTCGCACTTTTTGCTCTGCTTGGAATTCCCTTCAGTGCTCTGCTTTCAAAGCCGCTGCTGAAACGAATGCGTGATAACAATCAGAGAAGTGCAGCTATGAATGCAAAGCTTTATGGATTTAACCAGGAAGCTTTCTCCAATATCCAGACGATCAAGGCTTTCGACCTGATTCACTTTTATACAGAGAAACTGAAATCTCTTCAGAAAGATTATATTAACATGAGACTGGACTTCCAGAAGATGTCCATTCTGACTTCTGTTCTCATGTCCATTATCGGATTTATCGTATCCTACAGCTGTTATGGATGGGGAATTTACCGTGTATGGAGCAATGCAATCAGTTACGGAACTATGACCATGTTTCTGTCTTTGTCCGGTACATTGACAAGTTCGGTAAATTCTCTGGTAAGTCTGATTCCGTCAGCCATCTCACTGACTATTTCGGCAGGAAGACTGATGGATATCGTGGAAATGCCGCAAGAGGACTACAGTCAGGATTCTGCTGTAGGCAACTTCGAAAAGCAGCATAAGTCAGAAGGAATCGGTCTGAACATGCAGGATCTCAGTTATACCTATCATAATGGTACTGCTGTTTTCGCCAATGCTTCCATAGAGGCTTATCCTCATGAGATCGTGGCTCTGGTAGGACCTTCCGGTGAAGGTAAGACAACTATGCTGCGCCTGATCCTGTCTCTTCTGACACCGCAGGAGGGTTCTTCTCATATATGTGCCGGAGCAGATCATGAACACATGATTGATATGTCCCCTTCTACAAGGAAATTATTCTCCTATGTACCACAGGGAAATACAATGTTTTCAGGAACAATTGCAGAAAATATGCGAAATGTGAAACAGGATGCTACAGATGAAGAAATTATTGAAGCGCTGAAACTTGCCTGCGCATGGGATTTTGTGGAAAAACTCCCGGATGGAATTGAAAACATCGTTAAGGAACGGGGCGGCGGTTTCTCCGAAGGTCAGGCACAGAGGCTCTCCATTGCCAGAGCATTACTGCGCAGATCACCGATCCTGCTGCTGGATGAGGCTACTTCCGCACTGGATGTAGCTACTGAGCGAAAAGTCCTGCGAAATATCATGCAGGATACCTATCCCAGAACCTGTATTGTAACCACACACAGACCTACAGTTCTGAATATCTGTAACAGGGTTTATGCAATACGGGATAAGAAATGTGAGATACTAAATGACGTGGAAATTCATGAAATGATACAGACATTTTAAAATTAATTTCATGGATTGAGTTAAACACTCTAACTCAATCCCTTTTCCTGTCAGCCAGATATTCTCTTTAGTTCACAGAATAAGTAAATCCTGTCATCTTAAGATCATCAATACTTGTTCCATGATTTATATGCACTCCAATAGTCAGCGGATTTGATGCTGTACTTGCAAATGTCAGTGTTGCAGTCTTACCTGACCAGGATTTCTTTACAGAAGCATCATCTGTCTCAACCTGATCTAATGTATCATTAAAAGTGATATTTAAAGTAATTGTTCCATTAATACCTGACCAGTCTGCCGTTGCCAGACCCTTGCCACCATTAGTTCCCCATTTGTCCCATACTCCATGATATGTTACATTTAATGTTCCCTGGCTTGCACCACTTGCTGCATAAACACCCTCTGCCATTCCTGCGTCAACAGTTACTACCGGCTTCTTATATGTTTTCATAATTAATCATCCTTTCCTGAAATATGACCTTTACATTGGTTTTATCTTTTTCTTTATCTTATCCATATCCCCTCAGAAAGTCAAGTATGCTTACGCAAAACATACAGTTTTTTATTACAACTGGAAAACACTTTCTGTTGTCCTTTTGTTTTCTTAATGTTATAATACGCCTGTTCAGAACTTTATTTCTGAACATCAGCTATTTTTATAACAGGAATAAGGACAAATACTATGAATACCACAAAATCAGACCCAGTTAAAATCGATCTGGAGCAGCTTCTCCGGGAGGGAAATATTATTCGCATCAAGCCTCAGGGTTACAGCATGTACCCTCTCTTTATTCCCGAACGGGATGAAGCACTGATCCAGCAGACAGACTACACAGACTGCCACAGGAATGATGTAGTCCTCTACAGGCGTGATCAGGGCATCCTTGTGCTTCACCGCATCTGCCGGATAACATCTGACGGCTTTTATATGGTAGGCGACAACCAATACGAAGTGGAAGGTCCTCTGCGTCAGGATCAGATTATCGGAAAACTGATTGCTGTAAATCGTAACAGCAGAGAATTTACTGTAGGAAATCCTTTCTACAAATTTGTTTCTTCCCTGTGGCTTTTTATGCTGCCTGTTCGCCCCTTCTGTTTTAAACTGTCAGCATTTCTCAGAAAGCTTCATCACTCATGATCATCCATTTTTCATAGGAGAATTCATTGACTTCTTCTGTTCTTCTTCCTGACGGAAGTAAGAGATATTCATCCTCCAGTCTCCTGACTATATAACCTTCTGTCTTTTTCATTTTCCCTTTTTCTCTTCCTTTTCCTTTATTTCCACGCAATAACATGATATACTTACTATTATTTATTACTGCCATTCAATCTCTGAACGGTACCCATTTTACGCACTTTCAGGAGACTCCTATGGAACGAATATACAATACTTATCTGAAAATAATAAAAAATATCTGCACCGGTTCTGATCATTCTGTTTCCGTACATCCGGAAGACCTTCCTGCTCTGGCAAAGCTGGCACAGGAACATTGTACTGTCCCATTTGTACTGCCATATCTCCGGTCTGCTTCTGTCTATCCTGCCATGAAGCAACAGGTAAAAGGCATGATGCTGAATTATTATCAGATTGAGCATTTCACCCGGCTTACCGTCTCTCTTTTAAGAAAGAACAATATTGACTGTTATCTTCTGAAGGGTCTGAGTCTGGCTGACTGCTATCCGGTTCCTGAATATCGTAAGCTTGGAGATCTTGACCTATATCTGGCTGATCCTTCTGACCTCGCCAGAGCACAGGCAATTCTTGAAAGCAACGGATATATCTCTGAAGATGAACTCAGTGACCACCATGTAACCTACCGTTATATATTTCCCAAAACCGGGCGCCGTTTTCTCCTGGAGCTTCACTATCGTGTAGTTGGCCAGTACCAGTACAGCCCCGCCAACAAACTTGTGGATTCTGTCTTCTCACCGGAATGTCTGAAAGCATCCACACAGACAATCCACGGATATACTTACACAGTCCTGCCGCCTACAGAATATACTTTCTATATGCTTCATCATATGCTGAAGCATTATCTGTACAGCGGATTCGGTATCCGCCTTCTCTGTGATTTTACCTTTTATCTGAAGCGTCATGAAAAAGAAATCAATTTCCGGCAGATTCATGAATGGTGCAGAGAATCCCGCATCAGCCATCTGTACGAAATTATTCTGGAATGCTGCAGGAAATATCTGGGTCTTCCGGATTCTATAGACGCCCGGACACAGTACAATCCACACGACTGCCATGATTTCATAATACAGATTCTTAAAGACGGCGATATGGGAACCGATATTTCCCAGTCACTAGTTGGAAGCGGTTCGTATCAGAAGGTTAACTTCCTTACTTATTTCAAAGAAGGGCACATCCAGATGAAGGTCCGCTTTCCAAAAGCCAGCCATTATCCAGTCCTCTGGCCTGCACTCTGGTGTATCACATTTATCTGTTTTATCCGCAACACCTACACAGTACGAAATACAACATTCCACCAGACCCTTCACAGCTTTAAGAAAATCAATCAGAAGACAAAATTAATCCATATTTTTGAAAACAGTGACTCCTGACCAGGAGCCACTGTCTTTACTTTTTCCTTATTCCAGTATCAGAAAGTCTTTCATCTACCCGGCAGGAAACCAAGATCTTTATTCCCACAGACATCAACAGATACCACCTCCATTTCATTCCCAACGAAAATGTCCGGATCATAATCTTCCACAATTTTTGCGTGATCTGCAGTTTTTTCCTTCTGTCTGCCAACTCTGTAAAAGCCTTTCTCCCCATCGGATTGCTTCCATATTTCTTAAGAACCTTTCTGACAGCCCACAGAGATTTTTTATGCTGCATATATTCCATTTTTCCGTCAAAAAATGCCGCAAAAATAAGCAAATATCCAATCAATGAAGTATATTCTTTCGGATCCTTGTCTTTTTTCTCTATCCAGCTTTTCAGTTCATATACAAGTTTGAACCAGTTTTCTACAGAATCCGGACGATACTGCCAGGAAACTGACATATCATTTTTTCTGTAAATATACCCTATATCTTCCAGAAATGCATACTTCGCATCACAGATATAACATTGCATATTAAACAGTTTATCTTCTGCATAAGAAAGATCCGCAAAATAAATCTGATGATTTCTCAGGAACTCTCTTCTGTATAATTTCCCCCACGCATAAGAAAGTGTTCCTACTGAGAAAAATCCCTGAAATCTGAATTCTTCAGATGATGGACTACATAATGCAAATGATTGATGTTTAGTAGCCGGCAATATTTTATCTTTCCACAATCTTGCATAATTGCTGACAACAATATCCGCATCTGTCTGCTCTGCAAGATTTATATATTTACAGAATATCTCCTTATCAGGAAGATAATCATCTGCATCGGCAAACACAATGTAGTCACCCTTCGCAAGCTTCAGCCCTCTGTTTCTTGAAGCTCCTGGACCCTTTCCCGATCCTTCAATCATATGGATCTCCGGGTATTTTGCTTCATATTTCTGTATAATATCAGGACTTCTGTCCTTTGATCCATTATCTATCAATATAATTTCAAGATTTTTATAACTCTGCTTTATAATACTGTCCAGAGTTTCTCTGATGTACTTTTCTGCATTGTATACAGGTATGATCACAGAAATCTTTTTCTGCTGTTTTTCCAAAGCTGTCATCTTTTATCTCCTATAAAAACTTTTTCTACAATTTTTTTCAGTAAATTCCATAATACTTTCCACTCTGCAGTTCTCCTGTAGGCAAACCACAATAAAATATTCGGCACAATCAGGCAGATTCCCAGTCTGCATACCAGAATCATAAATGCCTGTCCGGAAATAAATCTGCAAAAATATTCCGTTATTCCCCATACTGCAGCCATCACCCCCAGATATCCTGCATATTTTACAAAGAAGCCGGTAACAGGCTTTTTCAGTCTGTATTTATAAATCACATAGGGTTCTACCCATACAGAAGTAAGTACTGTACTGCAGAATGTACCTGCAAATACTCCTGCCACACCAAAATGTGTAACCAACAGAATGGAAATTACCAGATTTAACACTGCTTCAGCTATCGCTTTGTATCGATCATTCCAGAACAGTCCCATAGATTCCTTAAAAATCAGCACTGCACGTCTCATCCCATTAATAAAAAAATTAATACACAGTATCAAAACAATTTCCTTTGGAAATAAATATTTTTTACCAAATGCCAGCTTCACAAAAGGATTCAGCAGTTCCAGCAAACAGACACCTGCAAAACCAAACAGCCAGTACCCTATAAAAAACAGACTGTCAAAAATCCGTCCTATCTTTTCGTTCTCTTCCGTCACACCAAGATTTCCCACACTTGCCGCAACTCCCAGCATTGCCTGCTCCAGAACCTGCCTGACTGATCCTATGATCAGATAATAATTGGAATAAATCCCTGCACTGATAATTCCCACAAAACTTGAGATCAGCAGATTATCTGTATTATTTACTACTACATTACCAATTTTATGCATCAGCATTGCCTTTACATTCCTTAAAATATCATGACGTTCTTCCTGTGGAAGCTGCTCCTTACACGGTTCTTTCAGATATGGGAACAGCCTGTCTGCCTTTCGGGACATACAGATATTTCCGATTATGGTACATACAACCGCAATAACAAGAAACAGGATAAAGTTTCGTGTCAAAAACAATACTATAATCTGAAGGATATCTTGTAGTACAAGAAAACCATTATGATACATCACCGTAATATAATTCATCTGATGGGCATCTACCAGTGTTTTTTTATAAATCAATAAATACGAAACAACGGAATTAAGCAGATACAGAAGATAAATTATAATCAGATGATTCACATCTGGACGATCCTTCATCAAAATATCCAAAAATGGTATCAGGCATAAGCCGGCAAGCACAACAAAGCCCGCTGTTATCCTGTAGAAATTCCGAAACATCCGCATCAGGATCTGTTGTTTTTTTATATCTCTTCTGGCTATAGGAGCGTAAAGAGCATATGTGATTGCTGTTCCGACCCCAAGTTCTGACAAAGACAATATATTTAATATATCTGTAAACAAACCATTAATTCCTACATAACCTTCACTGAGAGTCCTGGTAAAAACAACTCTTGTAAAAAAACCCATAAAAATTGCCAATGTCTGTGCCAAAAAAGCTACCGTCGTATTCATAACAGAATATTCTGTCCTTGATTTCTGTTTCACTCTTCACTTATCCTTTCTTTTTGGTTATAATACATTATAGTCAATTCATAGTTATATGTATAGATATTTTCAAGTATAAGGAGCAAATATTCATGAAAAAAAAATCATCAATCATCCTGCACAGTCTTTTTTTTGTTATCTGCTCGGTGCTGGCTGTATTATGTCTCTACCACATAATCTCCATCAGACGGCTAAATGTAAAATACACTCCTGCAATGACAGAAGAATCCTCCCGTGAACTGGACAACCCATATCGTGGTTTCTATCAGTTGAGCGGATACATTCTTTCAGATAAGCAGAAGCCGGAGAAATCTGCTGACTGGTGCAGAAAAAGTTGCGCTTCCAATCCATATCCTCTGATGCTTCTGGAGATTAATCTGAAAAATTACTCCAATACCAGCATAAGCACAAATGCCAAAAATCAGTTGGATAAAATACTGGAAGAATGTGTTCGGGCAAAAAAACAAGTTATCCTCCGTTTTCTGTATGACTGGGATGGACAGGCTCTGTCCACGGAACCATCTGACCTGCCTCAGATAAAGAATCATATTTCCCAGATTTCTTCTACTGTCAACAAATATGCAGACTGTGTTTATATTCTTCAGGGTACTCTGACAGGAAATACTGGAGAAATGAATCATTCCAATTACGGAGATATTAATCAGATAAGACAGATTATAGAAGCACTTGATCAGAATATTTCCTCTGATATTTTTCTGGCAGTCCGCACTCCTGGTCAGCTGCGTGGCATACTCCGCACCAGAACGCCCCTGTCCAGTACAGATGCCGGCAATGGCAGCCTGCAGGCAAGACTCAGTCTTTTTAATGACGGCATGCTTGGTTCTGTTTATGATCTGGGTACTTACGATGATACCCCTTTACAGTCGGACAGTAATCTGGATGAGCAAGGCACACGAAGTGAGGAACTTCTTTTCCAGTACAAACTCTGCCAATATGTTCCTAATGGGGGTGAGGTTACAGTTGATAATGAATATAACGATCTGAACAATGCGATTGCCGACCTTTCACAGATGCATATATCTTACCTGAATTCCGAACACGATACCGCAGTTCTGGATAAATGGAAGAATTCCACTTATACAGGATCACGGACAGACGTTTTTTCCGGATGTACAGGGTACGATTATATAAGTACACACCTTGGTTATCGGTATGTTATGAAAGAATCCTCTGTTGATTTTCACTCCGACCTGAGTGACACAGCCTCTCTTTATATAACAATTGCAAACACAGGATTTTCTTCCGCATATACCAGATTCGATACTGTTCTGTTCCTCACTGATGAAAGTACCGGAAAATCAAAGAAAATAGAAACAAATATTGACAACCGTACCATAGCAGGCAATGACTGCTCCACATTTAAAACAGATCTGGATATCCGTTCCCTGAGAAAAGGAACTTACTCCATTTCACTGCGTATGGAAGATCCATACACAGAAAATTCTATCCACTTTGCCAATCAGGGGGCAGAAAACAGCAAGACAGTTCCTGTAGGTACTCTTATTCTTCACTAAGATAAATTTTTCCACAGTGCAGACTTCCCAGGTAAAGGGTGTCTGTACTGTTTTTATTTGCAAAATGAATGATCCGTCCATCTTTTTTTCTCTGAAGTTTCAAGGATACTCTGCCCTCCATTAATTTAATCACTGTTTTTCCACATATCCTGGTTCCTGCCTGGATTTTTCTCATATCCATGGATATCGGAACTTCTCTGGTCTCATTCCTGTTTTTCATTATCAGAAACAATTCTGTTTCCTGAAATACCCTTCCAAACCCGGTATTCTCAATTTCAAACATAAATTCTGCTCTTCCTCTTCGAATCGGTTTCAACTCCACAGTTCGCACTACAAGCCGATATCCCAGGTGTTCTCCTATATACTCATAGAGGCTGTATCCCTTCCATATTTTCAAATTATCAAATCCATCCCACGATATACTTTTCCATAAATCCAGTGCTTTCATATCATGAGTACTGTCCAAATAAGTAATATGCATCTTTTTTAACTCGTTGACTATGAACTTTGCCTCATACATTCTGTCGTTCTCAGTACAGGCTACTACTTCTCCACCACATGGCATATCTTCCGTAAGACAATTAACAAATTCCATTTCCTCTTTTCTTGTCCACGCCTGTGCCCAGCCTGCCGCCTCCCTGAGTTCAGTTCCAAAGGTTCCCAGATGAGTCATGGAACCCAGAATCCCATCATCAAATAATGCCAGATGCGCATATTTCTTTTGTCTGAATTCTTTTTCACTTCTCAAAGTTCTCCACTGCGCCGGAGTACGTACAGCAAGATATATCTCATCTCCCAAATACTGCCGCATACAGTTCCACATTCGATTGATACACTCTGGTGACAGATATCTGGAATCATGCATTTCTCCCCAGCTTCCGACAAGCATCCCCTGGAAGATGAATACCGAATGTTGCATATCCCGGAGCAAACCACCAATCTGCTGTAAATGCTCCAGCACCTGTTCAAAACTATCCGGCTCACATTCACGCCCTTTTCCTTCCCGATCATAAACCGGCCGCAGAATCACATCTTTTTTGTAATACATAAAAAAACTGAGAATGCTTCTGATATTATTCAGGGCATTCTCATCCAGTTGCATACTGCGATATATACTGATATCCAGCAATACCAGTGCAAGAAGTTCTCCATCTCTCAGACTCCATCTCAGTTCTTCTGGATTTATGGAATCCTGAACAACAAACGTATAGATTCCATACCATCCTCTGCCTGGATTTTCCAGGCAGACATTACTCTCGATGAGTTCCACCTGTTGGAATACCCAGTTGTTTTTATTCATTATATTTTTCCAGTTCACGTATTTTATCCTCATCCATCTTAAGAATCTTTTCCCTGATCCACACAGTCAGAATAGAAACAGTCATCCTGAACATATAGACGATCGGTTTAAGGCCGGAATGCATACTGACACCGGCAGTTCTGACATGCATCACTGCCGGAATCTCTCTGACTCTGAATCCAAGCAGCAACATCTGCATAAGCATATTTGCATCTGGATATTTGTCATCAAAATTATTATATTTTGAATAAAAAAGAAAAGTTTTCCAGTTCAGTCCCTGAAGACCTGTAGTCGGATCTGTTATTTTTTTCCCTGTTCCAAGTTTCAGAATTGCACGAAACCATACAAATGCAATTTTCTTTGCCCATGAGACCGTATATTCAGAACTTCCTTCCATAAATCTTGAACCAAGGACAATATCCGGCAATTTCCCATTCTCATCCTCTTTCTGCAATTCCTTATAGATTTCCAGAAGGTTACATACGTCATGCTGACCGTCTGCATCCATTTGTATAACATAGCTGTATCCTTTACGCACCGCATATTTATAACCAAGCTGCAGACCACTCCCATAACCCAGATTAAATACATTGGTAATCACCGTATGGTTTCTCTTTTTAGTCACATGATTTGTCTCATCCTGAGACGCATCATTCACGACCAGTACATCTGCAAACTGTGTAATCTCCGGCTGTTCCAGTTTTTCCAGAAGCGGTACAATGTTTTTTTCCTCATTATATGCCGGAATAATAATTAAAACTGCTTTTTTTGATTCTTTTCTGACGTTCTCTCTGTTATCCATAGATGCCTCTCTCTCTTCTTATACTATCTCAAACAGTTTCAGGATATCTCCCTGTTCATCGGATATCCGGACTGTAGCTTTTTTTCCATATTCTCTGCATTTCTCTTCATTTCCCAGCAGTTCAGCTATCTTCCTGCTGATATCCTCCGGTGAAAGCTGACACAGTATACCATCCGTCCCATTCTTCACCTGTTCCCGGTTTCCGCTGCAATCAGATACCAGAATCGTACAGCCCAGAACCTGAGCTTCCTGTATTGCAATACTTTTCCCCTCAAACCGGGTCGCATGCACATACAGATCACATTGCTTATAATATGGATAAGGATTCTCCTTCGCACCCAGTAACAGAAAATCTTCCTTCAGTCCAAGACTGTCTATTTTCTGCTGAAGCTTATTTCGTAATTCTCCCTCGCCCAGAACATACCAGCGCGCTTTTATCCCCTGATCCTTCAGGAGCTTCATCGCATCAACAGCTACTTCATACGCTTTCTGTGCAGTCAGCCTTCCCACTGTCAGTATACGCTTTCCGGTGTATGTATCACTGAATCCACCGGGAAGTTCTGATTTTCTGTATATTTCCTCTCTGTCGATCAGATTATGGAAAATAAAGGTTTTATTCCGGCATTCCGGATATACACTGTCAAATACACTCTTTACTTCCCCTGATACTGTAAAGATCCTGTCAAAGTCCAGGTAACAGTCCCTGTCCAGTCCTCTGCTGTAGCCGGCATATTTATAATCAACATGCAGGAATGTGAACTTCTTCCTGGCCTTAACATGATCATGGACAAAATATGTAGCCCCACCTTCCAGATAAGCAACTGCCATATCATAGCTTTTATTCAGTTTCATACCACTGTCTGACATGATACGCCATAAAAACTTGTCCGGATATATTTTTTTTCTGCCAAGCATGGAAAACGTATTTTTTATAAGATATGGTATATTTTTCAATAATGCCCTGTGTATAAATAATCGTCTGAGAACCTTTCTGTTCAATTCTTTCTTTCCCTCTGCTGAAAGAACTGATTCTGCCGTATAGTCCCTGTTCAGAATATTTACATAACCCGGCACCTGACTGATCAGTTCTCCCTGTTCCAGAAGCACGTACAGATCCACCTCATACCGGTCCGGGGTAAATCTTTTGAGCAGTTCCAGTAATGCCTTCTCTGCACCTGCACCTCCAAGAGTATTAATTACAAACAGTACTCTTTTCATATTTTTATTTCTCTTTCTCTAATTTTTCCAGTTCTTTGATGATTTTCTCGTAATCATTGTTTAATAAAGAAACCTGCATGGCAAGCTCCTGATTTTTTCTTTTCAGGATAGAAACCTGCGTACTGATAAACCATAATCCCCACAGAACACCTGACACAATTATTATAGTCAGAATCAGTCCGCGTGTACTGACATAACGCTTCATCTGAGATGGATTTAAAAGTGCACCTGAAAGAATCATTAATGCAAACAAAAACACCCATGCAAGACAAAATGGTTCTGTCATCTTTCTCTTTGCAAGTGACAGAATTGCCCTCACAACCATAAACACTCCTGATACGATCACAAATAACCTCAGTATATCTCCCACTTCCATTTTTTTCTTTCGTTCCTTTCTTACTATTCATATCTGTCAAATACTTTTGGTGACGGACAATCACCTTTTTTCTTCTTCAGCAGATGACCGTTACAAAATATATGGACATCCAGATGTTTCTCCATCCACCGAAGTCTTCCATAAGCCACTGTCCATCCGGCAAAGCTCCCGACAACAAGCCCCGCCCCATACCATATCTCTGTAAAATGAGAAGATATTATACTTCCCACCAGTGTGATAAGGCAAAACACCAGTCCCGTCAATACGCAACCCTTCATGTCATTAAAATAATACATGAAAATAATCTCCGCATACATCAGAAACAAGATAAAATATCCTGACGCCAGACAGGGATATATCCTCATTGTCATTCCTCCAAAACCAAGCTGCGGAAGAAAAATCATACAGATCAGAAAGATCACCAGCGTAATAATAAACTGCACTCTGGCAAGACTCATAAGCTCTTCGGAAAGAGCACGGAACATCCCCTTCTTTGTAATATCAATATCAGCTCCTCTTCCACCGATAACGGCTTCTGAGTATGCTTTATATCTGCCATGAAAATACATCTCAACTCTACTGATAAAGATAACACTTGCAGAGATATTTGTAAACATTGCAAGACAGGTTGCCATATCATATGTTGTCACACATACAAAAGATTTTACTACTATCATGTGAAGATCTGTTGTCCAGAAAACAAAATTGTGTACATAAAGTCCTAAAGTGTAAAGAAAATTTGTAACCACCAACGGCCAATATTCCTTAAAATAGACCAGAACCTGTCTGTATTTTCCACTGTTTTCCTTAAAATAACTCCGGACTACCGACATTTCCAGACAGGCGATCAGCCAAAATCCAATTGTCAGCGAAAACAGCATTCCATATGTAATACCCCAATGAAATACTTTTACAAGCAGAAAAGATAAAAACACTGTCACTGTCATACCAACGGCAAAGAAGAATGATATTTTTTTGTAATCCTTACAGATAGACAGGTACAACATAGAATAGAACACAAGAACCAGGGCAATGTATCCGCAATAACCTGTAAAAACATAAATAATGCCCACTTTTCCAACCAGATACTCCCGGATACAGAATGGAATTCCCACAAGAGCACTCAGTGAAATATTCAAAAGCATGCCCACATAATAGCACGGCAAAATATCTTCATATGTCTCTTCATAGATCACATCTGACATATATTTGGATAATACAGAGTTAAATGGAGACGCCGTAAGCAAGGAAAAAATAAATATATACAGAACCGTACAGGAAAACAGTTCTCTTGTAACATAACCTACTGAAGAGAAATCCAGAAAATACTCCATGATCATAAGCGCACCGATCACCAGCAGCATGGGGGCGATTGTAACGACCATACTGTATCCCGCACCTATGATATCAGTAGTCAGCGTATTCTTTTTATAGATATTTGTAAGTTTTACACCTATTCCTGCCATATGTCCCCTCCATCCCGTAATTGCTTATCTTATGTTTGTTATCCCGATCTCAGTCACATTATGCTTTCATTTAGATCATCTTTTCATACACACTGATCTGAAAGGGTTCCTCTGTCCACGAAAGATTCTGTCTATCTGAAAATCCTTTGTATATTTCTCTGTATACTTCCTTCATCTGATCAATCCTGTAAAGTGCATTTACACGTCTGTATCCTGCTTCTCCCATACGCCTTCTGTCTTTCTCATTTACAGACATGGTAACCATTGCATGGGCGATCTCTTCTATATTCATAATGTGTGTGAGGATTCCCGCTTCCCCAAATCCGTCATTATTTCCATAGATCAGTTCCCTGCAATTTCCCACATCTGTGGCAATTACAGGTTTGTGAGCCGCATAACTCTCAAGGATTGTCAAAGGCTGTCCTTCACTGATACTGGTAAGCAGTGTGAAATCCATCTTGCCCAGATAATCCTTTACATTAACCCTTCCTGTGAATTCCACATCCTGAACCCCAAGGGATTCTACCAGATCATAACATTCTTTTGCATATTTTTTATCTTCATCTGCCGGTCCCATAATCCAGAGCTTCATATTTTTTACTTTTTTTTTGGCAAAAGCAAATGCCTGTATCATGGTTTTAACATCTTTGATAGGAGTTACACGAAGTACAGCCCCGGCATTGATAAACTGCTTCTCTTCTTCTGTCTTGCCGGGAAGATCTGCAAGCGTCTGTGTATTGATCCCATTTGGTGTCACCCTGATCTTCTCAGGCGGACATCCCAATTCTATCTGCAGGTCCTTTGCATGTTCATACAGACAGGTTACCATATCTGCCTTTTCATATGCAAGAAGTGACATCTTCTTAAACTGTTCAATCCAGATATTCTTATATACTCCCCTTACCCAGGAAGCTTTGATCAGTTCTTCCTCCCTTTCTCTGGTATAAATCCCATGCTCGGAGATCAGTAATGAACTTCCATGAAAATGTTTTGCCATACTTCCAAGAATTCCAGAATAACCGGTGGCCACACAATGATACAAATCCGCCTTCGGTACATCCATTCTCAGTGCCCAGAACATCGGCAGATAAATGGATCGCAGCGTCCAGAGGAAATCCGAGAAATTAATATTTGAATAATTACGGTCATAGCACTCCCTGGCAATCCTGAAGAAATCCTCCCCCATAAGAAAATCATCTACAGAAAGATGCTTTCTGTGAAACAGGTCAAAAATCACACCCCAGTCTGTCCTCCGGTTCAGCACCATATTCAGCATTTCGTCATATTCTTTATGAGAGAGATTGACTTGCCTTAAAGATTTTCTTTTTCTGTTTCCGCTTTCCCATTCACAGTCATCCAGATATACTTCATAAACCTGTGTAAGGTTTTCCGGCAGCTCATAGACAAATTTCCCCCTGAAGGATCTGTTCGCCACAATTGCCAGCAATATAAATTCTACATTCGGAAAAGATCTGATCAGACTGTTGATCCAGCCGGAAACACCTCCGACCACATATGGGTAACAGCCCTCTGCCACAATACAAACTTTCATACTTTTCTGCTCATTTCCTCTCTGTCATAACAGCTATCTGTCATAATGAAGTCCTGATGTTTTTATCTGAATCTTCACAGTAGTATCCTGCGCCTGGATCAGATAAGTTCCATCTTCTATTTCCTTTTCTGTACCGCCTTCTATTTCTGCGATTTCTTCTCCATGCGTCCTGAGAAGAAACCAGCTTCCTTTCTCAGAAGTTTCCAACGTAATCTCATTCTCTGTTCTGGACTCTGAGAAATCCAGATTCAGAAAAGTTCTGATTCTAGTGTTGCTTTCTGAAAGAGTCATACTGTCAAAACCTGTAAATTTTTTCCAATAGGTAAGGATATTACTGGAAAAATGCTTCTGCATAATCTGCCATCTGTCAGTTTTCTGCTGCGGCCAGAAAATATCATGCATATTTAACATAACATTCGTATATGCCAGCGAACTCTGGATACTTCTCATCCGAATATCATCACTATAACTGTAATTCATCCCATCACTTGTCACAGACTGTAAAGTTACAGAATCCGTACAATAAGAAACCACCGGCTCTTTCTCTGTATATTCACATACCAGTGTACTTACATTTTTCAACAATTCAGTATTCATCAATCCTGTTATCGTATCCAAATCCCTTTCTTCCGCAAAAGCAGCTCCATATTTATAACTGCTGTCCGATTTCTGAAAAAAGTCTGCATCCTGATCCAGTTTTTCCCGCAAAGAACCTGCATTTTTATACTCAAGAGAAAGTCCTACTTCCGCTTCCTGCTCTTTCATCTGCTTCAGGTAAAATATCATATCTTTTGTATCCGGCTCTATACCATCTTCATAATCTGCCTGTGGCTGCATAAAGCAGGTCATTTTCAGCTTTCCTTTTTCTACAATGGATACCAGTGATGGCCACATAATATCTCTGGTCATACCTGTCACAGACTGACTGTACAGTTTCATCATTTCTTCATCATTCTCATCTGCAAATGCCGGAAAATTGATCATTGAGAGATTCTGGGCATTTACTACCGGATAAATATAATACTCAGAAGCCTCTGTTATCATACCATTCAACAGTCCCAGTGCTGTGCTGTCCTTCATATAGTCTCCCACTATACAAAAAACACTTCCACCCTTGATTCCATTTCTCCACAAAATCGTAGGAAGATCTTCATTCTCCACCTGAGTTTTTTGTTTACTATGATCCAAAAGTCCGACCATATATGTTTTCGTACCGCTTCCTACCTGATACCATGGTATCTCCAGCTGCAGATCCTGACGTTCTTTCTCTTCTTTTTCCTTCGGAGTTTCATAGACTACTTCTCCGCCCAGCAGAAGACCTTCAAAAAGTTTCACACCTGTCAGTTTTGTTTTCTCAGACACAACCTTATAAATTCCCAGAAAATCCATCAGTTCCTGATTTTTTTCAATATTCTTTGGATTTTCCAGACATCCAAAAACAATGATCACACCTTTTTGTTCCAGTTTCTTTAATTTTTCCAGATTATCACCAAGTGCATATTTCTCTGATTCCAGTATCAGCATCCCCGGCAATGCCTTATCATTCTCCTGGTAATCCTCCAGATTTCTGCACTGTGCCATATCCCACTTTGCATAAATGCACCATCTGCTTACGGCTGTAGCCATATCCGATGAACTGTCTCCTACAAAAAGGGCATAGCTTCTGTCTGTTGTTCTGACAGCCACAGGATCTATCTGTTTATTTTTCCAGACATTTTTACCATCTTTCTGCCTTGTCGTGAAATTTGAATTTACATCATATGTGTTCTGTCTGTCTCTGATAACCATAGAAAACTGAAACAAAAACAAAAGAACAAACATCATGATTGTAATACTGAAAAAATTTCTTTTGGAAACCATTATATTAATTTTTATCCTCCTGTGTCCGGAACTGATTATAACCGTAATCTATTGCAAAATTATACTGATGATACATATTTTGTGGCATTACATAACACACAAAATCTTCTGATTCATAATATACCTTCATATCATTGGGATATCTCTCCTTAAATGCCTGTGCCCAGTAATACATCCGGGACATCAGAATCCATCTTCCCTCCCCTTGATACATAGTTATTCCACCTGAATTTGGTAATGACTGGCTGGCTGCCTTTTTCGAAATGGACTGACCACTGCCTGAGTAAAGTACCGCATAATTCAGCGGGATTTTTTCTATAAAGAAGTATACATTCTTTGTCGGAATAATCAATTTAGTGTCTTTATTCATATACTCCATATTTCGAAGGAAGCTAATTGTCTCGTAATGCCAGCCATGATCAAGCCCCATCTGTGTCTCATCATTTGCTGATACAATCGTCCATGTCTTGTCTTCATTTTCTTTAATAATATTCGACAGACACGTCAATGCTCCATTAGATACATAATCTGAACCGAATCCCGGCATTTTGATCATTCCCTGATGGATCATACTCCCAACAATGGACACAGTCAAGATAAAAGATAACACATTTCGCGGAATTGTAAATAAACGACACATAAAAATCAGATAAAGAATTCCATCCACCAGAACTGTCAGCGTTAATATCAGAAGATACACATAATAAATACTACATCTGGCAGGATCCATCAGCATCGGAAGTCCGAGCCCTGACGCACAGAGCAGCAATGTGAGAATTCCCATACAGAATCCTGCTGACATAAGCATCTCACCATAAGTAGTCTTTCGCAGGATAATAAATATCAGACCAAGCAGAATGACAACTGCAATTCCGATAAGTACCGCATATGCACACCATTGTTTCGGCAAGTTTATGATAAATTCCCCGATACGCTGAGCCATCATATTCCAGATGTTTTTTATTTTCTCCGAAATTTCTCTGACTTTATCTGCAAAAGTGGATTCAGGAGTTTCCGTCATAGCAGGAATCCTTTTTGTCTGCATTGATTTCGCATTATTACTTTTAATATTATTCTTCGAGTTTTCATTCAGACGCGCTGCCATCTCTTCCATGGTTATATCCTGGATTGTTTTATCCTCTGAATCCTCAGTATCTGATTTGCCACCATTGATGACGCTTAATCCCCAGCCAAGTGAGCCCTGCAGAGGTGTTCCTCCTGCAAATGCAATCCCCATAGGAAGCACAGCCAGAAATACACTGATAATACCAGTCATCATAATTCGTTTAAAATACTCTTTATTCAGGAAGCGCGGACAAAAACCGACAGCAATTCCAATACAGCAAAGCCCTGCAATCATAGTTCCATAAAAATGAATCGCCAGAGTCAGCGAAAAAGCCAGCGCAAAGCATCCTGAGAGCAACTTTGTTTCTCTGGTTTTCAGTTTCTCCTTCTCTGTCTGAAAAAAACTGATCAGGAAGTAAACAGACGGAATCACAAAAATCATTCCGAATTCCTGGGGCAGTGATGCCCCAAAACGACTATATGTCTGTTTTGCCCAGAGATTTCCCAATATATATACAAGCACTCCTGCATATGGCAGATACAATGATCTGCATAACAATTTCATCACAGCAAGAAGTACCATATGAATAAAGAATACCTGTACAAGATAGAACACACACAGAATCGCATACGTATCAACCCTGAAAACTGTATGAAGATAATATATCATACAGTGAAATCCAAACGGATATACACCATCGGAAAAAAGATTTCCTCTGACCATCTCATTAATCCAGTTCAAATGTACCGGTATATCTGAAGCACAATATCCATAAGTGAGCAACAGGTTTCTTCCATAAATCCAGAACAAAGCTATAATAACTGCCCCTACCAGAATCCACTGAAGCGTATTACAGATTACTTTGTAATAAAACAGACGGACTGAGCGTTTTAATACTGCCTTAATCCTGTTACAGACTCTGTATAAAGCCCCCCTCATTCCCATACTTCCCTGAAGTATTTTCTTACAGATAATTCCTGTCTTTATGCAGAGTTCTCTTAGAGAAACCCTGTTCACCCTGCTCCAGATCAGAATCCCTGGTACAGCAGTAAACAATACAAGTGCCCAGAAACCTGAAATATGCAAAAGCTGGACTGCAAACACAATATTTATAATATAAAAATTTCCAAATGTATAACACATCAGAAACTGCTCTGACAGTCCTCTGCCTACCAGTATCCGACGAAACATAATCGCAGGTAACAAAACTGTTAAACCTGTATAAGCAGCAAATATACCTGCAAATCTTAATATAACCAGAGTTGTCATTGACATATCTGTTCATCCTTTTACTCTACATAAATGTTCTGATCAGTTCAAGGGTTTCATTATCAATCGCAATATCCGAATCTCGAAGTTCCTGCATAACCTGAAAGAACTTCTCTTTCTTTCCACATGAGAAATAGAGTTTCATCTGACAGGTATAGCTAGACAAAACTCTCGGATATTGTTCCATTGCCCGGTCACACCACAGTGTGCATTTCTCATAATCCTTTACTTCCAACAGGCGCTGGCAGACCTTTTCATAGACAGTACTGCTGATTTTTATCTTATCAAATTCCCAGGCTTTTTGCAACACCTCCTGCATCCTCTCTGCCATGGAACGCTGTTCCAGATTTGTAAGTACCTGCTGTTCCAGAATCGGATTCATATATTCAACAAGTTTTATACAATTTTCCACCTGCTGTTCATTTTCTTCCTGGCATAAAAGATAATCTGTCTGTACTTTACTTCGAAAATCATTCAATACATCCTGAAGAACAGATGCTGCATAATGGGCAGTCTCTGAATCCTCGCTGTTTAATGCCAGATTAATCGCCGCAAGAGAATTGCGGTAATCTCCTCTGATCACATTCAGCATCAAAGTACGAAGGCTCTTCTTATCTGTAACTTCCAGGGCTTCTTCTAAAGAGACCATATTTCTCTCCATTTCCTCATCAGGACGGAGAAAATTCTCTTTCCTGTCTTTGCTAAATACAACGTCCGACAAATCCATACCCTGGGAAGAAAATAACTTAAAAAGCAGGAATGACAGGAATACAAACGCAGGACCTGTCACCGGACATAAAAGCATCATAACTGCCTTCATCCATACACTTCCGATTTTTTCTTTTCTGCAGACATAATTCCAGATCAGATAGAACACAACCACGATCAGATTTATGATCAGCAGGAAAATAAACAACTTCATTCTCTGTGACATACTGACATCATCTCCACGTATTCTGTTTTATAGCCATTCTTCTCAAATCTGTCCTGTACAATAACAGCACCCTCTCTGGTTGTGTTGGTAAGCAGGACATACAGATTTCCATCAGGCAGCATTCCCATGTAATCACTGTCCCTCATATATCCGGACATCTGCTCATCCGTTTTTTGATATTCCGAGTTCTGAACATCTACTTTAATTAATACACATTCTACAAGATTTTTCAGTTTTGCCTTCATATATGCCTGAACCAGGGACTCAAATGCTTCCGGTTCCAGGATTCTGGAATTCTGGCTATAACGCTTCTCTTCCAGTGCCTGCATATATCTCTGTGCCCTGAGGACTGCATTCTGAATCAGATAGCTGACGACTGTAAGAAAATTGGCTTGTCCAAGGGTCATTTTTTCCCAGCTTAGTCCCCACATCATAACGATCATCTGTACCTCTTCACCTTCGTAGATTCCTCTTGCCATAAGTGGATACTGCTCATCCATTTTCTTATTAATATATACCTTCTGCTCTTTTAATGCATCATAAATGTCCGTCATCTCCCTGTAACGGATTGAATTTCCAAGACTTCTCGCCTTTTGGGAACTTGCAGAAAAGATACGGGCATAATCTTTACTGACCACATTATAGAGGGCTACATCCTTTGTCTTCATAAGTTTTCCCAGCATTTCCACTGCATAGAAAATAACCTCATCCGGCATATGCTGTTCCAGTCCTGCTGTAATGCTGTAAATTTTACCGATACTGTCCTTATGGTCGATCAGCTGCTGCTCCATGACCTCTTTTACACGGACATTACTTTCATTGATATCCTGGATATCCACAATCTGTCTGTGCAAATGTTCTTCCAGTTCCTGACTCTCCAGGCGCATGATACGTATCTGGTCTCTCATATATCCTACTACAAGCCCCAGGATAAAAAGCTGTGCGATCCAGACATAAGTGTTATAATCTATCAGTACCTCAAAACTATTTCTGGTATACATCTGCCGGAACATATAACCTGCAACTGCCAATATTGCAGAAAACGTCGCCTGCTGCTGCCCATATACAATTGCAAATAGCAGCACATACAAAAGAAACGGATCCAGATTTGCAAAATATTCACTGCCCACAGTCCTGTTATTCATCATGAAAAACGGAACAAAACATACCAGATTCTCGAAAAACGGAAAAAGTGTCCTGATCAGCCATTTCCATTTTTCATAAAGCATTTTCCACCATGAAAGCTTTAAGTCATCCCCCTTCAGGAAAACTGATTCATGTTTCTTCATATAAGAAACCATGTCTTTTATATTCTTCTCAAGATTACCAAATGCATGAACTCCAAATTCTCTTTCAAAACGATTGCCCGACAAAACACATCTTCCATTACTGTCGGAAAAAGCGACAATATTCGATTCGATTTCCATAGCTTTCTGAATCATAGCTGCAAGTTTTACTTCACTTACTACATCATTAGAAGATAAATTATAAAGACTATATTTGTGGTTGCTGGTTTTTATAAACTGGTAAATATACTCTACTGCATCATTTTCATAGAGAAGTGAAAATGTATGGTCTGTTTTTGCCTTAATATGCCCGTCACACATGCAGTTCAGACACATATCTGCACAAATATTATTTACGTCTTTTCTCTCTTTCGGAATATTGTAGAGATGATCCAGACGCAAAGTTATAATATCCAGACTTCTGTTGATTCTGAAATTATCGCAGATCTCTTCTGCCTGTGACAGTGCATCCGCTCTGATTCCCACTCCGGAAAAGGGTTCTTCTTCCTTTATATCTTCCGTGTAGTTTCCATTATAAATTTCATCTGAAGAAAGAAAAATCAATCTTTTTTTGTTTTTTACTGAATAAGCAACCAGAATATTGACAAGATGAGAAATAAAAAAAACTGTCTCTCTTTCCTCCCCATTCCAACAGTAATTTGTATCAAACGCACCCATAAGAATTGTTACATCTGCATTTACACTTTCCAGAATATCATTCAGATTCTCGCAATCATAAGAAAACTCGTATTTTTCAAATACTCTTTCATATTTATTATGTCTATATTTATCTCCCGTCAGCAGAAAAATTCTGTGTCCCTCTTTTCTTAATTTCAGGATCATACTGTTTATCAGGCTGCAGGAGCCTCCGACCAGCAGAATATTCATTTTTATACCTTTCTTATCTTAATTTTGTAACTCCAATATTCAATATATTTCTATCATTCTTCCCATATATATCCACTGCACATTACTTTGAACATAAGTATACCATATCTGTTTAGCTTATGGAATAATAGCTGAGTAAATTCTATCATAAAAGAAAATACTGCTACAACTTTTGTGGCTTTCCAAACGGTCTTTCCAAATCTAATATTCTCAGATTCATCAAGTAATTCTTTTTGAAATGCCCAGAAGGAATTAGAAAAACTAGCACCATGGAATGAAGAAGTGCAAAAGATGTTTGCTAGGAAAATGAAGTAAAGTAATAGCATTCTATTATTCTAGCAACACCCTAAGATAAAGCGCTTACAACTGATCCTTCACGATCGAATATAATCCATCGATCTGTTTTCTCATATCCGTATATCCACAGACAATATAAATATCATCCACAACAGAGATATCGCCTAACATGAGAATGCTCCTATAAGTTTTAATGTCTGTTCCAGTAATCGTGGATCGGTCTGATTACTGATCCGCAGAACAGCCTGTCCGATCTGAAGTTCCATTGTTGCAACGGGTTTTGTGATCTCTGCAATATCTTCTGTAGAAGACGGTCCATAAAGATCGGTTGACTGGTCTGGAATGATCTCCATTTTTACAACTTCCTGATGGATCGCCTGAAACCGGTCTTTTCCTGCTGGTGCTGGAAATTCACAAGCCTGCTTGCGAAAACGACGGACCCAGTTATAAAAAGTTCCTGGATTGATGTCATGTTCCAGACACCACTGGTGATCAGAAAGTCCGCTCTGTCTGCATTCCATAATGATTTCATACTGTTCCTGTTCGGTACGTCTTTTTGCTCTCATTGTACTCCTCCATAATTGTAGTAAAGTACTAGCATTTTCATTCATCTAGCAAACGATGGAAGTAAAACACTAGCATCTAGCAATCATTATGACAGGATTTGTGTGCATTGAAAATCCACCCTTAGATAAAGCGCTTACGTTTGAAGGGTTACACAAACTTTAGGATACTCCCTAGGCGTTGTGGTGCCACTGAGATGTTTATTTGTACTGCCAATACAACACCTCATCTCTATTATCCTTTTGTATTTAATATTGTTTAGTTATCTTAATTTGTTTTTGTAGCCATACGATAAACAATGACTGATTGTAACAGATGTCTTGTTATATTATGCAAGTCCCATTTGCAAAGAATCCTAATATCTCCTTAAAGTCTTAGACTACAGGTAGAAATACTTTTTATTCAAAAATATCTTTTCTCATACTAATAGTATGTTTTGCATTTCTACGCTTATCAAAAATCACTTTTTCATATGTACTTTTATCACATCCATGAAAACCAAAGACAAGATTAGGTAATTTCTCATACATCTGATTATACCCCATCATACTCCTCATCTCCATTCAATTAATCACAAATTTGTTTCTTAGGATTTCCTTCTTCATCCAAAACACCAGATTCAATCAAGCTTTCCTTTGCTCTTATTTTAGCCTCTTGTGGGTTTTCTTTTTTTAGTTTTTCAAATTCTTTGATATAATCATCCATCCCTTTTATATAGCTTTTATAATTAATATCTATTTCAAAACTCATATCTACTCACTCCTTAATAAATCACCATTGCCTCTGCTTCCTTATATGCTTCCATATAGCTAGCTTTAATTTCTAATATTTTTTTCCCTACTCTCTTTATATTGTTCTTATATTCTACATTATTGGGTGATTGTATTATGATTATTTGCTCCTCATATTCCCTTTTGATATCAGGTATTATTCTTGTCATGATAAATATCCTTTCAAATTATCTCCATTAAATTGATACGGTTCAATTTTTTCCTTTAGCATCTTCCATTCTTCTTTATCATAAAATTTAATGCTAGTATCATCATGAACCAACAACCATGGAGATGTATCACCAGCTGAATCTGTACTATCTGCAATAATTCTTGCAGATACCTTATTCTTTGTATACATATTTGGGCATCTCAAGTCTCAATAATATATCTTGCAATTTAGGATTTATCTCTGTATTTTGTAATACTTTTTCTTTTAACTTATTAGATGATAATAAACAAATTTTTACAATTATTCCTGATTTTACATTTAAATTATTTGTCTCTATATAACTTTTAACTCTTTCATACAATGCTCTGTATTCCAAATGAATTCGGTTATATAAGGGTATTACTGCAAAATCAATATCACTAATTGTAATATCTGCTTCAGCCTTCGCTTCTCTTTTGCATTCTATTTTTCGATATGGCAAATAATTATCATCACTAATATATAGTTCATCTATATATTCTGCATGCATAATAAATTCTTTATTATCTTCTATATCATTTCTATTTTTTATTTCTCCATGTCCAATTATAGAAAATACATGCTCTTTTGTATTAGATACTGCTAATACTGGTATTCCTGATTCAATATATGCCAATACCTCTCTAAAAAACTCATCCTCCTTTCCTTCTTCTCTTTTTATAATAATCGGTGTAAAATTATATGCTTTAAATATACTAGAAATTTGTTGCAAATTCAAACCTGTAGAGGGTAATTTCCTATTTGCTTGTTCTGATAAATGTTCAACTATTTCCCCTATTGATAAATTCTTACCACCCGTCAAACTGAAACTATTTTCATAATATTTCAGAATACTCCATGCAGCAATATGTCCACACATTGAAAAATCTCTTTGCTGATTCATCCAAGGAAATGCTTCTATATAATACTTTTTTCCGTATATATGTGATTTGAATCTTTCACATATAAGATATGCCGGACTTTCTAATAATAATTCTGGATTTAAAAAACTTTTACTGAAATTAAAATAATGTTTTGTTTGGAATATTTTTAATAATTGTGTTTAATATTGCAATTTATTTTGTAGACTGAATTCTTAATGTCCCTGGGAACTTAAGTTCTTCTCAGTGAATAAGCCACAGCTATGAGCATTCTGTACTATTCTTAGCTTAATTTAAGTTTCTCTCATCTAGTAATGCCTCCGCCTCCTGTTTCATGTCCCGCTCTACTTGATCACGTATATATTCTATTTCTTCACAATCATGTAATAATGAATTAATTCGAATTTTATTATTTCTACTTGTTGTTTCATCTTTTTTTATATCTACCAATACTTTTTGTGCAACCAATGTATTATTAATTATTATACTTGATAATTTACGCATTATAATTTCACAATTCTTTTGGTCTTTCATACTTTTTAATACTTCTTCAATTAATTTTTTACATTCTTCTTCTTGCAAATCTCTTCTTGTTTCATATTCTTCTAAAATATCCTTTCCTTCAATTCTTATTTTAGATTGCTCTAAATCACCATTCTCTTCTATTACTTTTTTCTTTCTTTCATTCAAATCCTTAACTTTGTTAATAAATTCTACCAATCCTTTAGGTTGATATTCTCTTTGATCTATTGATATATAAAACCAATCATCTACATTAAAACTTTCTGATTTTTCAAAACCTTCTATAACCTGAAGCATAAGTTCTGCACATTTTTTTGATACCAATTTCTTTTCATACATTTCATAAAACACCCTAACCACATTTTCTTGATTTTGAAAATATTTTGTATCTCTATCTGTTATCTTCATTTTTAATTTAGCCAACAAATTATCCATTTCCTCATCATTCATTTTATCTAAAATTGATAATTTTCTTATATCTCTTTCTACATCAAATGTACTATCTTTAATTTTTTTCATATCTGTTTGTTTGATAAATTTTATTTGGTTTTTCAATCGTTCTAATAATTCTTCTCTTCCTATTAATTTAATCAAATTGGCAATTTGACTTCCGTATGCTTTTTTATCTTTATAAAATATGTACACTTCACAATTCTTATTTTTTAAAAATTCTAGCAATATATCTTTATCTGTGACATCTAATGAATGACCAAATATATAAACTTTTATTTTATTATTTTTATTTTCATCTTTTAATTGTTCCAGCCATTTATTGAATGAAAAATATGTTTGCTTTTTAATTCGTTGATAATATTTTTGAAATTCTAAAAAATCATCATTTTCTTGTCTCTCATCATCTTCTAAATACTCATCTATACCTAGTATCATATTACAACTTTCTTTTTTATTTCTTCGTATTTTTCCATGAATATAACAATATAATTTTTCTTCATCTCCCAACTTATATATTTTTTCATATGTATCTGTATAATTAAATGAAAGTATATATTTAGGATTCAAATCTATAATATTTTGACTATAACTATCTATATCATATTTTCCCACATAATCTCTTAAATATGTTTCTAATGCCTCTATTAAATTTTCTAAATCTTTTAACAATATTTTATTGATATTTTCAAAATCCTTTGAGGTGATTTTATTCCCATTTGGATTTTTATCCAATCCCATACAATCCAAAAAAATATCATATTCTTTTATACCTTCTATCTCATCTATTTTTCTTACAGCCTTCACATAATATTTTTTTCTAATTTCTTCCAATAATTTAATAACATCTGCTATTTCACTTTCAAAATCAATCCAATTTTCTTTTCTGTTTTCCTTATTTGTTTTAAAATAATATACCCATTTATTATTATTTAATAACTCTACTAATTTAATATCTATCTGGGCATTTTCTATCAGAAATTTTTCTACCTTTTCATCTTTTCCATCTTTCAACTCACATTTTTCTTCTAATAATGTCTTTATTATTCTCGATGCCTTTTCTTGATTTTGATTCTCATAAAAACTTGTATCTGATAATGCTAATACATATTCTGTAAATTTTAAAAATTCTTCATATTTTGTTGGTAAATCATGTGCTAAATCAAATCCATTTCCTAAAATCAATACTTGCTCTTTTTTACTCATTTTCACATCCTCCATTATTTTCAAATTTAATATGACAATTCACCAACAATACTATTTGAAAAATCAATTAAATTATCATAATGTAATAACTTTATATTCTCTTTTAAAAATGATTCTCTGGCTATTCGATAAGTCAAATCATTAAAATCTGATCTTCTCCCTGCAACGACTACATAATGCATTCTACTTTCATCATATTCAATAAATTCTTCTGGTAAACATTCTTCTCTATTTTTTAACTCTTTAAATTTTCCAAACAAAGAATCATAATTTGCTTGCAACCATCTTGACCAATCTTTCACTTGATATATTCCTTTGTGAAAACACTCTCCCAATTGCCCATCTTTAGTCGTAATTCTTCCATATACACTTTCTAATTCTACAAAAATAAATTCGTATCCTCCTGAACTCTTCCCTATCAATAAATAATCTGGTCTCATAGAACTTCCTAATTGAAATTCTGGAAATAAAAACGCATCATGATGACCAAAGTTATATCCTCCACACTTTAATATTGATCCTATTATATGAAACCCATCATTTTTATTTATATACTTTGTAATATTTCTCTCAATACATTCATTATCAGAAATTATTTTACTAAACTCCTGATTTTTCTCTTTTAATAATTCCTCATTTTGCAAATTATTTATATCTAAATAGTTATTAGGAAATAAACTTAAACAATGTCTTACAGCCTTTGGATACTCTCTAAACATATATACTCTTCCAAATCCACCAGCTCGTCTTTTTTCTTCTTCTAAAATTTCCCTGTATTTTTCTTGCTCTTTCTCTGTTAACCCTTCTAAATAATCTCTCTCTTGTAATCTCATATATTCTCCCTGTTTCATATACAAACATAGCCAATAAAACATGATCCTAACAAAAACCACATTCTATTGGCTACCACCTATTCATCTACTCCCAAAGCTTCTCCGCATAAACTCCATCAGCAATCAACTCCCTAAAAGCCTTCTGCACAGTCTCTTTATCTTCCTTATATGTAACTCCAAACCAACGATCCTGTGTCTCCAGCACCTTCACATTCGCTCTTTCTTCTTTCAAAAGCTTGTCCACGATGTTCGGTAACAGATATTCGCTCTTTAAATCTCCTTCTTCCACATTCGCAAGGAAATCTATGAAATCTTCTGCTAAGAAATCTAAAAATTCTGGATATCCTGCCCACATGTTCATGGATACTTTATCTTCTGGACTGATCCATTCTTGTACTTCTTCACTGTCGCATTTGATCTGTCCGTCTTCTCCCATTTCGATTCCTGTTGTCTCATGTACCTGACTTAATAAACCATTCTCATCGACAACACTGACTCCTCTGGTCACTGTTCCATTGTCGCTTAATGTGTTCTTTAAAATGAATCCGCCCATTCCCATGGTAAATTCTCTTCCAAGGTCTTCTCCAGATACTAAGAAATCATGCAGTTTCACAAATGCTTCTTTTCCATAATAATCATCTGCATTGATGATCACAAATGGTTCTTTCACTACATCTTTGCAGCATAAGACTGCCTGTCCTGTTCCCCATGGTTTTGTTCTTCCTTCTGGTACTTCAAAACCTTCTGGCAGATCATCAAGCTCCTGAAATACATATTCGACATCGATCTGTTCTTTGATCCTGTTTCCGATAATCTCTTCGAACTCCTTGAAAATGTCTTTGCGGATAATAAAGACTACTTTATTAAATCCTGCTTCTTTTGCATCATGAATGGAATAATCCATGATGATCTCTCCGTTTGGTCCCATCTGGGCTAACTGTTTGATTCCTTCTCCAAATCTAGAGCCAATTCCTGCTGCCATGATAATTAATGTTGTATTCATTCGTATTTTCTCCCCTTTACAATATAAAAGTTCCTTTTTTATAAAAAGTGAACCTATTTTTCAAATTTTTTCGTATTTTTATTCAATATAACTATTCACTTTGTAGACTGATTTCTTAAGGTCCCTGAGAACTTAAGTTTGTACAAGAAAATATATTATACCTCCTGCTATTCCACCCAATGTATTAAAAAACAAATCTGATATCTGAAACGTTCCAACATGAAAAATTAATTGCAACGTCTCTATCACAAATGAACTCAAAAAAGAAATCAAAAAACTTTTCTTTAATATCTGACTTAATTTCAAATTATCTTTCAATAACCTATCTGAAAAATTATATAATATCAATATCATATATGGCACAAATAATATCACATTTTCTATACATTCTGTTGTTAACACCATTTGTCCAAGATTAACATCAAATTTATATATTCCCCAAACTCCCCATACATCTTCTAATGGATTAGTACTAATTGACCTGTTTAATAATGTCCGAAATAAAATCATCGCACAACAAAATGATAAATAAAACATTTTTCTGAATTTTGAATCTCTTTTTAAATGTTTTCCCCATACTTTAACCGCTGAAAGCCAATTTTTTTGCGACTCTTCTGGATAGTGGACATATAAATACATAAACATAAATAACATCGAAAGCAAAATAGCAAATAATAACGGCTGATAAAACGCTATTAATACATTGGTAACTATTCTTTTTGTAACTTCTTTTAGCATTTTTAGTTCCTCTATTTACTTTTCCTAGATTTTATAATTTTTTATCTTTTTAATATTCTCATTAAATATTTCTTTATTGTTCTAAAATAAATTAAAATCAAAATTAACAGACTTACAATCTGAATTATTATACTTTCTTTCAAAAAATTATTACTTATAATTAATCCTATAGCTTGCACATATAATATTATATAAGCGAATATATCTTTTTTTAAATTTATATTCAATTCCATTCTTTTATATATTTCCCTTAATCGAATTGCCCATATAATCATATATGATACAGATGTCGCTACAGCCGCTCCTATTGCTCCCATGCAATATACTAAAACAATATTTAAAATTGTATTAATAACTGCACCTATCATAATAGTTTTTCCAAAAACCACAGATTCTTTTGTAGCTGCAAATATCCCACCTAATAACTGTACCAATGCTCCAAAAACTACAGAAATCATTAAAAATGGAGCATACTGCCATGCTAAATAAAATCCTTTTCCAAACAAGATTTTTGCAATCACTTTATCAAACAATATTAAAACAGAACATGTCAGTATCATTCCTATATTATAACAATTGTATACATTACTATAAAATTCGTTTTTATTAGAATCGTATTCTTTTACAGCTGATATAGTCCATGCTTGATTAAATATTTGTTGGAACATAGATAATAAAGATGGTATTTTGTAGGCAACTGAATATATTCCATTCACACCTACTCCGCAAATCCATGTAACTATATACCTATCAGAAACATTGTTAATCCACCAACCTATATTTCCTAATCCCATTGGCACACTATATTTTACCATTTCTTTCTGAACTTCTTTATTAATATTTTGTACTTTAATATATTTCCATATTTTTAATCGTATAAACAAATAAGCATCTGATAATATATATGCCAAGCAATTAGCTAGAAAATATCCTGTTAATCCCATATGAAAATATACTAAAAATAAAATATTACTTACTAACATTGTAACTGAACTAATAATTCCAGCTATACCAACATCTAAAATCTTTTCTGTACCTCTTGCAAATTGGCTTAAAATATCAAACAATAAGCTAACAGCAAAATATATACAAAAAAAGTGTATATACGAATTAAATACTTTAAAAATATTTAATTTATAATTTATAACTGTTAAAACAATACAAACAGCTGTTGCTTTTAGAAATATTCTAAATGCAATTCCTATAATTTCTTCTAATTTTTGATTTTTATCCATGCTGAAACGCATGATTGCATCTGCTATATTCAATGATAAAATAGGAACAAATAAAAATAATGTTGTTTGATATAAATCATATGTACCATATTCACTAGTTGAAAGTAAATTAGTATACAATGGAACCATTAAAAATGAAAGTATTTTTGTTCCAAAATTACTAATAGTCATAATCCCTATATTTTTAAATAAATATTTATACTTTCCCATCTTTACTCCTATTTTTTATTTCTATTTTTGCTATAACTTCCACCTAATACCATTCCTATTGCAATTGCACTAATAACGCCTGCTGAACTAGACAATATTGCTGAACCAACAGCATGTATTAACTGTGCCGCATACGCTGCATAACAAAAAGCTCTCTGTTCTAAATTCAATTTCACTTTCTTTATGCTATTAAAAATTCTAATATAAACAATAACATATAAAGCAAAACCAATCCACCCAAATTGTCCCAATGCCATCGCCCAGAACGTATCACTCAAAAATGAACCATCTTTTTGATTCATACCAAATAATCCATTAAAACCATATCGAAAATATAATTCAGAATAATTTCTTGCAGCTTGATCAGATCCAAACGTTGAAAAACCAGCTCCAAAAGGGAAATAAGTATTTGCTGTTTTTCCTCCATAATAAAAGAACAAATATCTTGGAGCATTCTCATTTAGCAGATATGTCTGTATTTGAAATGTTCCTAGTATTAATACTAATATCCCTAATATTACAAGTGTACTCGTTTTTAGTTCTTCTCTCTTTTTAAAATACACTAATAATATTAAGAAAAATACCGAGAATAATAATGGTGAACTTTTAGTTGCTAAAATCAAAGCTATACACATACAAATGTAATATCTATAATTTTTTCTTGATTGTTTATTTGATATTACAGCAACTGCTACCATTGCTACTGCTAAAAACTGAAATGACATAGGAAAGAAAAATTTAAATTCCTTCAATCCATATCTTTCACTCCCCGTCATCCCTATATTTACAACTTGAGATATTAATGCAAAAATCATAGCCGTAACAGCAAAAAGCTTTGCAAATGGTCTTAGAATCCTGCTTACATCCTTCATTTCTACTTGTGTAACAAAATATTTTGCTCCAAAGAATACCCATAAAAATTTAGATTCTACGACAAGATCTATTAAAATAGAATACAGTGATACATTAATTTTACTATAGATATTAGATAATACCCCAATACATATTACTGTTAACAATAACAAAACCGATATTTTATCTTCATTTGTCAGCCTTCTAGCAAACAATAGTAATATCATATATAACATGCTACATAAACCTAATATCTCATCAAAATAGCTTCTACCACCAAGCACTTCAAATAAGATTAAAATAAATAATATAGCGATAGTTATAATAGCTTTAACACCATATTTTTTTGTTCTACAGACTACAGTATATCTAGACATTTTGTAACTCCAATTCAATTTAATTTCTTGTATAAATTTTCTAATTCATCTGCGGTTATATTATCTTTATTTTTTCTACTATATTTATATGTTAATTTATGTACTGATGTTATTTTCATGATTTCTTGACATCTTTTTTCATCATACTTTTTATCCAACTCTCTCATCATATAATGAGCATCCATTTGTCCAATCATCGGAATATTTTCTAGTTCCTTTGGATTTTTTTCAACTATCATTCTAAAAAACATATGCCAAAAAAAATAATTTTTAACATAATTATATTTGTCCCAGTATTTATAAATTAATCTCTTTGTCTCTACTAATAAAAAATTATTTGTTTTCTTAGCGCTAATTAACCAATTACCAATATTTATTAATTCCATGTCCATCCAACCATTTCTATAGACAAAAAAATCATTATTTTCTATGTAATCTGGTAATGGTCCTGTTAAATATGTAGTCGCATCCAACCATAATCCACCATGGTTTATCAATAATTCTAATCTCAATAAATCAGAAAAATGCGTATTACTTATAATACCCTTTTCCCATTTTTCAATAATATAATCTGGAAACTCTACATATTGTTTATAATTTTCTTTCGTTATTACAATTATTTCCTTATCTTTTAACCAGTATCTTATTGAATTATAACAATCTTGTACCAACTTTGGTGCTGAATCAATTCCTTGTAACCAACAAAACCATACATAATCTTTTTTTGCTGGCATTTCATTTAGTTCCAACTCTTCTTTTGTCTGAACTTCTTTCCAAAATCTTTTTTTTAACCAACTATATGATTTATACATAGTAACTTGACCAGCTAAATATTTATCTGCAAATTTAGTTACAATTAAACCATATCCAAAAATATCTGTTAGTAATGTTTTCGACTTAATACTTTTAAAAACCAATTCCTTAATTCTCATTTTTCTTCCTTTTCATTTTCAATGCCTTTACTGGTTCAAACCAAAATAATAACATCCAATTCTTAGATGCAATCTCATATATGACAATAGGAATTAATATACTTGCTATCAATTCTATAGAAAAATGTAATAGAAAATTTTCTATTCCTATTTTTAATAATATACTTCTTAACATAGCTGCAACTATAGTATGTAACACGTATACAGGCATAAAACACTGATTTAATTTATGTACAAATCTTCCTTCTTTGTCTGGACTTATGCTCATAAAAAAATAAAGTATCGGAAAGATCATACAGCTACCTATTATAAATTGTAGTACATTATTTTCAAGGGGGGTTGAATAATATATCCATGATATTCCTAATCCCAATCCAAAAATCACGACATTCATCCAAGCTTTCATCAATGTCTTAGATATATAAATTTCTGATATCAACATTCCTAGCAAAAACCATACTAAATTTGCTAAAATCTTGTTTACTACATCTGGAAGATTGAAATTACAAAGCCATACTACATATAATACTTTTAAAAATACAGCTCCTACAAAAATCTTTTTTATAAACTGTTTATCTTTAAAATATGGAACAAGACAAAACAAAAAAAACAATGTATACAAATACCAATATGGAGCTATTGGTTCTATAAATAATGTTCTTACTATTGGTGTTGCTTGATTATTAACCTCTGATGAAAATACAATTTTCAACACTAATGTTATAATGGAAAATGTAAAATACGGAACTCCTAAAGCTAACAATTTTCGTTTCACATTCTTAACATGTTTTTCTAATGTCCATTCTTTGTTTTTATTAGAAGATTGATATAAGAAACCACTACATATAAAAAATAATGGCACATGAAATGTATAAATTGTTTGTACTGGCCAACAATAATATCGTGCCGTTTCTTTTATCCAACCACCTGCCATCATTGACATATATAGGTGACCAAATACAACCAATAAACATGCAAATATTTTTATATAATCAACCCACACATATCTTTTTTGACTTTTTCCCATTAATTTGTAGCTTCCTTTCATTTCATAATCACTTCTTAATTTTCTTCATCATCTCTTCAACTGTACATGGTTCCCTCAATCCCATATCTAAATATGGTTTAGAAAATTCTTTTGCTTTTCTCTTAGCATCTTCATATGTTCCAATCTGTTTCGCTGGAACACCTCCCATAACACTTCCTGCCGGAACATCTTTAGTCACTACAGCACCTGCAGCAATAATGCAATTATCTCCAATTGTAACTCCATAATTAATTATTGCATCTGCTCCTATATAAACATTATTTCCAATTTCAACTTTGCCATATCTGCATAAATAAGTATCTGTATTTTCTTCATGATTAAAAACCGTATTTACGGCACTATGCGTAACTAAACGTACTCCTGCAGAGATAGCAACATTATTATGTAAATACACTAGAAACGGTTCTGCTGGTAATATATTAGATTGAAAATAACAATTCTCTCCAACCTGCGCAAACATATTATGTTTTTTTATGTAATCCATCTTTTTCCATCCATCGCGTATTGTTAACATATGTATTTGTCTCCAATACCTTCTGAATTTATCAAATATCACATATAA
Organism: Anaerostipes hadrus ATCC 29173 = JCM 17467; assembly: GCF_030296915.1. Lineage (NCBI taxonomy): Bacteria > Bacillati > Bacillota > Clostridia > Lachnospirales > Lachnospiraceae > Anaerostipes > Anaerostipes hadrus. Next base: position 721,732 of record NZ_AP028031.1, on the reverse strand, counting down.
TCTCATTGTTTTATTGCCTCTAATCTTCTTTATATTTTAACATACCTTTAATATTAAATATAATTCTTTCTAACGTTATCTTTTTTCGATTAAACCATAATACTTTTGTATAAAATTTTATCTTACTTCTTTTACTTCTCTTCATTATTAATTCAGGCGTAATTTCATAGAATTTATCAGTTGTTGTATCAGCATAAATCAAATACTGTTTCTGCTCTTTGTACTCAGAAATTCTAAACGTCGTTGGTCGACACCAATAATGCAAATACATATATTCTTCTTGATGTATTTTACCATTTGCAAGATAATGTCTAAGTAATTGCCCATTTTTCCATGTGAAAACTTGATGCTCATTTTTATATGCATCCTCTTTTGGTTCCCAATCTAAATAGAATCCGTAATCATACTTCAATAGATTAGCAAAATCGATTTTTTCGTATACCGGAATTTCAAGTTTTTTATAAATATTGTCCATTCCTGGCTCATCAAACGCATAACCTTTATCTGTGGTATACACATCTTTATAATAATCTATACCTTCTATATAAGTTCGATATCTAGCATTAATTTCTGGTGTGTTTTTATATAGCATTGAATGTCCATTAAAACCAACTTTTTCATATTTTTCTAAAATTTCATCTGTGTAAAATTTTCTTATATTTCCCCAAACCAAATCAATATCGCAATTTCCCCAAAAATCATATCCTGCTAATTCATCTTTAAATACTTCTCCATATGATGGTTTATAATCACAAAGTTTATACGGACGTTCCAATGATATTGGAAAATCGAAAATTCTCTGAATTCTTTCTTTCATTTTTTCAAATGAAAAATACGTCACTTTTACATTTTCAGGATAATCATATGGTGTTTGATCATCTGTAAATATCAACCAATCTATCGTAGGATTACATTTGCAACTTAATAACCAAAATTCGAACCCTTTAGGAAACTTTCCAAAAAAAGGAACTACATAAGCTATTTTATACATAACTTCTCTCTCTTTCATAATTTCTTTTGCATCATTTTTTCCAATAGATATTTTACAACACAAGAAAAAATAATCGCACATGCTAATGTCATAATTACAGTAACTATATATGATAAAATTTCATTTCCAAATAAATGATTCATATGTACTTTTTCTATCATTCGATAAAAAACCATATGGCACAAATAAATCTCTAAACTGATATTTCCAATAAACTTAGTAAATTTATTTTGAAGAATTTTTCCTGTATTATTTTGGGATGCAATAGAATAAATTAATAGTAATCCAAATAATACTAACATAATAAATGGTTCCGATTTTCCTTGGTAAAAATATATTCCTGCAATTATTACTGTTAACAATGCTATTAATATTTTTTTCTTTTGGCAAAATTCATATATGCTATTTTTATATAAGAATAGTATTCCACCTAACATAAAAAACATTGCTGAATATATAATATTTCCTCTTACATCAAATCCACTTATTACATGATTATTATCAAAAAAATAAATTCTACATATTATATTAAAAATCATGGAAATAATAAATGCCCCCCATGCTCTATTTCTATTACTAATCAAGTAACAGAAAAATGGAAAAATCATATAAAACACAAATATTAATCCCAAAAACCAACCAATGCCGATTACTGATATATTAGCATTTGGTAAAAGTCCAAAACATAGTGTCAAATTTGCAAACAATTCATATACTGCATTTATACTTGGAGATATTATTGCATCAACAAAACATAAAATGGCAAAAAATGGCCATATTTTCTTATATCTTCTGGCATAAAACTTTTCTACTGATATCTCCTGATTAATTAACCTATCATAATATCCGCAACACATAGAAAATGCACTAATCATCATAAAGAGAAACACTAAATTTCCTAACGATTGTATAAATGGATCAAAAACAAAACCACTTACTTTATATTTTCCATTTGATAAAATATGCATCATCGCAACACCTATGGCTGAATAAGCTCTTAAACCATCTAATCCCCCATAATGTATCTTATTTTGTGTTTTCATCTGCTCTCCTTTATTAATTCTCTTTCATTTTTCTAAAGCAATTCATAAAATCTTCTACCTTTGACAAGGTCGACAATTTTTCACGATATTTTAGGCAATTATTAACATATACTTCGTTATCATTTACTATTTTCATTAGATCCTGTTGATCCCATTCTTTAGCAATACCTAATTTATATTTTTTTATATATGATGCATTTAATGGTATCTCTGTTGTCACTACTGGAGTTCCAACAGCAATAGATTCCACTATAGAAATCATGCTATTATCTTTAATTGTATTAACTAAGAGTGCTTTCGCATGAGCTAAGTATGGTAATAATTCTTCATGATTTAATTTTCCCTTGAAAATAACCTTTTCTTCTAATCCTAACTCTCTACTCTGCTGCTCTAACGAAGATTTTAATTCTCCATCTCCAATTATAATTAATTTGCTTGAGTTTCCACTGATCTTTAAATATTCTCCAAATTTTAATAAAATCCCATCAATTCTCTTTCTTTCAATTAATTGAGAACAAACCACAAAATAATTCTTTTTATCTGTTGAATATATAAATTTATCAAGGTTTACTCCATGTTCAATAATTTTTGAATCTGTTTTTCTGCAATATTTTTTTATAAAATTCTTTGCTTCTTCTGATCTTGCTACTACTTTTACATTTCTCATCAAAAATCGTGCTACAAAATTATACCATATCTTTGATGGTATTTTTTTCATCATAGCATTATGTTTTGCTAACTCATGCCAAACTATAACTTTGTTCTTGTTAGTCAACACAGCATTTAATGTATTAATTGAAAAAACTTCGCTACAAATAATAAAATCTATATTATTGCCATTTTTCTTTATGTATTTTGATAAGTTATACATGTAAGGGAAACAATGTGGCATAAAAATTGATTTAAACTTACATTTTCCCCATATAACTTTGAATGGATATTTTTCTTCATTTACTGGTTTAAATGGTTCAGCAGCATACAACGTCACATTATGACCTTTTTTTTCAAAAGCCAAACATAAATCATAAATCATTGTATCCTTAATAGAATTCGCTCTTATAATATTTTTTGTTTCAGAAGTATATACAATCGGATTTACAATCAATATATTCATCTTCTACTTCTCCATCTGTGCCGCAATATCCGCATCCACAATCTCTTCTCCACTCTTACCAACTAACTGCTCCTTAGAAGCTGCAGACAATCCATCATTGATCGTCGCACACATATCACATGTAGAACACTTATCAAGTTCTTCCTTCGTAACAATACCCTTCTTATAGTCACGAACGATTTTATTCTCATACATACTATATTTTTTCTTCTTAAAGAACCGTAAAAATTTATGTTTCATAACCCAAAGAGCAGGAACCCAAATATACTTATGCATAGCAGGTGATACAGAACCGATCATCCAGCAGTCACGATCGCAGCAACGAACTTTCTTACGAACTTCTTCTGCTTCTTTACTATTCCATAATTCATTCCAGCTCTGTTTATTTAAGTTACCCATAACTTCTTTATCTTTTGTTCCATTACATGGCATAACATCACCATATGGATCAATAAAGAATGTGTCAAAACTCATATCACATGGAAGTAATCTCTTCTGTCCATAGATATAGTTGATCAGTCCATGGTTAAAGTAAGCACGGAACCATTTCTTTGGTGAATTGCTGTTTAACAGTTCGTTTACTAAGTTTTCAAACTGTTTTGCAACCATTGGACGGTTTTTAATAATATTCTTTGCTTCTACAAAGTAAAAACTGTTATGTAAAGAAGCTGTTGCAAATTCCATTCCCATCTTATCTGAAATCTTATAAAGAGGTACTAAGTCTTTACAGTTTGCATCCTGTACTGTCATACCAAATCCAACGTCTTTCATACCCATTTTTCTTAATTTCTTTAATGTTGTATATCCACGCTGGAATCCATTTTCTAATCCACGGATCTTGTTATTTGTTTCTTCTAATCCTTCAATAGAGATACGAATTCCGATGTCAGGGAATTCTTTACACAGATCTACAATACGATCTGTAAAGAAACCATTTGTTGAAATAACGATACGATCTGATTTCTTATATAACTCACGCACAATGTCTTTTAAATCTGTACGGATAAATGGTTCTCCACCAGTAATGTTTGTAAAATACATTGGTGGTAACTTCTTAATTGTCTCTAAACTAATCTCTTCATCTGGTGTAGATGGTTTCTTGTAACGATTACACATATTACATCTTGCGTTACAACGATATGTAACAATAACTGTACCATTTAACTTCTTAACTTTCTTATCTTTACTCATATTTTTCTCACTCAACTTCCCTTTTTGTTTATTTGCTGCTCGATTACCTCGAACTCTTCCTGTATAAATCTTCATCAACTTCTCATAATACTCATCGATTGTATCAAAACTAATATTTTTACAATTTTCTGTATAAGAAGCTGTTAGTTCCTTATCTTCCCACAGATGTTTAATCTTTTCTTTCAAATCAACTGCATCTGCACTTTCAAATAATTCTCCTGTTTTTCCTTCCTGAATCAGCTCTGGAATTCCACCAATGTTCGCTCCTAATACTGGAGTTCCATACATCTGTGATTCCATCACTGAGAATGGGCAGTTTTCATACCATTCTGATGGATAAATAGAAAATCTTGCTTCTCTGATCAGTTTTTCTAAATCTTTGCCTGTCTGGAATCCTACATTCTTAATGTTTGGAATTCCTTCAATTTGATTTTCTAACGGACCAGTTCCAGCAAAGATAAATGGAACATCTGGTAATGACTTACATACATCAATTAATGTCCCAATTCCCTTTTCTTCAGAAAAACGTCCAAAATACAGAACATAGTCTTTTTTCTCTGTATTCTTCCATTCTACTTTATCAATAAAGTTATGTAATGCGATTGTTTTCTTTGCAAACAATGGATTACTATCTAACTTTTTTTTCATAAAATGACTGCAACAGATCATTGCATCAATATATTTATAAGTTCCTTTTAGTTTCCAAAACTCAGCTTCCATGGTTCCAACTGCACTCTTTGCGGTGCTTCCATGGATACATTTTCCTTTTGTACAATTTAAGAAATGTCCACCTAAACATTTTTCACAGTTTTCATGTGTGTTAGGATTGTTACACATATGGTTTGGACAGACAAGCTGATAGTCATGTGCTGTAAATACGATTCTGCAGTTCTTTCCTGTCTCTTTTCTCCATTTCTGGATTTCTACAATAATACTTGGTGTCAACTGATAGTTGAAGTTATTAATATGACACACATCTGGCTGAAAATCATCCAGCACCTGTCTAATCTTTGTTCTTGCTTCTTTGGAATAGATTGTTTTTAATGGATATGTTAACTTTGCAAGTTTACTTCCACCATGAAAGTCCATATCAGATGTATACGCATCTACATTGTTTCCTACACATCTTCCTTCATGTTCCATTCCAAAAAACTCTACTTTATGTCCCTGTTTTTCTAAATATTCTCCTAATTTGAAGATATATGTTTCTGATCCACCATTAGGATATAAAAACTTATTTATCATTAAGATTTTCATTGATCTTTTTTCCCTTCTGATATACTCTCAATGTTCTCTCCACAACATCTTCCCAATTATACTTCCCACAAATATATTCCGAAGCTTCACTCTTATATTTCCGAACGATTTGTTCATCATCACAAACCATCTGCAGCTTTTCTTTCAGATCCTCAACATTAGCCTTCTTAAACAATATCGCCTTATCCTCAACCACATCAGCAATCTCAGCAATATCAGACCCGATCACACAGTTCCCATAACTCATAGCCTCAAGCAGACTAAGTGGCATACCCTCCAACTTAGAAGGCAGCACATAAACATAAGCATTACTATAAATCTCTTCCAGTAACTTTCCAGAAACAAATCCAGTAAAGATAATATTCGGATCATCTCCAGCCATCTCTTTCAGCATCTTCACATACCCATCCGTATCACTCGTAGCCCCAGCGATCACTAGTTTCTTATCTGTTTTAAGTTCCTTATACGCCTCAATCAAGAAATGAATTCCCTTTTCTTCTGTCAGTCGTGATAATGCACAAATATACTCATCCTTATGAAGTCCAAATTTCTGAGTGATCAAATCCGCTTTCTGATTCTCATGCGTCATAACCCCATTCGGAATCAAAACAGTATCTCTATCATAAAACTTCTTAAAATACTTCTGTACTTTTTCACTTAATACAATCACTTCATCTGCATACTTTGCTGCAATATATTCCCCAAACTTAATATATCTGGAACCAAATCCGTGTTTCCATTTATCTCTCGCCCAGTCAATTCCATGAATCGTTACGATACAGCGCTTTCCAAACAGTTTCGGAATCCATAGAAATGCACTTGGTCCTTCTGCATGAAAATGTACAATATCATATTTTCCAAATGCTGCACAAATTGCAGCAGAAAAAGAGGATGTCATCGCTGCTAATCCTCTTTTATTGATCGTTATTACTTTCTTTAACTGAACTCCCCTATACTTTTTCCTTTTTACAGTTTTTACATATTCATTTTCCACTTTATCGCCAGATCGGTTAAAGCATGTTACTTGGTGGCCTTTTTTTATCATTAATGGACACATAATCGTCAATACACGTTCAATTCCACCTCTTCTAGATGGAACAACCTTATGACCGATCATCGCAATTCTTAAATTCTTGTTACCTCTTTTTTTCAATTTGATAGTCCCCTTCATTCAATCAACAATCAACTAATCCACAACTCCACACTCTCAAATCTACCTACTGTGCCCCATCATCCCCACAAACAACAAGCCACACTGTCTTAATCAATATCCCAATATCCCTCCAAATAGACCAATGATCGATATAATCAACATCCATCTGAACAATCTCCTCAAAGTCTGTGATCGTGCTTCTTCCGCTAACCTGCCAAACCCCAGTCAGTCCAGGCTTCTGGCAAAGTCTCTTCTTATGGTAAGTACTATACTGTTCAAACTCATCCACTGTAGGCGGTCTTGTCCCTACCAGACTCATATCCCCCTTCAGTACATTCCAAAACTGTGGAAGTTCATCAATACTTGTCTTCCTGATAAACTTTCCAACCTTGGTAATTCTCGGATCGTCTTTCATCTTAAACATCAAGCCGTCCATCTCATTCTGCGCCATAAGCTCTTTCTTGCGCTCTTCCGCATCCTGATACATCGAACGAATCTTATAGATTTTGAAGATCCTTCCATTCTTCCCAACTCTCTTCTGTGAGAAGAACAGCGGCCCCGGTGATTCTAACTTCACCAGCGGTCCAACAATGATCACTGCGATCGCTGTGATCAACATTCCAACCAATCCCCCGGCAATATCCATTGCTCTCTTCATCATCAGCATGACAAATGATACATTATGACCAGAGAAACTTACACTTTCATAAGGACCAACTTTCTCAAGTGATCGTTCCAGATTCTCATTGATCTGAAACTGGGAAATGTTAAGATTCGTCTTAATTCCCATGTCCTCAAGGTTCTGTATTGTCATCGCGATTGGAAATTCGTCATCCATCGGTATATATAAGAATACTTCATCTACAACCGACCGCATCGCATATTCAAAAATACTTCGATATGAATGTGCTACAACCGGAATCTCGTTGATAAGCCATCCTGTCATATCTTTGTCCACAACTGCAACACTTGTGATCCACAGATCCCAGTTCTTCTCTTCCATGATATTCCCGATCACTTCTTCTGCATGATCACTCGTTGTGATGATCATCATCTTTCTTGCATAAGAATGATCCTTTCTTCTTGATAGCCAATACTTCCGATAAACTCGATGTGTGATCTGCATCCATACAAAACTGAATCCAGAAGTAAAGATATAGATAAATCTGGAGTAATCTTTTGCATCTTGGATCAGGAATGCAACCATCGCCATTCCTGCTGCCATCAGAATGACCGTCTGCAAATTCATTCTCATTTCTTCTATAAATTTGCGCTTAAAAAAACCACGATTCGGACGAAACAGAAAGTAGATCATCATAAGTACTACGATCGCAATGAGCCAACGATAATACGTATCGTTCCCCATCACGGTATACCCTGTTTCAATATTTCCAAACCGCAGCCATACTGCTGCAAAATAACCAACAGTAACTCCCACCAAATCTAATAAAAAGATCAGAAAGTTCTGCATCTGTAATCTTGTTGCTTCCATATTCTATTCCATCCCCATTTATTTTTACACTTTGTGTTAATTATCCATACTTTTCAAAGTATAGCATATATTTTCTAAATTTCAATACGAATCTTTGTTCTTTTTGTCGAACTTTAATTTTTTTCTTATTTCGTATATTGTTTCTTTGAACTTTTGGCTTTTATTTTGAACTTTTCATTGAACTTTTCTTGCTTTTGTGCTATATTAAACAAAATTATTTGAACTTTGAATTTTATTTTGAACTTTTATCGGAGGGTGTTATGAATCAGACATTTACCTTTGCAGATCGTTTGAAGTCTGCAATGGAACAAAAACATATGAAACAGGTTGATCTTATTCATGCAGCAGAGACTGCCGGAGTCAAGGTCGGGAAGAGCCATATCAGCCAGTATGTCAGTGGCAAGACGGTTCCTCGCGCGGAGATTCTTCATTTCTTATCTGAAACTCTTAATGTTGATGCTGACTGGCTTTCTGGAAATGGAGGGAATACTGTGAATCTAGAAACTTCTCCAAAGAGAACATTTAGCAAATCTACCAAATTAGATAATGTACTTTACGATGTACGTGGTCCTGTCGTAGATGAAGCGAACCGCATGGAACGTAATGGAACTCATATCCTGAAATTAAATATCGGGAATCCTGCCCCATTTGGTTTCAGAACCCCGGATGAAGTCATCTATGATATGAGACATCAGTTAGCTGACTGCCAGGGATATTCTGCTTCTCAGGGATTATTTGCTGCAAGAAAGGCGATCATGCAGTATGCGCAGCTTAAGAAGATCCCAAATGTTGATATCGACGACATTTATACTGGAAATGGTGTCAGTGAGCTGATCAATCTGTCAATGTCTGCTTTATTAGATGATGGGGATGAGATCTTGATCCCTTCTCCGGATTATCCTTTATGGACGGCTTGTGCAACGCTTGCTGGTGGGAAAGCAGTTCATTATATCTGTGATGAACAGTCTGAATGGTATCCTGATATGGAAGATATTAAGAAGAAGATCAATCATAGAACGAAAGCGATCGTTTTGATCAATCCGAATAACCCAACTGGGGCTTTGTATCCTAGAGAGGTCTTACAGCAGATCGTTGATATTGCGAGAGAACATCAGCTTATTATCTTCTCTGATGAGATTTATGATCGTCTTGTGATGGATGGAGAGGAGCATGTATCCATTGCTTCTCTTGCTCCTGATCTATTTTGTGTGACATTTTCCGGATTGTCTAAATCTCATATGATCGCTGGTTTCCGTATTGGCTGGATGATCTTAAGTGGTAATAAGGCGGTTGCAAAGGATTATATCGAGGGACTTAATATGCTTTCTAATATGAGACTTTGTTCAAATGTGCCTGCGCAGGCGGTTGTCCAGACGGCGCTTGGTGGTCATCAGAGTGTTAATGATTATATTGTTCCTGGTGGACGTATTTATGAGCAGAGGGAATATGTTTATAAGGCACTTTGTGATATTCCTGGTATTTCTGCTGTGAAACCGAAGGCTGCGTTTTATATCTTTCCTAAGATTGATACGAAGAAGTTTAATATCACGAATGATGAGCAGTTTGCTTTGGATCTTTTACGTGAGAAGAAGCTTTTGATCGTGCATGGTAGTGGATTTAACTGGAAGGATCCGGATCATTTCAGAGTGGTTTATCTGCCTCGTATTGAAGTTTTGGAAGATGCTATGGGGAAACTCGGGGAATTTTTGGAGTATTATAGACAGTAAAGTTTGTTTGCCATAGTCTTTCATATATATCACATATTCAAAAAATAGTTATTGCCGCAAAACACACATTTTATTCAGCATTTTTGACAGGTCGCTGATTCGCTGGCATTCCTGCATAACTCTCTTGGTGCGACCAAAAATGGCCGCACCATCGTTCAGACAATGCCCATGCCAGCTGCGAACCCGTCAAAAATACTGATAAAATGCTAATCGTTTTGCGGCAATAACTATTTTTAAGATATGTGATATATAGCGAAAGGTATTGGAAAGGAAACTGTTGGTTATAAAATACAAGAAACGCTCAAGTTATACATTTATCTAAAATACTACTATTTCCTCATATCCTCTATCAAAAGCCCTATATTACTCCCAATAGAATGTTTTAATCCTTCTATATCTTCGCAGAATTCTTTTTCATTTTTGATTGCTGTATCAATATTCCCTACAAATTCTTCCGCTTTGTAATTGCTTTTCTTATAGCTAGGATAAATTTTATGTAATTCATATTCTGCATATCTTTTTTTAGATGTTACCTTTGGATTTTCTGATAGTTTTTCTTGATCTAAGTCGAAAACTTTTTCTGAATGCATCAGTAGCCAAAATTCAAAACATGGATTGGTTACACAGAAACGAAATCCTTGTTCTTCACATTTTTGTTTTACATATTCATACTGTGATTCTATAAAACTTTCTTTATCTCTGTCTACAATTAAGCAAATTTCATCATAATTTTCTTCATATGTTAAGTCTTCAAACTTGATGATTTCTGGAATATATTGAATAATGTTGTCAATCTTATATTTTTGTCCTAATTCTGTCAAAACTTTATTACAAACAAATTCAGGATCATCAATAATATCTTCTAATGTTTTTTCAAATTCTTCTTCACATATTTGTTTCATTGTTTTCCAGATAGCCCTTTTCAACACTTTACTATTAATTATAATCTGTTTTTCATGAAAATAGTCAATAATTTTATCAAACAGGGTTTTGAAAGATATAGTTCCTGTATCTCTTTCCTTTAAATCTTGAATAACTCTATCCAATATTTTTCGAGGATTACTCCATCCTTCTTCACTAAAACATCTAATAATAGGCACTAGTTCTATTAATGAATTAAGCTCTATTTCTTTTCGCATATCTTCTATTGCATCAAAATATAATACTTCAGTATCTGAGCCTTCATATAGTAAAAAATACTTTTTTATAGCTTGCTTTGATTCTGATGCAACTGAACGTCTACCAAAACCAGAACCTTTTCTTTCTCTCATCCATTACTCATCCACTTTCACAGGAAATACAGTACTGAATTTTGGAACTCCCCCATACCGTCCATCTAAATAGGCCTTATCTATCTTCTGGTCAAATCTTGTATTATATTCTTCCAAAGAATAAATATCACTTTCTCCTGTAATTCTTTTATTAACAAACCACACTTCGTCTCTTCGAAGAATATCAAAATCTAACAATCTTGATTCATGTGTTGTCACAATTAACTGAATATTCCTTTCTGCTGCCAATTGTAAATATGTTTCTACAAATTTACAAGTTAAACTTGGATGTAAACATCTATCCAGTTCATCAATCACATATGTTTTATTTGCTCCCGAAAGTAATACTTCTATTAAATCTAATATTCTAACCGTACCATCTGATTCTTCTGATAAATTAAACAAAATATTCTCTTCCCCATGCAAGAATTTAATTGTCTTTCCTTCAACTTTTCCGTTACTAGCAATATTTAAAATAAAAAAGTCTTTATTGGATCTCATCACAATTCCAATTTCTTTTAATTTCATACGATTTACTGTTACTTTTTTATTCTCTACATCCTTTAATATTTCTTCTTTAATTCTATTTGGAATCATTCTAAATATTTCTTCTGGATCTACATCTACCATCTGAAATCCTGTGATACCTGTTCCAAATGCTTTAATAATTTTACAAACTTCATCTATTTTTTCCGTTTTTGCCATATATGAATAGTCCGAAATTGGTCGATCTGGATAATTAATATCTAATTTTCGTTCTATCCACATATATACATTTCGAAATACTTTAAGATTATTATATTTTTCATATAGAGTTTTCTTATTTTTATTCATTATTGATAATAATAATACTTCTGAATCCTCTTGAATATCTTCGGCATAATTTTTTAATTTTTCATATGACTTTTTATCTCGTTTTAATTCACTGCTAAACTCGGTTTCACCATTTTCAATATCTCTAGTAAAAATATTTTTTTCACTGCCATCACTTTTAAGTTCAACAAGCCATTCTGAAACAAACTTGCTTTGACTTAAAATCACTTCAAATCCATATGCATAATATTTATCATCTAGCATAATTTCTAATTCAAAATAGCTTTTCTTTTCCTTATTTGCTCTGTCAGTTTTACAATACATATCAGTGTGCCCTTTAGGAAGTCCATCTACAATTGTTTTTTTCATAAAATTCAATGCTTTTACTAAATTGGATTTTCCAGATGCATTCGCTCCATAAACAGCTGCAAATTTTAACAATTTAATTTTATCATTATCGTATATGTGCTCTCTCTTACTTCTAACTTTTCCAGCTATCATAGAAAATTCTTCTGATTGCCCTGATTCATTTTCAAAAAACGAAAGAAAATTCTTTACATTAAATCTAATTAACATTTTAGCACCTCCTATATTCATAGTTTACGTGATTTCCTCACTTACGTCAATATTTGACAATGTTTATTCGCATATTTTACATGTATTCTATGTGTTTTTTTCACATTTATTCATATTATTTTTTACATCTGATACAAATAAACAAACACCGGCATTGTAATGATCGACAATAGTGTCGTCATAACATTAATCGCACTTGCATATTTCGAATCATTCCCATACACCTGACACATCTGTGTAACAGTCGATGCGCATGGTGTGATCGCTGCGAGGTATGTGATGAGAATTATCTTATCTCCTTGTGGATGCCATCCTCTCATTCCTAAGAGATTAATGACTGCTAATGCAATCAATGGTTGAATGATTAGTCTTAGTACTGTTACCAGATAGACTCTCTTGTTTGTAAAGATATCTTTTAGGTTTACTTCTGCGATCAGCATTCCTGTGACGATCATGCTTAGTGGGCCGATCATGCCTCCTACAGATGAGAGCGTATTGTTGATGATCTCTGGGAATCTTATTTTTGTGAAGAATAGGATGACTCCTAGAAATACGGAGATCATATTGATGTTTAACAGGATCTTCTTTAGGTTGATCCCTTTTTCCCTGCTGATCATGTTTTTGCCCTGGCTCCAGATGAAGAATAGCTGGATACTCATGAATACACAGCCGTATACGACCCATTTTCCTCCTAATATATAGGTAACTAATGGTACGATCAGGTTTCCGGAGTTTGAGTAGTAGGCGGATGTGAATTCTACAGAGTCTAGGTGGAACATTTTTTTCATGATGTAGGTTACGAAGAGTAGTAAAAACTGCAGGATAATGGATGCTATGCAGGCTGTGATCAGTCCTTTGGTTACGTTTGGGCTGTAGTCTACCTGAAATGCGTTGATGATGACTGCTGGGATGATCAGGTATAGGATGATCTTTGAGAGGACTTTGCTGTCTTCTCCTTTTAGTAACTTTGTTTTGACGATGATGTAGCCCATTAGGATCATTAAGAATAGCTGGGCAATCTGTTTTAGTAGTAATATGCTCATTTGCATGGGTTGTGTTCCTTCTTTCTTTTGTTTATTATTACCTTTTATTTAAAGAAGAGAGCGGCAATTCAAGCCCCTCCCTTATCCATTATCACTAATCTTATGATCCCTCTCCATTCGTAAAACATAAAATTTTTCGCCTTCTCTATATCCAAAACATCTTTTAGTATTTTTACAGCGAAATTTATAAATTTTCTTATCTTTAAATTCAGATTTTCGAAACCAATCATCTTTATTAGAAGCTGGCGAATATCGTTTGAAATTTAAAGTTCTATCTCTAACAATTTCGTCCCATCCTTCTGCTTCTTCAAATCTATCAAACGCTTCAATACAATCTTCTATTTCAGATTGTGAAAAGTCTAAAAATCCATATTCTTTTTCAAACTTTGAAAAATCCAATCTTCTATCAATGTATCTGGCTTTCAAGTAATCGTATATATCCGTTTCTTTGTTCTTCCATAAATACTCTTCCAAATAATCATACGAATACACTGATATTACACTTAAACATTCTTCTTTATTTTTAATTATTTCTAATTCTTTATTTTCATAATCCTTATGTAAAAATGACAATATTACTTTTTCATCTTCTGATGCTTCTGCAATAGATGTTGCTGTAACATCTATTGTCCCTAAAAAATATTTTGATGAAATATCTTGTTTAAAAAACTCTTCTTGATCCCAAAATGGGGGATTATCTGCCATACTTAATAACAATCTTTTTAATCTTCTCGCCTTATCATTTTTCACCCCTCTTAGATCATTAAATTTTTTATCTTTTGTTATTCTTTGATCATAAAAATTTGATTGTTTACTTACTCCTATTCCCTGTTCATTCATATATTTTAAACATTTTATCACAGGCATTGAATCATCTAAAAACTGATCAATATCTCGGAATTGACCCTCTAAAGATAATTCATTTAAGTATACTTTTTCCATCTTATCACAACCCCAGTAATTCATCTAAATCTTCATCAAATTGGTCAAACAATCCTTTTTCTTGATTTTTTATCACTCCATTTTCATCAATTAGAATTTTTACAGGTGTACTTAATAACTCTTTATTTTGTTTAAAGAAATATACACTTGTATCTTCTGCCTGAATTCGTTTAGAATTTATATTCTTTCTTAATCCATTAAAAATATGGTCACTATGTGTTTCTATAATAACTTGCAAACCTTTTGAAGCAAGAAAACTAAAAAAATCAAGTAAACGCGATTGAGCACTTGGATGTAAATGAATTTCTGGATTCTCAACTACAAATAAACTACCTTTTTTACAAGATAATGCTGCTATAATCACATTCGAAATATAACTAATTCCAGTTCCCACATGCTGTGGCTTAACATCCATACTTCCATCTGCATTTTTTCTGTAAGATACTTTTACTATTTCAGTCCCTGGAATTCTTTCTGCTGTAATTGAATATCCCATAATATAATTCAACCAATAGTCTACTTGATTTCCAAAATTGCTCCCTGTTTCTTCTTCCATATTTCGGAAATCCTGCTCTGCAATAGAATTCATACGTTCTTTACTCAAGTAATCAAAAGCATATTCTCCGTGAATTCCAATTCTATATTCTTTTTCTAAATTTTGTTTATACACATCCTCAACACCAATTCTCTCAGCACAAAGATATACAAAATCAAGTCCTTTTATTTTTTCAAAATTGTTTTTTGTGATCTTCTCTTCTGAATTAATTGCTATACTACACTCAAATTCATCATCTGCATTTTTTACTGTCATTCCTATATCTATTTTTTCTGGCATTTATGATTGTATTTCTGACTTCTTGAAATCTACCTAATTTAATATATTTTCCATTTAATAATCCATTTTCACTTTGTCTTTGTTGCAGTAATAATAATATTGCCTGAATCGCCGATGATTTTCCCGCAGAATTCACTCCTGTAAATAATGTCAGATTATTTAGTTCCAATTTTATATCTTTAAAACACTTAAATCCTGCTATTCTCAGTTCCTTTACCATCTATTTATAATCTCCTTATATTTCTCCTTCACTTTTCCAAATCTTTTTTTCACATTAACTGAACTATCAACTGAATGTTGCAAACTCCTTAAATACTCTTCATCTTGTAATAACTCTACCACTCCTTTTTTCATTTCTAAATTACTTACTGATGTCTTATCAAAACATGTAAAATAATAAAATAATGTTTCGAACAAAGTCATACTAATCGGTCTTCTTATTTTTCCATTTGACGGAATACGAAATCCATCTTTTCCTAAACATTGATACGCTCTTGTCATTGTCCTGTCAAATAATTGCTTCAATAAAAATATAGAATTAAGATCCATTTTATTAAACAAGTTCATCCCTGCCCCAAGTAATTCTTCCATATCACTTCGATATTCCATTCTTTTCTTATTTTTATCCAAAATATTTCCACGCCATAACAAATAGAAACACAATGCTCTCAAAATAACATATTTATCTTTCATATGTTTTGGGGAAATTGCTCCTCCTGTAGCATCTTTAAAACTCTTCATCTTTGATAATTCATCCAACAATTTCGTTGCATTTCCTTGATACAACGCATTACGCATTTCCTGTTTATTCAATGGTGTTCCACCACGATTTACTCTATCAAATATATCAAACCTTACTCTATCTTTTGTAGGATATTTAATAATCTGTACTACTAACTGTGTATCCTCAATTATTGTAACATATCTTGAATATAAATGACTTTCTTCTAGCTCATTAAAATTCATTCCATTAATTTGTGGTAATATTTTTAAATCTTTTAAACGAAATTCATTATCCAAAAACTGAAAAAATGTTGTTAACCGCTGTCTTCCATCTACCACCACAAGTTTTCCGTCTTCATTCTCTGCCAAATAAATTAATGGCAATGGTATTTGCATAATCACTGATTCAATCAATTCTGATTTTTGTTTATTGGTCCATACTAAATTTCGCTGAAAATCTGGATCTATACAAATCCTATCCTTATCATACTTTCTTTTCAATTCAAAAATAGAATACTGTGCTTGTTCTATTTTTATACTTAAATTAGGATAATTATCAGTATTTTCATCTTGTTCTTTTTCCTCTGCTTCAATATTTATATCAACTGTATTATAATCTTCTAAATCTTTTTGATCGTCTATATATTTCATATTCATGATAATACCTTACTTTCCACAATTAAATTACCTTACAATTTCTAATTTTATTCATACTTCTTTCTTCATATTATCATATTATTTATATTTTAATCAACTTTCTAGCGTTTTGTTAATATTTTACTTGTAATTTAACCCATGAGGATCATCAGGAATAGTTGTACGATCTGTTTTAGCAGCAGAATACTGATTTGCATGGTGTTTTCCTTCTTTCTTTTGTATGTTTTCTTGATATCTCATCCTAGTATATCATTCTGCTTTTTTTATACAAGAAATGTTTCGAATTTGATACATCTTTCTTCGTTGTTTTTCCTGGAATCATCTTGATAATCTTCCCAAAAAGTATTAAAATCTGTATAGTTTTTTGAAAGAGGGTATTGTATATGAAGAATTCTTCGAAACAGTCCGTGAAGATGGATATGCTTCATGGAAGTTTATTCGATAAGATGTTAATGTTTGCTATGCCGCTTGCTGCCTGTAGTATCTTACAGCAGCTTTTTAATTCGGTTGGTACTGCCGTTGTCGGACGGTTTGCGAGCAGTGAGGCTTTGGCGGCAGTTGGTAGTAATAGTTCTGTAATCGCTTTGATGGTTACATTGTTTTCTGGAATTTCTCTTGGTTCTAATGTTGTGATCGCCAATTATATCGGACAGAATGATACGAAGCGGATTCCTCGTGTGGTACATACCGCTGTGTCTCTTGCACTGCTTAGTGGTGTGTTTTTGCTGATTCTTGGACAGTTTGTGGCTCATCCGATCCTTTTGCTGATGGGTGCACCGAAGGATATCATTCATCTTGCAACGTTATATCTGCGGATTTATTTTCTTGGAATGCCATTTTTTATGTTATATGACTTCGGTGCTTCCATTCTTCGCAGTATCGGAGATACACGTCGTCCGATGTATGCTTTGATCGTGTCTGGTGTTGTGAATGTGATCTTGAATCTTCTATTTGTCGTTGTATTTCATATGGGTGTTGCGGGTGCCGGACTTGCGACGGTTGGTGCGAATGCAACAAGTGCTGTTCAGATCCTTTATTTTCTGACACATGAAGAGCTTCCTATCCGGTTGTCTTTTAAGTCTTTGACGATCGATCGGAATGCCGTTTCTAAGATCCTGAAGATCGGGGTTCCTGCGGGACTTCAGGGAATGGTTTTCTCTCTTGCCAATGTCTGTATCCAATCTGGGATCAACAGTTTTGGAGCTGGCGGGATCGCGGGTTCTGCGGTGGAATTAAATTATGAGTATTTTGCTTATTATCTTGTCAATGCCTTTGCTCAGACGGTGGTTACATTTACCGGACAGAATTATGGTGCGAAGGATGAGGGGCGTTGTAAGAAGATTTTTCGTCTTGGAATGTTGTGCAGTGTGATCTCTTGCGGAATCCTTAGTACGATCTTTGTTGTATTCCGTACGTT
The DNA here is from genome assembly GCF_030296915.1 of Anaerostipes hadrus ATCC 29173 = JCM 17467. NCBI lineage: Bacteria > Bacillati > Bacillota > Clostridia > Lachnospirales > Lachnospiraceae > Anaerostipes > Anaerostipes hadrus. The sequence goes on along the minus strand of NZ_AP028031.1, from coordinate 703,487 downwards.
CTTTATTGGATTATTTACAAGTGATCCATCTGTCTATCATTATGCCCAGCTTCGTTTTTTGATCGTTCTGACATTCGAATGTCTGACAAGTTCTTATGAGATCAGTGGTGGATGTCTGCGTGGATTTGGACGTTCCATGACTCCTGCGATCCTGACAGTGTTTGGATCTTGTGTATTACGTTTGATCTGGCTTGCAACGGTCTGTAACTGGTTCCATGATTATAAACTTTTGATGGCGATCTATCCGATTTCTTGGGTATTGACTGGAACGATGGTTCTGGTGGCTTATTTTAGGACACGTAAGAAGCTGTTTTTATAATTTGATGATGTAATTAAAATGTCTGTTATACCTATTTGTTTCATAATAGATCTAACAGACATTTTTCTTTGCTATTTTTAATATTTAGCACACAAAAAACCGAACAATTTACGTAAATTGAAATCATATTTACGTGAATTGTTCGGTTTTATTTCACTTATTTACTTCCTATTCATCTTCCTGCAATGCATATGCTCTTTCTTCGATCGATTTCTTCTTTGTTTCTTCATAGTTCTTTAACTCTTTGATCGCCTGTCCTGACATTGCATACAGGATAAAGATATTAAAGATCGTCATTAACCCAATTCCGACATCTCCTAAATCCCATACGAATGTATAGGTCTGGATTCCTCCGATAAATAACATCACAAGTGCTAATACTTTATAGGCTGTCTGCCATCCCCATTTGTCACCGAACAGGTAGGCGACGTTGGATCTTGCATAGAATAAGATTCCAAGGAATGTCGAGAAGCTGAACATCCAGAGGATCACTGCGATAAATACAACTCCGAATCCTCCTAAATGGTAGTTCATTGCTGTCTGTAACAGGTTCATACCAGTTAATCCATCGGTCAGATTCTGTGGTGCTAATAACATTAACATTGCCGTACAGCTGCAGATCACGATCGTGTCGATGAAGACTCCTAATGCCTGTACCAGTCCCATCTGTGCTGGGCGTTCACAGTCTGCTGCTGCGGCTGCACATGGTGCGGATCCTGATCCTGCTTCGTTGGAGAATAATCCTCGTTTCACTCCGTTCATAAGAACTGCTCCAAATCCTCCGGCTGCGACCTGACGGATTCCAAAGGCTTCTTTGAAGATTCTTGCAAAAACTCCCGGAATGCTTGGCAGATTCGTGAGGATCACAAAAATCGTAATCCCGAAGTAAATGACTGCCATGATCGGTACCACGATATCTAATACTTTGACCGTTGCATTCTTCCTTAGTACGATCACTGCTGCCACAATAACAAGTACGATCGTTGTATAAAGTGTTGGAATATGGAAGGCATTGTGGAATGATTCTGCCACGGAATTACTTACCACCTGACTGATCCCACACCAGCAGATCAATCCTGAAATTGCAAATAAGACAGCGATCAGTGTGTGTTTTTTCTTCTTTCCTTGTCTCTCTTCCATAAAGTGGTGAATATAATAGGCTGGTCCTCCTCGATATCCACCATACAGGGGGTCTTTTTCTTTATGTAACTGTGCAAGAGTTGCTTCGATAAAGGCTGTCGATGATCCAAGCAATGCTGTGATCCACATCCAGAATACGGCCCCTGCTCCACCTGCGGATATTGCTGCGACAACTCCTGTCAGATTCCCCATTCCGACACGTGTTGCTGTTGATACGATCAAGGTCTGTAAAGAAGAAAGACTGCTTTTTTCATCTTTTCCATTCTTATTGTTTGCTGTTAGTGCTTTGACCATATCCGGGAACAGACGGATTGGTAAAAATCTTGTTTTGATCGTAAAAACGATACCTGCTGGAAGCAGCAATATAATGAGCAGCGAAAGTCCCAGGCTTCCACCTCCTGGTAACGGAACATGAATCCATTCTCCCCATAAAAACTGATATATATTTTCTATTAGCTGAACAATCATTGACTTGCCTTTCCTTTCATTGTTTTTTCCAAAAAAGAAGGCATGCAGTTTTATTCTGTTATGCATGCCTTCTTTTTATTATATAAAATTTTCTGATAAATGTCAAAAAATTTACTTCGTATACCTGCTTATCAGTGCAAGGATCAGGAAACATACCACCTCGAGCAATACGATCGTTCCTCCTGGCTTAAGACCTACATAATAAGACAGTGTTAATCCGATCACTGTTGTGACCAATGCTGTGATCACACCGATGATCATGACTGCTTTGTAGCTTCGTCCTACCTGCATTCCGCATGCGATCGGGATCACAAGCATGGATGAGACGATCAGTGTTCCAACCGTTCTTGATGCGATCGATACTGTCAATGCGGTCAATAAAGTAAAGATAAAATTGATCGTCTTGACAGGTACACCGCTGATCCTTGCTGCATTTTCATCAAATCCGATATAGAATAGTTCTTTATATAGAAGCAATACACAGAGCAATACTAACACACTGATCACACATACGATCTTCAGTTCGTCTTTGCTGATGGATATGATACTTCCAAATAAGAAACTGTTAAAGTTCGTTCCGTTTTTTACGAATCCGGATAGAATACCAGCAAGTCCGATCCCTGTTGACATGATGATCGATATCGCCATCTCAGAATATCTTGGGATCTTTCTTCGGATCGCTTCAACTCCCAGGGCTGCAAACAGACAGATCCCCATTGCTCCTAAGATTGGATTGATTCCTAATAACAAGCCCAGAGCAACACCTGCCAGGGATGCATGAGAGAGTGCATCTCCGATCATGGACATTCTCTTTAAGACGATCGTGATTCCGATCAATGGTGCGATCACGGCCAGTAAGATTCCTGTAATAAATGCACGCTGCATAAATCCGTATTGTAACATCTCGATCATTCTTCCACGATCCTCCCTTCATCCATTCTTAAAATACGATCACATCCTTTACATTCCTGCAGTCTTCCGTGTGTGATCATAAAAATGGTCGTATTGTATTTTGTATTGATCTCATAGAGCATATCGTACAAGATCTTTGTTGATCTTGCATCTACTCCCGTTGTTGGTTCATCTAAGATCAGAAGTTTCGGATCTCCGATCATTGCTCTTGCGATCATCACTCGCTGCTGCTGTCCACCAGATAATTCACCGATCCGTCTCTTAAGGAATTCTTCCATTCCAAAATTCCTTAGTGTCTCTTTGATCTTATTCTTATGTTTTTTATGTGGCAGATGAAACAAGCCAAGTTCCTGATAAAGTCCTGTGATCATGATCTCTTCTACCGTTGCTGGGAAGCTCTGGTTCTTACTGATCCCATTCTGTGACACGTAACCGATCCGTTTCTTTAATCTTGGATCGTTATTCATCAGGATGATTTCTCCTTCATCTGGTTTCATTTCACCTAAGATCAGACGCATAAGTGTACTTTTTCCGCTTCCATTTTCACCAGTCAGAACGACATATTCGCCTTCATGGATCGTCAGATTGATCTCTTCTAAGACTTCCGTATCACTGTATCCGAATTTTACATGATTTAATTGTATCATCTGTTTTGTGTTTGATTCACTCATTCGCTTAATGCCTCTTTGATCGCAGCGAGATTTTGTTTCATTACGGAAAAATAATCTTCTCCTGCTTTGATTTTTTTGTTACTTAGTCCTTCCAGGGGGTTTAACATCTTTGCATTGGCTCCGGTCTCTTTTGCAATGGTTTTCGCTACTTTCGGACTCACCAGTTCTTCAAAAAAGATTGTTTTTACCTGATGTTCTTTTGCAAAGCGGATCACTTCGCTCATCTGTTTGGGATCTGGTTCATCGTCTGCGGATAATCCCTCAATTCCCATCTGTTCTAACCCATATGCGTGACATAGATAGCCAAATGCTTCATGTGCCACAACAAGTTCTTTCTTTGTAAATTTGGATGTTTCTTCCTTATATAATGTATCTAATTTGTCACATTCTTTTGCGTATCTCTTATAATTCGCTTCGTAATAATCTTTATTCTCTGCATCCACTTTGATCAATGCTTTCTTGATCTTGTTCATCTCATACTTTGCATTCTGTGGATCTAACCAGACATGGGGATCATTCCCACTGTTGTGTTCGTGATCGTGTTCATGTGCATCCTGATCTTTTAGTAACTTGATCCCTTTGGATGCTTCAACGCTTGTAAGTTCTTCCGTATCAAGGCTTTCCAAAACGTCATCTACCCATTGTTCCATGCCGGCTCCATTATAAATAAAGATGTCTGATTTCTCCATCTCGATCAGATCCTTCGTTGATGGTTCCCAGTCATGAGGTTCTGTTCCTGCTGGTACTAAATTGATCACTTCTACTTTGTCTCCACCGATCTTCTTTGCAAAATCATACATGGTGTAAAAACTTGTTGTAATTCTTATCTTGCCATTCGATTTCTTCTTGCTTGTATTGCCAGTACATCCTGCCATGCCAAAACTCATGGATATGATGCATACCAGGATCATCCAAATCTTTTTTCTCATTCTTCTCTACTCCAATTTCTGCGGTTTCTCTCTGGTATTTATAGCAAATCTTTCTTGGTCGTGTCAAGCGTGGTTCACGAATGATCGCTGAAAATAGACGTGCGAAATGCATTCTGTGACCATAATTCATTCCCATAGATGATCCTGTAACATCCAGTATACATCAGGGCTGCGAGCACTACGTCCACCACACTGTGTTGTTTTAAGAACATCGTCGACATGATAATTAATATCGTTAAGACAACACATGCTGTATCGGTGCTTTTCTTATATTTTCTCTGATTCTTCAAAATCGCACCACAGCATGCCAGAGAGTTAAATACATGGATACTTGGAAGTACATTCGTCGGAGTATCCGTGTGATAGATCATCTGTACTGCTTTGATAAAAATGCTGTCTCCAGTAAGAACTGGTCTTAGATCCTGTCCATTCGGAAATACTAATGAGATGATCAAAAACAGGGTCATGCCTGTTCCAAGTGTTATGATCAGCTGATAATATTCTTTCCATTGATTCTTATTAAAAAACATAAAATAAAAAACTGTAACTGCTACAAATAAGAACCATAATAGATATGGTACGATGAAATATTCACAGAATGGTATCTGATCATCTATCGTTGTATGTATGATGTAATGATGCACATCTCGATCTTCAATGTAGGAAAATGTGATCATATAAACTATAAAAAATACTGCGATCATACCAAGATGCCCATTTTTTATGATCTCATTTAATTTTGTTCTCAATTGTGACTCCTTTCTTCAAAATCATTGCCTGTTAGAAAGTGTATACATATAGTAGTACCACGATTTTGTAGAAATTTCAAATCTTTTATCGAAATAGTTGTGGCGGGATCTTCTTAACTAGCACTCCACTTAACACTCCGATGATGATCCCTGCGATCATTCCTGTGATTAGTAATACTGGTGCATAATAATAAATCTTTGTATTCTCCATTAAGAAAACAGCAACACTGAGCTGCCCGATATTATGCGCTACTCCGCCTCCAACGCTGATTCCAATGGGTGAGAATCCTTCGATCTTCTTTAGAAGTCCCATGATGACCAGACTTAAGATCCCTCCTGCCAGACTGTAAGCGATCGTCATTGGATTTCCAAACAAGAATCCTGCCAGTACAACTCGGATCACTGAGATCTCAAGTGTTCTTGTCCATGTTGTAAAGAATAACAAAACCATAATCACTCCATTGGCAAGTCCTAATTTCACTCCGGGAATTCCAACTGGTACCGGGATCAATACTTCTATATAGGATACAACAAGTGCCAATGTTAAAAACATCGCATCTGTCGCTAATCTTTTTGTTGACATATATTTTATTTCTCCTGTTGTTTTCTATCTCATCTGATGTTTATTGTGTTACCCCGTCTAATTCCTGTTCCTTACCATCTTCTGCTTGAATCTCAATCACTACTTTATGTGGCAGACATACGATCGTTTCTCCTGATTTCTCGATTGCTTTATGGTCTGCACAGATCTGGTCTTTACAGTCTGCTTTTTTCATTGTAACTTTTCCATCTTTGATCTGCATGACGTTCGTGCCATTTTTCTCTGGAATCTGATAGATCTGATCTTTCTTGATGGATGTTTTGTACACTTCTTTTCCGTCTTTTTGTGTCATCTTGATCGCTGCCAAACTGATCAGTGAAATTGCCAGTACTGCTGCAATCAAGATTATATCTTTTTTCTTCATCTTTATACCCTGATTCTTCCCAGTACTTCTCCGATTGGGTCTGTAATGCACAAATCTGCCTGTTTATCTCTGCTTGTCGCATCACGATTCAGTACTGCAAGATATTTTCCTTTAAAATAATCGATCATTCCAGCGGCTGGGTAGACAACCAGTGATGTTCCTCCAATGATCAGCATATCTGCCTTGGAAATGGCTCTGACTGCTCCGTTGATCGTCTGAGAATCTAAACCTTCTTCATATAATACAACATCTGGTTTGATGATTCCCCCACATTCATCACAATATGGGACTCCTTTGGCATTCACGACATAATTCACATCGAAGAACTTGCCGCATTTCTGGCAATAGTTTCTGTGAACACTGCCGTGCAGTTCAAAGACATTTTTACTTCCTGCTGCCTGATGAAGCCCGTCGATATTTTGCGTAACGATCGCAGACAGTTTTCCCGCCTGTTCCATCTCTGCCAGTTTTAAATGTGCCTTATTCGGTTTTGCATCCAAGAAGATCATCTTATTCTTATAAAAATCATAAAATTCTTCCGTATGCTGTGTATAAAATGTATGGCTTACCATAACCTCGGGTGGATATTTATAAGTCTGGTGATACAAACCATCCGTGCTTCGAAAGTCTGGAATATGACTCTCTGTTGAAACACCTGCGCCACCAAAGAATACGATATGATTACTTTCATCGATCATCTGTTGTAATTTTTCAATCTTTTCGTTATCCATGACTTTTTCCTCCTTGAAATCTAATTGATCAAAAATCATCTACAAAGTTAGTTGCTTATAACTTATTTTTATATACTTTATCTTTTATTGTACAAGAAAAAAAGACCTCTTGTAAAGAAGCCTTTTCATTTTTTTAATCATTGCTTTGTTCTTGAATCTTACTGATCTGGTGTAAAGTCTGAAAAACTGCTGCCATATCGTCTTTGATCAGTTTTCTTTGTTGTTCATAAATACTGCGATAGTATTTTGTTCTTATTGGATCAGGTTCATAAATTTTCTTGATCTTTCTTGTTTTTTCAAATACCTGACTTGGATCTTCCAGATCTCCTACCGCATATGCTGCGATCACTGCATCTGTAAGAACTGCTCCTTGTGCATTTTCTAATGTGGCACTCTTACATCCTAACATGTCTGCTTTGATCTGATTCCAGACTTCTGAATTGCTTCCACCTTCTGTGATCGTCATAAATTCAAGTGGCACGCCTGCTTTTTTATAAATATCTGTCACACTCATATAATCGTAACCGATTGCTTCTAAAACTGCACGCCACTGTACTCCCTGATCTGTGTCCATCGTCATATTCAGGAAACAGGCACTTGCATTGGATGTTTCTCCAAATCCTCCTGTTAAATATGGAAGGAACAGAACTCCTTTGGATCCGCATGGAACATTTTGTGCTTTCTCATTTAATTCATCAAAATATGCTCCATTTCCTGCTTCGTTGCATACATTATCTCGATACCAACGAAGTGCTAATCCACCAGTTCTTATGAATCCCCAATAAAAGTATGTATTTTCTAAAGTTCCGCTGTTGAAGATCAGTTCATTTTCTGGTTTGCTTAATTCTTCATTGATCCCATCGGTTGCGATACAAAACATTGCACATGTTCCTGCTACATCGGCTGCCTGATCTGGTTTGATCACTCCGCATCCGATCATAGACTGCATCGTATCTCCAGCTCCCGCACAGATTGGGATTCCTGGTTTCAACCCGGTTTCTTTTGCAAATGTCTCTGATAACGTTCCTATGATATCCCATGGTTTTTGAATCTTTGGCATCATTTCCATTGGGATTCCAAGGATCTCTAATTGTTCTTTGGACCATTTTTTCTCTGTTACGCGGTATCCTAGTCCCCATCCAGACATTGTTCCCCAGTCGATAAATGCATCTTCTGCAGACAGTCCTGCAAGATTGGCCAGGATATATGGGGCATTGTGCATGAATTTTCTGCCTTTTTCTTTAAAGCCCTCACAATTGTTCATCATCCAACGTGCAAACATCGCTGGAAACATGCAGTTTGGCTGAGGATTTCCAGTCTCTTTTGCCCAGATCTCATAATGATGGGATGCTAGTTCCTCAACATCTTCTTTTGTTCTGGAATCCAGATAATTGATGTAAGGTGTGATCGCATGGCAGTCCTTATCAACACCGACAATCCCGCAGATGATCCCATCTCCAAAAATAGAGCGGATGTTGTCTGGATCCAGATTCTTTTCTTTCATCTTTGTAACGCAGTTTCTGATCCCTGTAACCGTTGCATGAAGATACTGGTCTGCGTCCATTTCCACCCATCCCGGATGTGGATAATTTAAGATTGTTGCATTGGTATCCTGCACGATCAGGTTCATATCAATATCATAAACTGCTGTTTTTACACTTTGTGTTCCTGCGTCAAATCCTAAATAATATTGTTCCATACTAACTTCCTGCTTTAATTCCTGATTCTTTTTATGCTTCTACTTCTTTGATCAGCTGTACCATTTCGATTGCAGATAATGCACAGTCATATCCTTTGTTTCCTGCTTTTGTTCCAGCACGTTCAATCGCCTGCTCGATATTTTCTGTTGTAACAACTCCGAATAAAACTGGAATTCCTGTATTTAATGATACCTGTGCGATTCCTTTGGATACTTCGTTACATACATAATCATAATGGCTTGTTGCTCCACGGATCACTGTTCCAAGACAGATCACTGCATCGTATTTTTTGCTTTTTGCCATCTTGTCTGCGATCAGTGGAATCTCAAAAGCTCCTGGTACCCATGCGATATCGATATCTTCCTCTTTCACATCATGTCTTTTCAATCCGTCTAAAGCTCCGGATACTAATTTGGATACGATAAATTCATTAAATCTGGCTGCTACGATTCCTACTTTTAATCCGCTTGCTACTAATTTACCTTCTAATACTCTCATTTTAATTACTCCTTTTTTCTTCGTTAATTTCGTTAATCTTAAGGTCCCTGGGGCCTTAATTTTTTTAATTTTTCTGTTAATTTAAACTTCGTATGTTGTCATGTGTCCCATTTTCTTTTGCTTTGTCTGCATATAATATTTATCAAATGGATTGATTGGCATCTGGATCGGTACTCGTTCTACGATCTCGAGTCCATATTCATTTAATCCGTCAATTTTGGTTGGATTGTTTGTCATCAGTCGCAGTTTTTTGATTCCTAGATCCTGTAAGATCATGGCTCCTGCACTGTAATCTCGTTCATCATCTTTAAATCCAAGAGCTAAGTTGGCCTCGACTGTATCCATTCCCTGTTCCTGTAATACATAAGCTTTCAGTTTATTGATCAATCCGATTCCTCGTCCTTCTTGACGCATATATAAGAAAACCCCTCGTCCTTCTTTCTCGATCTGACGCATTGCACGACTTCGCTGTTCTCCACAATCACAGCGTAGAGATCCAAAAGTATCCCCAGTCAGGCACTCAGAATGCACACGGCATAAAACTGGTTCTCCGTCTGCGATATCTCCTTTGACCAGTGCTACATGATGTTCCCCACTTCTCTGGTCTACATACCCATGTGCCTCAAATGTTCCATATTTTGTTGGAAGCTGTGCGATTACTTCGCATACTACATCGCTCATCTTGTCTTTTTCCTCCTCGTTTTTTATTAAAATCCAGCATTTCTTAACATTTCCATTGTTAAGGTGCTGTTTGTATGTTTGTCGTTTGTTTCCTGCTGATCAAAATGCAGCAGTTTATCTATATATTTCCCAACCATGTCATTCTCCAGATTGATCTTATCTCCTGGTTTTTTATATCCAAAATTGGTATTTTTTATGGTATGTGGGATCATGGATACGGAAATGGTATCATCGCTTAACTTAGCGATCGTCAAGCTGATTCCATCGAGTGCGATCGATCCTTTTTCAATACAGTATTTCATGATATTTTCTGGGGCTTTGATCGTAAACCATACAGCATTATCATCTTGTTTTATACTAACAAGTTCCCCTGTATCGTCCACATGGCCTGCTACCATATGACCTCCGAACCTTCCATTGGCTGCCATCGCTCGCTCTAAGTTGACAACAGATCCCTTTTTTAAACTTCCAAGACTGCTTCGGTTGAATGTCTCATTCATCACGTCTGCCTGAAATGTATTGCCTCTAATGTGAGTCGCTGTCAGGCAGACACCATTAACTGCTACGCTGTCTCCCAATTTAAGATCTTCAAAAATAACATTTGCTTTGATCGTAAGGACTGCTGCTTTGCTTCCTCGCTTCAGGGATATGACTGTTCCTAATTCTTCTACGATTCCGGTAAACATGATCTCACCTTCCCTTCCAGTAATATGTCATTTCCAAGTGGTGTTGCCTTTAATTCATCAAATACCAAAGCTTCTTGGATCCTTTCGATTCCTTTGCCTTCTACAGGTGTTTTGGCCTTTTCTCCTCCAAATAATTTTGGAGCAATATAGGCATAAACTTTGTGAACACAGTCGTTTTTGATCAAGGATTCATTCAAGATTCCACCACCCTCAACTAAAACACTGTCAATTTCCATATTTCTTAACTGTTTTAAAACTTCTTTGACATTGACCTTTCCGTCTTGTTCTGACGTTTTTAAGATCTTGCATCCTTTTTGTTCTAATTTTGCAATTTTTTCTTGATCTTCACTTATGGTAGCAATGATCGTTGGAATTTCTCTGGCTGTTTTTACGATATTTGATCCTTCCGAAATCCTTAAGTTTGAATCACATATCACACGGATTGGATCATTTCCATGTTCAATTCTTGCATTTAACATGGGATCATCTGCTAAAACCGTACCGATCCCTGCCATGATTGCTGCATACTGGTGTCGTAATGTATGTGCATGTCTTCTGGCTTCTTCTCCTGTGATCCATTTGGATTCACCGGTTGCTGTTGCGATCTTTCCATCCAATGTCATTGCGTATTTTAACGCTGTATATGGAATATCATTTTGAATATAGTGAAAAAATATATCGTTTAACTGTCTGCACTCTTCTTCAAGGATTCCTGTTTCTGTTTCTATGCCATGATCATTCAGGATTTTGATCCCGCCTCCTGCCACTTTCGGATTAGGGTCTAAGTTCCCGACATATACTTTCTTAATCCCCGCTTCGATCAATGCTTCCGTACATGGTGGTGTTTTTCCATAATGGCAACATGGCTCCAATGTTACATAAATCTCAGCTCCCTCAGGATCTTCTATACAGTTTTTTAAGGCATTTCTCTCTGCATGTAATCCGCCGATCTTCTCATGATATCCTTCCCCAATAACCCTTTGATCTTTTACGATCACTGCTCCGACTAAAGGATTTGGATTGGTATATCCACAGCCTTTCTTGGCAAGTTCGATCGCACGCCGCATATATTCTTCTTTCAAATATTTTTCTCCCTTCCCTTCAGGTTCTTTGATTTTGGGAGGTTGGATTTTGATTGGTATTGAAATCGGAAATATAAAAAGGAGCTCCTGATCTTTGTTCTAATTCTTCAGGAACTCCTTTTTGATATCTTGATATTTCTTTTTGAAATAAAAAATCCTGGAATTATAAAAATCCCAGGACATGATGATCAATATCACTTCTTAAATCTTCTTCCATCCAGACTGTACTGTCGGCCTTGGAATCTCACCAAGTCATGCCATATAAGGCTCGCGGGCTATAACCGCCGGTAGGGACTTGCACCCTGCCCTGAAGACGTTATGTAATTTATTTATAGAATAGCACTCGCTAACTGTTGTGTCAAGTGAATTTTCTATCACTTCAGCATAGCGTTTTTTACATTCTCTTTCGCATAAATACTACAAGTAAAGCAAAAATCACGACTGCAGCTGCTCCGATCGCAATCCCTGTTGTGTGTTTTTTCTTTGTTTCTTTCTGCTCTTTTTTCTTTTTTTCTTCTTTTTGTTGTTTCTGTTCTTTTGTTTCTGTTGTCACTTTGGTCGTTGTTGTTTCTGTTGTTCCTTGTGTTGTTGATTCTTTTGCAGATGTTGTACTGTTGTTTGTCTGTTCTGTAGATGAATTTTCTTGTTTTGTTGTACTATTTTTAGATTGTTTATCTTTTTTTGTTTCTGTCTTCACAGTTGGATTTTTCTTTTCTTCTATGTCATTTTTCTGGTTCTTTCCCATATATGCATCTGCTTCTGGAACATCAATCTTTCCATCCATATAATCCTGATATGCCTGTTCTGCCCCTGCTCTTGTTGGTGGATAACCATGCGAAGACAGCCATGATTTCGCCTGCTGCTTTTCTTCATCTGTATATGCATAAGTCGCCACCGGACGGCTTGTGATCATTACTGCTCCCAGAATCAGCATTAAAACTAATAATAACCTTTTCATTTGATACTCCCTCTTTCATTTTGAAACTGTTTGATTAATCTTGTATATTATAGCATAATTTAGTAAGAGTTCTATAGATTATTCGTTTTTATACAATCCTGATTTGAAGTGGTAGTGTTGGTCATGTATGAGTCAGAAAAAAGATAAGAAGAACTATTTATAAGGATCCAAGGTGACACTCCGCATTTTTGAAAGCGTTTTTTACAAATCGCCGATCCGCGCCTGTTCCTTTGATAACTCCCTGGCTGCGAGCCAAAATGCCCGCAGCTACGGTCAGACAATCAACCACAGGGCGCTGCGAATTTGTAAAAAACGCATTCAAAAAGTGCTCATGTTGTCACCTTGGATCCTTATAAATAGTTCTTCTTATCTTCTTTCTGACTCATACAACAAAACACTATTCAAATCACTACACAGTGTGTATGTTTTACTGTATTGGCGATAATAGTATCTGTCTGCCACTGTCAAAATAAAAAACAATAATGTTTAACATACATCCATCAGCTTAAATTTTCTTATTTTTATGATTGAAAGTCTTCAAGTATTTAGAGAAAAAATGAAAGATAGCCTGTGAGCAACAATCGAATTCCATAGGAGTTTTGACGGAATCGCAGCTGGATCGGGCAATTGTTTGAGCGTCAAAGACTACTGGTTTCAGTACCTTTGAACGCGAGTTATTGCAGGAGATCCAGCGGATAAGCGTTCTGTCAAAACTCCGTCAATGGAATTCGTGTTGCTCACAGGCTATCTTTCATTTTTTCTCTAAATACTCAATGACCTTCAACTCATACAAATTAAATTTTCTCTACTTCATCCAAGTATATACAATTTGGAATCCCACCATCTCTCACTTTCTGAATCAGTTCTTCTTGATCCATCCACATAACCTCTTCGACTTCTTCTTTCTGTAGTTTAAGTTTTGTAATATCCACTGTTTCTTCATACATATAAACCGTGCTGATCTCATGATTCTTAAATTCTCTTCCATAGAAGTTTCCATTCATGCTTCCTTCATGCATACATACTTTTTTAAGTTGTTCTGGTTCTGCTTTGATCCCTAGTTCTTCTTCTAGTTCTCTTAATGCGGTTTCTAATGGTTCATCGCCTGCGCTGATATGACCTGCGGATGAGATGTCGTAGCAGCCCGGGAAGGAGTCTTTTTGTTTGCTTCGTTTTTGGAGTAACAGGTCATATCCTTTTTCTGTTTTTCTTCTGATCCAGATATGCACAGTTCCATGGATATCTCCATCTTCATGGACCAAAGATCTCTCTTTGATCTTTCCTGTTTTGTTTCCATTTTCATCTAAGATATCAAAAAATTCCAAGTCTTTTCCATCTACGACTGCTTGCACCAGATTTCCTTCTTCATATACCAATTTCAACGAAAAAAATGATCTTCTTTCTTGCATATAGCGTAAAAATAACCTGTCACCTTCCCACAGATCAAGGTCTAATATTTTTTCTTTGTCTACCCATTCTAGTACTCCTTCATCACATTCTTTGATCTCGCCTTTGAATTCTTCGATATGGTATAAACACATATATTCCCATGCTTCTTTTTCAGTTCCCATATCGGACAAAAATGTGACGATACCACAAAATCTATATGACAATGGAGTTAGTCCTGTTTCCTCCATAACTTCACGAAACATGCAGTCTTCCGGGCTTTCTCCATGTTCAAAATGACCACCGACTCCGATCCATTTATCTTTATTGATATCATGTTCTTTCTTGATGCGATGCAGCATCAGATATTTGTTATCTTTTTCTATATAGCATAATGTTGTCATTCCCATTTTTATTTTTCCTCCTTTCGTATATTGTAATTGTTTCAAAGAAAAGATACAATATTTTCATATGTGTAAAATATATTACACAATATCGACTATGTATAACAAATGCGAAATCTGGAGGTTTCTTATGAATATAAAATGTATTGCACTTGATCTTGACCGTACAACATTAAATGCAAGTGGACGGCTTTCTGACGGAAATTATAATGCTTTATGTCATGCAATTGAAAATGGTGTTCACATTGTGATCGCAAGTGGACGTTCTTTTGATACGCTGCCTAAAGATGTTCTTGCTGTGCCTGGAATTGAATATGCAATTACTTCTAATGGTGCTGCCATTTACCATATTCCTACAAGCACCTGTCTTCATGAATATAAGATGACACCTGCTTCCGTTGAATGTATAATTCAGATTGCTAAACAGCATGAGACTGCCCTTGAAGTTTTTATTGATGGCAAAGCTTATGCCCTGAAAGCTTATGTGGAAGATCCTGTTTCCTATAGTACAACTCCACAAGCAATTCCTTACATCCAATCTACAAGAATTCCTATTGATGATATTATTTCTTTTATTCGAGAACATATTGATCATATTGACAGTATGGATATTGTTGTCTCTGGCGAGCAGCAAAAGCAGCTCATTTGGAATGAACTTAAATATAATTGTGATGAGATCTATATTACTTCTTCTGTTTCGCAGCTGATCGAGATTTCTCATAAAGATGCCGGAAAACATTCCGGACTTCGTTTTATTCGGGAATATTTGAATCTAAAACCTGGAGAAACCGCTGCCTTTGGTGATGGTGATAATGACATTGATCTGTTAAAAGAAGCTGGTATCGGAATTGCCATGGAAAATGCTTCTTCAAAATGTAAGGATGCTGCGACCTTTATCACAAAACATCATGACAAGGACGGAGTTGCATATGGAATCACTGAATTTCTCAAAATATGACCAAAAAACATAAATTCATCATTTTTTAGACACAATTCTTTCACATTTACTGAGTATACTAAAACCATAGCAAGTAACAAACAAACTTACTTAGCTAAAACTTTTTTTCATACTTTTTCATAATACCGGAGACCCTCCTCGTCTCCGGTTTTCCTCATTTTATAAGCTTATATTTTTGCATAAAAAAAGAGGGAATCCCTCTTTTTTATCGATCTTCCATCTCAATATATTCTTTCTCATCTTGTACACTCTGATACGCAGGACGAATGATCTTATCCACATTTGTTAATTCTTCCAAACGATGGGCACTCCATCCAACGATTCTTGCCATCGCAAAGATCGGTGTGAACAATTCCAATGGGATATCTAACATACTATACACAAATCCACTGTAGAAATCGACATTTGCACTGACCCCTTTGTAGATTTTTCGTTCATCTGCGATTACTTTTGGTGCCAATGTTTCAATCATAGAATAGAGTTCGAAATCTTTTTCTCTTTCTTTTGCAAGGGCCAGTTTCTTTACAAAAGCTTTGAAAATCTGCGCTCTTGGATCTGAAATACTATATACTGCATGCCCCATTCCATAGATCAGTCCTTTTTGGTCAAATGCTTCTTTGTGCAGCAGTTTTCTTAAGTATTCTTCTACCTGACTTTCATCACTGATATCATCCACATTTTTTCTTAAATCCTGCATCATCTCAACAACTTTGATATTCGCTCCTCCATGTTTGGGACCTTTCAATGATGAAAGTGCAGCTGCGATCACTGAATATGTATCTGATCCTGAAGATGTCACGACATGGGTTGTAAATGTTGAGTTATTTCCTCCTCCATGTTCCATATGAAGAACGAGTGCAATATCTAACACTCTGGCTTCCAATTCTGTATAAGATTTGTCTGGACGCAGCATTCTTAAAATATTTTCTGCCATGGAACAGTTTGGATCTGGACGATGGATGTACAGGCTGTCATCATTGACGTAATGATTGTAACCATGATATCCATAAACTGCCATCATCGGCAAAACACTGATCAACATCAGACATTGTCTTAATACATTTTCCATAGAAATATCAGATGCTTTATCATCATACGATGCCAGTGTTAAAATGCTCTTTGTCAACGTATTCATAATGTCTTTCGATGGTGCCTTTAAAATAACATCTCTTGTGAAATTCTTTGGAAGTGTCATACTCTGTGCCAAAATTTCTCTGAATTCTTTCAATTGTTTTTCATCCGGCAGTTTTCCAAATAGTAAAAGATAGGTGATTTCTTCAAATCCAAATTCGCCTCTCTTCATAAATCCATCGACTAATTCATATATATTATATCCTCTATAAAATAACTTTCCTTCACAAGGTACTTTCTCTCCATTGATCATCTCACTGGATTGAATACAGGATATATTCGTAAGACCTGCAAGAACGCCGACTCCATCGACATCTCTGAGTCCTCGTTTCACTCCCAGCTCTTTGTACAGATCTTTCTCTATCTCACAATTATCATGGCAGACTTTCGCCTGGCGTGTCAGAAAATCCTGCATCTGTGTTGTTGTTTCACTCATAGGTTACCTCCTTTGATCAAGGTCATTTTATAGTGTTTCTCCTATTTTATCTTTTTATTTGACTTTTGTCAAATATTGATTTTTGTTGATTATTGATTTTTATTCATAAAGTGGTATACTTTTAGTTAGAAAAACATCGAAAGAGAGGGATTTACATTGAATGATGTTTCTGCACTTTTTGAAATTTTTCCAATCTGTCAGAAATTTCTTTTAAACACGATCGACATACCTTCCATGGATCTTACCAAAACACAGATTCTTATCTTATTTGCACTGTCTGGAGGTCGTTCATTGAATATGTCACAGTTATCTTCTTATCTGGCATCATCTAAGGAACAGGCTACAAGAGCCGTTTCTCCACTTGTGAAGGATGAGTATGTCACACGTTTTAGAAGTGATGAAAACAGAAAAATGGTTTATGTAAAACTCACAGAGAAAGGAAACCAGCTGATCCTTCAGGAAAAAGCGCTTGTCAAAGAATACCTTTCCAAACGTTTTGAATCACTGTCAAAAGAAGATCAGGAATTATTTCATCAGTCATTATCTAATATTTTAACGATCTTAAAGAAAATGGAATAAATATTTTGGAGGTATTTTTTATATAAAAGCAGACTTACATTGTCACACCGTTTTATCGGATGGTGCTATGCGTGTTGACCAGATCATTCCTTATGCGAAACGTATCGGCCTTGATTATATTGCAATCTCTGACCACGAATCAACACATTCCATTCCGGAAGCTGTAAGACTTGGGAAAGAGCTTGGTGTTCATGCGATTCCTGCCGTCGAGGCAAACGCATGGCATGAGGAGACACAGACGAATGTTCATATTTTATGTTATTATCCGATTGACACTGACCGGCTTCAGCATTCTTTAAGCAAAGACTTAAAGAAATTATCCGATGCTGTCACAAAATCTTATCAGTCATTGATGGATGAATATCCGATCACGATGGATCAGCTTTATGAAGTATCCAAAGAAAGTACTGGTGTATACTACACACATATCATGCAGGTTCTTTCCATGATGGGATATACTGGAACTTTATGTCCTAAAGAAGGACTTCATCGATTGATCCTTGCAGGAGAGCAGGCGAACAAAGCTTTCTATGAAAAACATCCTAAATTCAAAAAATAATTTTTTTATAAGGAAGAATCATTCTTTGCAGGATTCTCAAACAGAAAAATCCCTAATGGTTTAGAAACCTGTCAGGGATTTTTGTTTTAATATTTTTATTTGATATTTTATTTATTTAAGATACTCTTCGCAACGCTTAATCCATTCGCAGATGCCTGCTGTAATCCTCTTGTTACAGATGCTCCGTCACCGATTGCGCGTAGTCCTTTGATATTAGTTTCAAAGTCTTTGTTTGTTAAGATCTTATTTGAATAGAATTTAACTTCTACACCGTAAAGAAGTGTCTCATCACTTGCCATACCTGGTGTTACTTCATCTAATGCATAGATCATCTCTTCGATGTCTTTCATGATTCGATATGGGAATACAAGTGAAAGATCTCCTGGAACAGCATCTTTTAATGTCGGTGTAATGTTATTTCTTACCAGACGTTCTTCGGTTGTTCTTCTTCCTCTCACAAAATCTCCAAATCTCTGTACTAAGATCTTGCCATCACAAAGCATATTGCTTAACTGTGCGATATGTTTTCCATATTGAATCGGCTCTTTAAATGGTTTTGTAAAGTTCTTAGATAC
The DNA here is from genome assembly GCF_030296915.1 of Anaerostipes hadrus ATCC 29173 = JCM 17467. Taxonomy (NCBI): domain Bacteria; kingdom Bacillati; phylum Bacillota; class Clostridia; order Lachnospirales; family Lachnospiraceae; genus Anaerostipes; species Anaerostipes hadrus. Next base: position 684,970 of record NZ_AP028031.1, on the reverse strand, counting down.
TAGTAATGCAAAGTTTGTGTTGTTTGTCTTGTATTCGTCTGCTTTGTATGCATGACCATTTACCACTGCCAGACCATTTTCATAATATTCTGTTGCTACTTCCCCCGATGGATTGCTGCAGAATACGCGGACTTTATCGTCGAATGTTGGCGTGTAATAAACAAGTTTTGCTTCATAAAGACTTTTATTTAATTCTTCCATGATCTCGTCTCGAACTTCTACACGGACTCCGACATCAACGGTTCCTACCTGTGTTTCAATGTCGTATTTTCTACAGATTCCGCTTAGCCATTCAGATCCTTCTCGTCCTACGGCTGCTACGATCTCATCGGCTGTATATGTCTCACCTTTGTCTGTGACAACACCCTTTGCAACCCCATCTTCAATGATGATATCTTTGACCATGGTATCAAAGATCATATCAACACCTTCATTTAATAAATGTTCCTGAAGTCTTGAGTAGATCTTGTACCCTTCTTCTGTTCCCAAATGTCTAATCGGACATTCGATCAGCTTCAAGTTCGCCTGAATTGCTTTCTTACGGATGCTTGCAATCTCTTCCGCTTCATCAATTCCGTATACTTTCTCATCAGCTCCGAATTTTAAATAAATGTCATCGGATTCTTTTAATAATTCGATCGTTCTGTCATATCCTAATATCTCTGGAAGGTTCCCTCCTACATCTGGAGATAAAGATAATTTACCGTCAGAAAATGCTCCAGCTCCGGCAAATCCTGTTGTGATAGAGCATGGTTTACATCCAACACATACCTTTGTATTTCGTTTTGGACAGGCTCTTCTTTCGATCCTTCGTCCCTTTTCGATCATAAGAACTTTCATATCTGGCTTATTTCTCTTTAATTCATAAGCACAAAATATAGCAGAAGGTCCTGCTCCGATCATAATAACATCATACTGATCACTCATAGTCATTTCTCCTTTTCCATGATGATACGTTGCATACCACCATATTTTGACATTTGTCTTGCTTCCCTGTAACCTGCTTTGACAAAGTTTGTCCGACTGTAGATATTATCCGGATGAACGGTTCCAAGGAAGTATTCATATATCGTGTCTTCTAATTGTTTCTCTGCCTCTTTGAAAAATCTTCTCTGAAGCCCCAAACCTCTTGCTTTACTTGTCACAACTGCGTAGTCCATATGTGCAACTTTGTGTATCTTATGATCGTCATAATTCAGATCATATCCAAGATTATGTTTTGACTCTCCCGGAAGATCGACAATAAAAAAGCCCAAGATCTCATTGTTACTTGATAAAGCCTTCAATGTAAATCCCCGGTCGCTTATGTGTTCTTCTATATATTGTCTGTTATCTGGCAGAAACCAATCGGAAACCTTCACAGTATCCACTGCTTCTTGCATCAATTGCATGATCACATCGACATCTGCCTGCTCTGCTCTCTTGATCGTTATATGTTTCATATACTTCCTTACCTATTATTCCCTTGGTTACGTATTATTATAGCATGATTTTCACTTTTTTTGCAAAAATTATTTCAATAAGGTATACTGTTTTTATAGTTTTTAAGGACTTTTCCTTATACACATTATTTAGAAAAGGAATGTATATATGATCAATCGTTTATGTAAAAGATTAAATCAAAATATCGAAGTACGTCAGTCTTTAAGTTCCCTGCGTCAGGAGATCAAAGATTCTTCTAAAAGAGAGCTTTTGTTGTCTTGGATCCATGATGGTGATCTGGACTTATCCGTATTTTTAGAAAATGAAGATGCAAAAACAAGAAAAAATGCTGCTCTTTTGATCGGTGATCTGGCACTTTCTTCTGAAAGCGATGCTGTATTTCATGCTTATCAGACAGAAGATACACGTTTTGCAAAAGAGGCTTATTTAACTGCTTTAAAATCTTTAAATGCGGCTCCTTATGTAGATGTTTTCCGAAAACGTTATGAAGAATTATCTCTTTATGAAGCTTCTGACGATGAGAAAAAGCATGTAGAACATGAACTTCATGCACTTTCTGAACTGATCAATACTATCGAACCATTTAAGAAGCATAGATTTTTAGGCGGCCGCCAGACATTTCATTGTATTTTCCGCACTAACCCATTACACCCGGAAATTACTGCTGCCTTGATGGAAGAATCTTCAGCTGCTTCTTCAAAAATGGGCGTGCGTGTAAAGACAAATCATCTGAATCGTTTATTACCGATCCGCACATACAATGAATTGTTATTTCAGATTCCAGGCATGGTTTCATGTAAACCTGATGCTGATGTTGCTGCATCCGTGATCGCTGGTTCGAATTTAATGGCATTATTAGAAAATACTCATGAAGGGGATTTTCCTTTTTATTTCCGAATCGGAGTGAAAAGCCGTATGGCACTTTCTGAACGTTCCAAATTTGCGAAGAAAGTTGCTTCGAAATTAGAAGAGCTGACAGCACATAAATTAAGAAATTCTACGTCTCATTATGAATTTGAGATCCGTATGATAGAAGGTAAATCTGGGGATTATTATTTATTAGTGAAATTAAATACGATCGTTGATCGTCGTTTTAGTTACCGCGAGGAGTTCATTCCAACAAGTATCAAACCAGTCAATGCTGCTTTGCTTGTGGAACTTGCCAAAGATTACATGATCCCAGATGCGCAGATTCTTGATCCTTTCTGTGGGGTTGGTACGATGCTGATCGAGCGTCAGAAGGTTGTAAAAGGGAATACTTCTTATGGTATCGATCATTCTCCAGAAGCCATTGAGAAAGCGATCTATAACACAAATCTTGCAGACCAGATCGTTCATTATATCAATAAGGATTGTTTTACATTTACCCATGACTATCCTTTTGATGAAATCTTTACGGAGATGCCTTATGCGACTGGCCAGAAGACAGAAGCGGAGATTCGTGAGGTTTATGAGAAGTTCTTTCCATTTGCCAAAAGAGTTCTTGGACCTGAAGGAACAATCATTATGTATACAAGAAACCGTGAATATGTAAAACAGTTCGCTGTAAAATCCAATTTTAGAATTCTGAAAGAAATCAAGATCACACAGCGGCCGGAAAGTTATCTTATAATCTTAAAATAGGTTTTTTTAGGAAATTTATAATACAAGAACCATTCTGTAACATCATTTATACGGAATGGTTCTTCTTATTTTAGATCGTCTTATATTTATTTATGAAATTTTTGATTCTTCGTTTTCCCTCTTCCATATCTTTTGAAAATGCTAGTGCGTGTCCTGCTCCTGAAACAATATAGAGTTCTTTCTTTGATGCACAGGCTTCATAATTTTTGATTGTCATACACATCGGAACGTAATCGTCTGCATCTCCATGGATAAACAACACTGGAATCTTGTTTCGTTTCATGATTTCTGGGATGCTGACTTCTTTCAATCCAAATCCTGCTACTACTTCACTGATCAAATCTACCATGTACATTAATGGAAATGGTGGAAGATGAAATCTTTCTTTGGCTACGTGTTTGATGATATCCCATGGAGAAGTGAATCCGCAGTCAGCAATAATTCCTTTTACATTGTCTGGAAGGTCCAGATCTGCTGCCATTAAGGTTGTAGCACACCCCATAGAAATTCCACATAGAAAAATATCTTTGTTCTTGGCTGCCAGATGCCGATTGGTATACAAAATCCATCGTTTGAGATCATGGCGTTCTTTCACTCCATAAGTAATATAGCGTCCTTCGCTTTTTCCGTGGCTTCTCTGCCATGGAAGAAGAATGCTGTATCCAAGATTCCATAGAAATCGGACTTCCGGTACGAATTCGATATCGTTTGTTGAATGGTAACCGTGCATGCAGATAATAGTTCCTTTGGTATTTTCTCTTGGGATGTAGGCTGCCCGTAGTGTTAGTCCGTCTTTTGATCTGATCTCTTTTAATTCTTGTTCTTGGTGTTCTTTTAGCCATTCTTGTTCTTTTAAAACGTAATCAAGATATGGTTTCCATTTTTCTTTTTTACGGACATCTGGCTGTTTTTTTCTTCGACAGATCGCATAATCGAAGACAGTAAATGCAGATGCACTGACAATAGTTCCTGTGATCGCTGTTGCGGTTAATAGTTTTTGTTTGTTGTTCATATTTGGATCCTCATTTTACTGTTCACTGTTTTATTCTGTGATATCTAAGGTTGTTTCCCCTGTGATTTTGATTCCATGTTCTTTTAATAATCTAGCTGTGATTCCGTCCCCATTGATCAGCGTGCCTGTAAATGTTCCATCATAGACTTTGCCACAGCCACAAGATGGACTTTTTTCTTTTAGGATCGCTGTGTGACAGTTATATAACTTTGCAATTTTTAGTGTCTCTTTGGCACCTTTTTGGTATTGTTTTGTAACATCTTTGCCATCTTTTGCGATAACTTTGTTTTGATGTATTTCTGCCGGAATTCTTGGTGTTGGCAGTCCTCCCATGATCTCTGGACAGACTGGAATTAGTTCATGGTCTTTTAGTAATTCTATGATTTTATCATTTTTGTTGTTTTTTCCGTTATATTTGCAATCGATTCCTAACAGGCAGGCACTGACTAATATTTTCATTAATTTTCCTTTCTTCTACAAAGCTAATTCAAATCCATAACAGCTTTTTTCAAATCCATAGTGTTCATAAAATCCGTGAGCTTGTACTCTTGGCAGTCCGGAGTCTAAAGTGATTGCTTTACATCCTCGTTCTTTTGCCAATTTCTTTGCATGATCTAATAATTTTACACCATATCCTTTACCTCGGTCTTCTTCGTTTGTGATCAAACTTGATACATAGCAGGTAAGCCCTGACATCCAGAAGGTCTGAAAATAATCTCCATGGCAGAATCCATGAAAAGTTCCATCGTCTTCTATTGCCAAAAATGCAAAACTGTTTTCGTCTTGTAGTACTTTTTCGTAGACTTCTTTGGTTGTTTCATAGTCGTAGGTGTTGTAGTCCCAGAGTTTTTTGATGTATTCATAGGCTGTGTCAAAATCTTTGATTGTTACATTTTTGATCTTCATGTTGGTGTCCTTCTTTGATGTCTGTTTTTTATTATTGTAGCATGTAAAATTTTTTTGGTAAATAAAAAGACAGGAAGCTGACCTTCTTTGGTCTGTTTCCTGTCTTTTTTTTAATCTTATAATCTCTAATTAATCTCTAACCTTAATATGCACTTCACGAAGCTGCTGTTCTGTAATTTCGTTTGGTGCTCCGCACATCAGATCCTGTGCTGTTCCGCTCATTGGGAAAGCGATGATCTCTCGGATGTTCTCTTCGTTGCGAAGTAACATGATCATACGGTCTACTCCTGGTGCCATTCCTGCATGTGGTGGTGCACCGAACTGGAATGCATTGTATAATGCTCCAAATTTGTCTTTTAATGTTTCTTTGTCATATCCTGCGATGTCGAATGCTTTTTCCATGATCTCCATGTCATGGTTACGAACGGCTCCTGATGATAATTCTACTCCGTTACATACGATATCATACTGGTATGCTAAGATATCTAATGGATCTTTTTCATTTAATGCTTCTAATCCACCCTGTGGCATAGAGAATGGGTTATGTGTAAATCCTAATTTACCTGTTTCTTCATCGATTTCATACATTGGGAAATCATTGATGTAGCAGAAACGGTATGCGTCTTTTTCTAACAGGTCTAATCTGCTTCCTAATTCATTACGGATCTGTCCTGCATAGATGCAAGCAGCTTTTTCTGGTGCTGCGATGAAGAAGATCGTATCTCCTTCCTGTAATCCAGCCATTTCAGCTAATTCCATCTTCATATCATCTGGAATAAATTTATCAATTGGTCCTTTGTATTTCAGTTCTTCTTTGACTTCTAAGTATCCAAGTCCACCCATACCGATTGACTGAGCGAATTTTAACAGTTTTTCATGCTGTCCTTTGGAAAGTTTTGCATGAACATTGATCGCACGTACTGTCTGTCCATGGAATGGTTTGAATGTACATCTCTGGAAAAAGTCTGTCACATCGATGATTCTTAATGGGTTACGAAGGTCTGGTTTGTCACTACCAAACTGCAGCATTGCTTCTTTGTAGCTGAAGATTGGGTATGGTGCTTCTGTGATCACACTTCCTTCTGGTGCAAATTTCTTAAATGTCTCTGTTAATACTTCTTCTCCGATCTTGAAGACATCTTCCTGTGTTGCAAATGCCATCTCGAAGTCTAACTGATAGAATTCTCCTGGAGAACGGTCTGCACGAGCATCTTCATCTCTGAAGCATGGTGCGATCTGATAGTATTTGTCGATTCCAGATACCATCAGTAACTGTTTATACTGCTGTGGTGCCTGTGGTAATGCGTAAAATTTACCTTTGTATTTTCTTGAAGGCACTACGTAGTCACGAGCTCCTTCTGGTGATGATGCACAAAGGATCGGTGTCTGAACTTCTACGAATCCCATGTCTTCCATCTTTTCTCTTAAGAAACGGATGACTTTGGAACGGAATAAAATGTTATCTTTTACCTTTCTGTTTCTCATATCAAGGTAACGATATTTTAAACGAACATCTTCACGGATTTCTTTACTTGTTGCGATCTCGAATGGAAGATCTCTGTATACTTTTCCTAAGATATCGATCTTGTGTGCTTCTAATTCGATCGTTCCTGTAGGAATCTTAGGGTTAAATGTTTCTTCGTCTCTGTGCTGGATCACACCTTCTACAGATAAACATTCTTCTTTTCTTACATGGTCTAATAAACTTGTATCTCTTAATACAACCTGCATCACTCCATACATATCGCGTAAGTCGATAAATGATACTCCACCGTGGTCACGGATATTCTCTACCCATCCGGCGATCTTTAATTGTGCTCCGATGTCACCTTCAGAAATCTGGTCCATGGTTCTGGTACGGTACATGTCTGACATTTTCTTTTCTCCTTTTTCTTGTATTCTCTATCTTGCGTTCAGGCGGTTTTCTTAGTTCCCTGTCACCTTAAAATCAGGTACAAAAAAAGCCCGTCCTGAAATTGTTACTTCAGGACGAACTGTATATCTCTAGTCCGCGGTACCACCTGATTTACTGTCTTGCAGTCTCTCTTGTGTGCCGGTTAACGCCCAGCTTACGTCGCACCTACTGACAGGGTTTGAATCTTGTTCTATTCATGTTCTGCGTTCAGATTGATGCTCGGGAGTGTTCTTCGCATAAATTCACTTTGCAGGATTCTCACTATCGCCTACTCACTGGGAACGATAATTTATGGTACTTTTCTCCGTCTTTGCCTATTGAGTGATTATATTATATTGGGGCTTGTGTTGTCAATAGGCTTTCTATATGTATATTTAGATTTTTATTTTTATTTGATCAGTTCCTGATCATTAAATAACGCATTCACTGCCTGTTCGTAATTCTTTAACGTCTGAACTTTACGGATCTTCTTTGCGTATTTTTCGTGGTTTGTAAACATGACCGCTGCATTGTTCCAGAATTCTTTCATCTTATAGAGAACATTTTTGTCGCCGCTTAGGTAATCATGATATGCTTCATAAAGTGTATCATGCATTTTCAGTAATTCTCTTTTGGTCAGTTTCTGTCCATATTTGATTTCTCGTACAAGGGCTGGATTTCTTAACAGACCTCTTCCGATCATCACTGCATCTACATCTGGAAACCTTGTTGTGATATTGTCGTAGTCTTCTTTTGTTACGATATCTCCATTGTAGCAGAGTGGATTTTCGCTGTGGTTTACTGCATATTCAAAGACATCAAGGTGTGGTTTTCCTTTATAGAATTCCTGCTGTAGTCTTGGATGGATCGTTAGTTCATAGACTGGATGGCGGTTGTAGACGCTTAAGATTTCTTCAAATTCTTCTGTGTCTCTTAATCCGATTCTTGTTTTAATCGAGATCTTCATATCTAATGCTTCGAAGATCTCTGTAAGGAAATCATCTAATACTTCTGGTTCTCGCAGGAATCCTGAGCCTTTTTGTTTGGCTACAACGGTTCTTGACGGGCAGCCAAGATTTAAATTGACTTCATCGTATCCCAGTTCTTTTAATTCTTTTGCTGTTCTGATAAAATCTTCAGAACTTTTCGTTAAAATCTGTGGTACGATATGTAATCCTTCATTATGTTCCGGCAATACATCCTGAAATTCTCTTGTTTTGAATGTTCTTTTTCCATTTGGCATAATAAATGGTGTGTAGTATTTATCGATTTCTCCAAATAGTTGTTCGTAAATGTTTCGGTATAAGTAAATCGTGATACTTTCCATTGGGGCATAATAAAATTTCATAATAACGATCAGTTTCCTCCATTTAAATTATACTTCTTGACACTCATACCATTATATATGATTTACGAACCGAGGGCAAAATATATTACAAATACTGAAATCGCCAATCCAGACTTTATTTTTTCAACAATTGATGTTATATTAGTAAACAACGAGTGAAAATTTGAGAAACATTGATACAATTTATCAGCGAGGTATGAATAATGAAAGAAATGAAACCGATCAAAGAAGGTAAAGTTCGTGAGATTTATGACAATGGTGACAGCCTGATCATGGTTGCAACTGACCGTATCAGCTGCTTTGATGTCATCTTAAAGAATGATGTCACAAAGAAAGGAACTGTTTTAACACAGATGTCCAAATTCTGGTTTGACCTTACAAAAGACATCGTTCCTAACCATATGATCTCTGTTGATGTCAAAGATATGCCTGAATTCTTCCAACAGGAAAAATATGATGGAAACAGCATGATGTGTAAGAAACTTACTATGCTTCCAATCGAATGTATCGTTCGTGGATATATCACAGGAAGCGGTTGGGCAAGCTATCAGGAGAATGGTACAGTCTGCGGAATCAAACTTCCTGAAGGATTAAAAGAATCTGATAAACTTCCTGAACCAATCTACACACCATCTACAAAAGCAGAAATCGGTGATCATGATGAGAACATTTCTTTTGAAAGAAGTATTGAAGTTCTTGAGAAAGAATTCCCAGGTAAAGGACAGGAATACGCTGAACAGTTACGCGATAAGACGATCGCACTTTATAAGAAATGTGCTGATTATGCATTAGAACACGGAATCATCATCGCAGATACGAAATTTGAATTTGGTCTTGATGAAAACGGTAACATCGTCATCGGAGATGAAATGTTAACACCAGACAGCTCTCGTTTCTGGCCAGCAGACGAATACGAACCAGGTCATGGACAGCCATCCTTCGACAAACAGTTCGCCCGCGACTGGTTAAAGAGCAACGAACATGACTGGAAACTGCCTCAGGACATTGTTGATAAGACAATCGATAAATATTTCCAGGCTTATGAGATGCTTACTGGGAAAGATTTGTAAGTAGTATTTTGTTGTATGGAATATAAATAAAAGAAAAAGAAAGATCATGAATAAGCAAAGTGGCACTCCGCATTTTTGAAAGCGTTTTTTACAAATCGCTGGTCCGCGCCTGTTCCTTCGATAACTGATATGTAATGACTTTTGTCAATAGTAAATTAACAGAAATCACAACAAATGTTTATTTTATTGTTTCTGAAGACATCCAGAAAGAGTTCCGATGTATCAGTTCCCGGCATTGGCCACTCTGATATACGTGGATTGGTTACCGACAGGTCAATGGTCCGCCGCGAACTCTAGCTGTCTCACTGGCGTGGATCACAGATATTACTGCGCCAACAGAGTTATCTCGTAGATAGTTCAAACCTAAACATATTCGAAACTCTTTCGGGATGCCTTCAGTTGCAACTTTAATTACAGGCTGGATGATGTATGCGGCAGAGACCGGCTTACATCATCTTGATTATCATTTCTAGCACATCGATCAGTATGTCAAGACTACGCAGTACCGCCTTTGGCGGCTTGGTCTTGATATAGTGATCAATGTGCTATATTTATATCAGTAAATATTATCTGTCATCATTCCCCATATAAAACAAGCAAGCTCTCTTGCAACTGCTATTTTTGCAATATTATATTTTTTACCATCTTTCAGAACCATCTGGTAATAACGCCGTCTCAGACGTTCATTTGCCCTGTCTGCATAATTGATTATCTGCGGTGAATTTCCCGCCTGTCGTGATCTTAAGACTCTTGATTTATATCCGATCTTTCCACGGGTATAACTTTGTGCGGATTCTACCAACAGTCTGCGTACATGGGTGTTCCCTGCTTTTGTAATGCCAAGTCCGTTTCTGTCATCGCCACTGGAATGTTGTCCAGGTACCAATCCAAGATACCCTGCAAACTTTCGTGCAGATACAAAACGCTGAAAGTCTCCAACTTCAACAATTACAGATAACGCAGTATGTATCTTGATTCCTAGAAAACAGGTTAACTTACTGACAGATTCTTTATACTCTTCTTTGGATGCTAGTTCTTCAATCCTCTGATCCAGACGGTTCAGTTTATCTGTCAGGATTGTATAAGTCAGCAGATATTCATCAAGTATTTCTTTATAAAGACCCTCTGTTTTTAATGATCTCAGCCATTTCACATGTTTTGCTGTCCAGTTACCACTTCCATCATACTGATAACCCTGACGTAAACAGAAGGCAAGGATCTGTTGTTTAATCTTTTTCAATTCCGCTTTATGATCATCACGCATACGGATGAATTCTTTTGTCTGATTATCCATTTTCGTTGGAATATGTACCGGACTGTAATTGTGCTGTGCCAGAGATTTTGCAATGATCTCTGCATCTCTTTTATCAGTCTTAATCCTTCTTTTGCTGCGTTGTTCGAGCATTGTAGTTGGTGCAAGGATCACACATTCCACATTAAAATTTTCCAATTGATGATACAAAGAATACCCAAGGCATCCTGCTTCGTAGCCACACACAAATCTTGTATCTTCTCCATATATAGTGCGAAGAAATGCAAGATATCTTAATACATTCTTGTAACTGGCTGGTGTTCTCTGGTAATGAGATGCCTTTTCATCTTCATATTTGCAAGAACAAAGAGTAAAACTTTCCTTATGAACGTCCATTCCTACGTAAACTGTGTTATAATTCATATAATGACCTCCAATTTGTATGCGGTAATCCCTGTTACCATTGTTAGTTTCCAATTCATAGTATACAGGTAAATCCACGATCCTACAAACTTGGGGGTCATTACATATTGTCTCACTGGCTGCGAGCCAAAATGCCCGCAGCTACGTTCAAACAATCGACCACAGGACGCTGCGAATTTGTAAAAAACGCATTCAAAAAGTGCTCATATTGCCACTTTTGCTTATTCATGATCTTTCTTTTTCTTTTATTTATATCCCATACAACAGAACACTATTCAAATCTCCACACAGAGAATGTATGTTAAACGGTATTGGTTGATAATTTCAGTTATCGAAACCACTGGTAGGTGTGTATGTTTTACTGTATTGACAATAATAATATCTGTCTGCCACTACATAAATTGAAAACAATAACATTCAACATACACACCTACATAAGTTTTCCAATCTTATAATTGTCCTCACTTTAGACTTCTGGTATATGATAAAAACTAAATAAGCAACCGAAAGCGCAGCATTGGAATTTTGCCATATTTTGAACAAATTCGCAGCCCAATTGGACGAATGTCTGAGCGTCAAAGACTACTGGGTTCAGTAACTTTCAACGCGAGTTTTCGTAGGAAATTGGGCGGATCAGCGATTTGTTCAAAATGTGAGCAAAATTCCACCGCTGCGCTTTCGGTTGCTTATTTATTTTTTATCATATACTCAAAATCTACAGTTAGCCAACTACAAATTTAAAATTAAAATTTATCTTAAAATTTCTCGTCCAGTAAACACCACAATAGACCGAGGTTTCATCACATATTCACGATCAATGCGAATCTCTTCTCCTTCTTGATAGAAGTACTTTCCTTTCTCATCTCCATAAGTATCCACACTTAAGTACCATGCTCCATGATTTGCAAGGTTTGGAAGTGTAATCTTTACTTCTTCCCAATAAGCATTGACTGCTACATATACAAGATCGTCTTTTCCTTTTTTGCGGTCATATCCTGCAAAGCTTACTGCCAGTGTTTTTGCATTTTGTGGTACTTCCATACGTTCTGCATTAACATCGTGTGCATGCATTGCTTCCATTCCGCAAACTGCATTGTCCAGTTTCTTGCGGATAACTGGATGTTTTTTTCTGTAATCGATCATAAATTTAAAGAATTCAAATAAATCTTTATTCTTCTCTAATAAGCTCCAATCAATCCATGAGATTTCATTATCCTGACAGTAGCTGTTATTATTTCCAAACTTCGTATTTCCGAATTCATCGCCTGAGAAGAACATTGGCGTTCCACGGCTGCACATTAAGATAGCACAAGCATTTCTGATCATGCGGTAACGTAATTTGAGTACTTCCGGATCTTTTGTATCTCCTTCCATACCACAATTCCAGCTTCGATTGTCATTTGCCCCATCGGTATTGTTCCAACCATTTGCCTCATTATGTTTATTATTGTAAGAATAGAGATCATACATTGTAAATCCATCGTGACATGTGAGGAAGTTGATACAGGAATTGTATCCAGCGTAATTACTGTTTCCATCAGAGTAATATCCGCCATACAAGTCACCTGAACCACAAATTCTCCATGCAGCACTGTTAGCTTCCCAGAAATCACCTTTTAGATAGCCTCGCATCGTATCACGGTACTGTCCGTTCCATTCTGCCCATCGTTTGCTGGCTGGAAAGTTTCCTACCTGATATAATCCACCTGCATCCCATGCTTCTGCGATCAGTTTTACATTCCTTAAAAGTGGATCATAGGCCAGACTTTTTAGTAATGGTGGATTATTCATTGGCATTCCATCTTCATCTCGTCCAAGAATGCTTGCAAGATCAAATCGGAATCCATCTACACGATAATGAACCGTCCAATGTCTTAAACATTCAAGGATCATCTGCTGTACTACTGGATGGTTGCAATTTAGAGAATTCCCACATCCACTAAAATTATAATAATTACCTTCTGGAGTTAATAAATAGTAGATATTGTTGTCAAATCCCTTGAAACTGAAGAATGGTCCATTTTCATTTCCTTCTGCAGTGTGATTAAATACAACATCCAGAATAACTTCGATTCCATTTTCATGAAGTTCACGGATCAATTCTTTTAATTCCTTTCCTTCATTATTAACTTCCTCAGCAGCTGCATAACTAGCATTTGGTGAAAAAAAATCAACCGTATTATATCCCCAATATTCAACAAGTTGTTTCCCATCCACTTCTCTTGCGTTGATCATCTCGTCAAATTCAAAGATCGGCATCAATTCTACCGCATTGATCCCTAATTCTTTTAAATATGGGATCTTTTCTTTTAATCCTGCAAAAGTTCCTGGATGTTTGACTCCTGAGGATGAATGATTTGTAAATCCTCTGACATGTAACTCATAAATGATCAGATCACTCATCTCTCTGCTTGACTGTGGCTGTACACCCCAGTCAAAACTATCTCTTACAACTCTTGCATGATACGTTCTGGTTCTTTTATGTCCCCAGACTTCCTGTCCTGCAACAGCCTGAGCATACGGATCCAACAAAACTTTTGTTTTATCAAACAGTAATCCTTTTTGTTCATCATATGGTCCATCCACACGATAAGCATATTCAAAATCTTCAGATTTCAGATCATAAACAATCATAGAATAGACATCTCCGATCTTATATGATTCTGGAAATGGAATGATTGCATATGGTTCTTCTTCTCCTGGATGAAATAATAGCAGCTCACATGATGTTCCATTGCTTGTATGCACTGTAAAATTCACCCCACATGAAAATTCTAATGCTCCATTTAAATCAAAAAATCCTGGTCTTACTTTAAAACCATTAATTTCCATCATTGGATTTACCATTCTGACATCGTCTGTAATATAATCATTCAAAATATATCGTTTCAAAACTATCACCCGTTCTATCTTATTTTATCATCTTTCTTATTTCTATTCTCTTAATTCCCTATATCGTCTGTTTACTTAAGACCGATGCAAAAGTAACTCTCTGATCGATCCAACTGCCTGTGATCGAAACCATTTTACCCATCGTAAATGCAGCAACGATCGTTCCAATACCTAATCCATCTAAATATCCAAGCATCAGACATGTTAAAAGCCCAGTTGTGGCAAGACATAAAACATCAAATATGATCTTAACCCTTGCATATGGTTTGTCAATGATTTCTGATAATTCTCTTGGAAATAAATCCGTTGGAATGATCGGAAGCTGGCATCTGTTCTCTAAAGCAATTCCTATACTTAACAAGAAATAACTGATCAGGAAATACGCAATCCTGCATGGGATCGTCTGTGGCAGGATCCCAATCCATAATTCATTGACATCTAATAATTCACTAAACGCAAATCCTGCAACGAAGCTGAATAAATAAGATGGTACAAACTTTCTTCTTAGGATCATCAGACTTAACACCAATGCTCCCTGAAATATATATGTCCATGTACCTAGTGATAACTCCTTAAATACTTCCGAAAATGCATAAGGTACACTTGAGATTGCCGAAATTCCAGAACCTGAATACAGCATCAGTACTACACTAAAACTATTGATCACGATTGCTACCATCAATGCAAGCTCTCCTCTTAGTATTGGTTTTTCATTCTCCATCTTTCATCCTCCAAGTCTACACATAATTATGAATATAAGTTTAGTCCTTATTTACATATTTTACAAGTTAGATTTTTTTCATAAATCTATAGAAGATATCTATTAATTCTCTGTCAAGATTAGATTCTGTACTTTTTTCTGTAAATATGATATGATTGCACTTGTGTCTGTTCATGTTCCATGTCACCTTAAGGTAAGATGGATCTTAATGAGTAAATATCTATTATATAAGAACAGATACAAATTAATAAAAGAAATTTGAAAGAGGTTTGATTTATGTTAGAGCTTATACAATCAGTTAACAGTGCCGTGAACAACTTTATCTGGGGTGTTCCAGCCATGATCTGCATCATTGGTGTCGGATTACTGTTAACGATCAAAACAAAATTTTTACAGATCCGTAAATTCCCTTATGCAATGAAGGAAACGCTTGGTCGTGTCTTTAAGAAGCAAGATGCATCCGACGGATCTATGACTCCATTTCAGGCAGTCTGTACTGCACTCGCTTCCACAGTCGGAACTGGAAATATTGCCGGAGTTGCCGGTGCGATCGCAATCGGTGGTCCTGGTGCTGTTTTCTGGATGTGGATTTCTGCTATTCTTGGAATGTGTACGAAATTTTCCGAAGTAACACTTGCAGTTCACTTCAGAGAACGTAACCAAGAAGGGGATTATGTTGGTGGTCCTATGTACTATATCAAGAATGGTCTTAGCAAAAACTGGCATTTTCTTGCTGTACTATTCTCTGCTTTCGGAGTTTTAACAGTATTCGGAACTGGAAATGCTACTCAGGTAAATACGATCACAACAGCAATCAATTCTGCTTTGTTGAATTTCCACGTGATCAGTCAGTCTTCTGTTGGAACTGCGAATCTGATCATTGGAATCATTGTTGCAATTCTTGTGGCATTGATCTTACTTGGCGGAATCAAAAGAATCGGACAAGTAGCTGAAAGATTAGTACCTTTTATGGCATTTATTTATATCTTCTTTGCCTTAGGTGTTGTTGTTTTAAATATTGATCAGCTGCCTGCTGTTTTTGGTTCTATCATTAACGGAGCATTCCATCCTGCTTCTGTGACTGGTGGTATTGTTGGAAGTTTCTTTATGAGTATGAAAAAGGGTGTCGCACGAGGAATCTTCTCAAATGAAGCCGGACTTGGTACAGGTTCGATCGCTCATGCTTGTGCTGATACAAAAGAGCCTGTAAAGCAGGGACTTCTTGGTATCTTTGAAGTATTTACTGATACGATCTTAATCTGTACATTGACAGCCTTGGTCATCCTCTGCAGTGGAATTCCAATTGGATTTGGTGCGGATGCTGGTGCTGAACTTACGATCAGTGGATTTACTTCTACTTATGGTAACTGGATCTCCATCTTTACTGCAGTTGCGTTATGTTGCTTTGCATTTTCAACCATTATCGGATGGGGATTATATGGAGCTCGTTGTATTGAGTTTCTATTCTCTTCTAAGGTTATCAAACCTTTTATGTTAGTATATTCGTTAGTTGCGATCCTTGGTGCTACTGTAGACCTTGGAATGCTTTGGAGTATCGCAGAAACATTCAACGGTCTGATGGCGATTCCGAACTTGATCGCTTTGTTCCTTCTATCTGGAACTGTAGTAAAATTGGTAAAAGACTATTTTCATGAGAAATAGTTGCACACTCTTGCTTTTCCACTTCGTTTTGCCTGGTAAAGTGCCTGATCGGCGCGTTTATAGAGATCCATGTAGCAGTCCCCGTCTTGTGGGGCTGTGCTGATCCCGATACTGATGGAGATATTATTTCCTGTCAATGCGTCAGTTTGTGCATATTTCAGTAATTCTTTGTTCCTTGTATGATTCTCATAAACAATATACAGGATCAATAAGGTCACCAAAACAATAAATACGATCATAAAGCTTATTTCGTAGTCTTCAATGAAGTTATATGACTGTTGTGCTGCCTGTTCTGGTAATGCATAACAGAGCATCCAACCATTGACCCCCATTGGCATATATGCAAAGTAATGTCTTCTTGTCCATTAAAAAGATCTTCAAACAGCATACGACTTAGAGCTGTTACGTCATAAGAACCTCCAAGAGCTCCGATCACTTTGTGTTTGCTATTATATATAGGAACTCCTAACACAACTCTTGTTGATCCAGAAATACTACTATCTAATGGATCACTTAATGTTCTTTAATGAGCATCCCCATTTGGCTCGATCAATGCAGTCCCACCAAAATCTGTATGTTTTTTGATCTTTGTTCAACAGAACGTTTTATGCAAAAGAAGAAAACAAAAAGTCCTACGATGACTGCCGCTAAGAATATACTGATCACAGCCGCATATTTTTTAATCTGTGTCTGATTCTTCTTCATAACTTTCTATATCTGGATATATGTTTGTTCTATTTAACTATACCAAAATTTGCTATATCCGTCTATTTAATCCTGTGAAAATCTTTTCTATATTAGAATAAAAAAAGAGAAAACTTTCGTTTTCCCTTTTTTCACAATGTTTTATTATTCTTAAGCGTTTTCAAACTGGCTATTATAAAGATCCGCATAGAATCCACCCTTGGCCAGCAATTCTTCATGATTTCCCTGTTCCACAATGTCTCCGTGATTCATAACTAAGATCACGTCGGCATCTTTGATCGTTGATAAGCGATGGGCGATCACAAAACTTGTTCTTCCTTGCATCAGATTATCCATTGCCATCTGAATTCGTTCTTCTGTTCTTGTATCGACCGAACTTGTTGCTTCATCAAGGATCAAAATCTTTGGATCTGCTAAGATTGCTCTTGCGATCGTTAATAACTGTTTCTGTCCTTGGGAGATATTATTGCTTTCTTCGTTGATCTCCATATCATATCCACCTGGCTGTGTTTCAATGAAATGATGTGCGTATGCAGCTCTTGCTGCTCCTTGGATTTCTTCTTCGCTTGCATCTAATTTACCATAGCGGATATTGTCACGGATACTTGCATTGTAAAGCCATGTATCCTGAAGCACCATACCAAACATTTCTCTTAGGTCACTTCTCTTGAATTCTCTGATATCATGACCATCTACTTTAATGCAGCCTCCATTCACATCATAGAAACGCATCAGAAGTTTGATCAACGTTGTCTTTCCAGCTCCAGTTGGTCCTACGATTGCAACTTTTTGTCCTTCTTTGACATCGACGGAGAAGTCATTGATGATCGTTTGATCTTTGTTATATCCGAAGTTTACATGTTCAAATGTTACATTTCCAGCAAGTGTATCAACAGGTACCGCGTCTTTTTCAACTTCGATTTCTTCCTCTTCTTCTAGGAATTCAAAGACACGTTCTGCAGATGCTGCGGTTGTCTGCATCATGTTACCTACCTGTGCTAACTGTGTGATCGGCTGGCTGAAGTTTCTTACATACTGTAAGAATGACTGGATCTGACCTACCTCGATCGTCTTCTTGATTGCTAAATATCCACCTAATATTGTTACTGCTACATAACCTAAATTCCCAACAAACTGCATCAGCGGCATCATTGCTCCTGAGAAGAATTGTGATCTCCATGCAGAATTGTAAAGTTTTCCATTTACTTCTTTAAATTCTTCGATCACGCTTTCTTCTTTGTTAAATGCTTTGACAATGTTATGTCCACTATAGATTTCTTCTACCTGTCCATTTAACTCTCCAAGGTGTTTCTGCTGTGCCTTGAAATATGGCTGAGATTTTGACATGATCAATCCGATCAATCCCATAGATAATGGAAGTGTCAATAAAACTGCGATCGTCATCGGAATACTGATACGGATCATCATAATAAATACACCGACGATCTGTGTCGCTGATGTGATGATCTGTGTCATACTCTGGTTTAAGCTCTGCCCTAATGTATCAACATCATTTGTGACTCTTGACAATACTTCACCATAGGTTCTGCTTTCAAAATATTTCATTGGCATACGATGAATCTTCTCTGAAATATCTTTTCTCATCTGGTAACTGACATTATTTGATACATGTGTCATAATCAGTCCCTGAATAAATGAGAAAATCGCACTTGCTACATATAAGCTTAACAACATCAATAAAATATGTGTAACTTTATCAAAATCAATTCCACTTCCACCAGATACTTTGCGAACCAGTCCTTTGAAGATCTCAGTTGTTGCATCTCCTAAGATCGTTGGTCCAACAATGTTAAACACGGTACTTGCAATGGCAAAAATGATTACCATAACGATCGGAACATAGAAACGTCTCATATATTTGATCAGTTTGACCATTGTTCCTTTTAAATCTTTGGCCTTCTCGCCTGGTGCCATTCCTCTGCCTGGTCCACCCATCGGACCTCTTCTTCGATTATTACTCATGGTCAGACACCTCCCTTGCTTTCTTAAGATCATCTTCTGATAATTGCGATTTGGCAATCTGCTGATAAACCGGACAAGTATTTAATAACTCTTCATGAGTTCCTTTTCCTACGATATTTCCTTCATCTAAGACGATGATCTGGTCTGCATGAAGGATCGTACTGATCCTCTGTGCTACGATCAATGTTGTACTTCCATTTGTTTCTTTCTGAAGTTCAGAACGAAGTTTCACATCTGTCTTATAATCAAGTGCTGAGAAACTGTCATCAAAAATATAGATTTCAGGATCTTTTGCAATAGCTCTTGCAATTGATAATCTCTGTTTCTGTCCACCAGATACGTTGGAACCGCCCTGTGCGATCGGTGAATCATACTTTTCCTCTTTCTCCTCAATGAAATCTGTTGCCTGTGCGATTCTTGCTGCACGTTTCACTTCATCGATCGTTGCATCTTCTTTTCCATATTTTAAGTTGGATTCGATCGTTCCTGAGAACAATACTCCTTTCTGTGGTACGTATCCGATCTTTTCACATAAATCATGCTGTTTTACATCACGGATATCCACCCCATCAACCAAAATACTTCCACGGCTGACATCAAAGAATCTAGGAATCAGGTTGATCAATGTTGATTTACCACTACCTGTACTTCCAATAAATGCGGTTGTTTTACCAGCTGGTGCTGTAAAACTGATATTATGAAGCACTGCTTCATCTGCATCAGGATAGCAGAAATATACATTTTTAAATTCAACTTCACCTTTTTTCTCTGGTAAAAATTCTTTTGGTTCTTCTGGATCTTTGATCATGACTTCCATATCTAAGATCTCATTGACACGTTCTGCTGCAACCTGTGCACGAGGCATCATAATAGATACCATGGAGATAAATAAGAATGCCATAATGATCTGCATTGCATACTGGATAAATGCCATCAGATCTCCAACCTGCATCTTTCCTGCATCAATATTGGATGCTCCAGCATATACGATCAGAACAGTTAAACCATTCATGATCAGCATCATTGTTGGCATCATAAATGTCATAGCTCTGTTTACAAATAAATTTGTCTTCATCAGATCCATATTGGCTTTGTCAAAACGTTCTTCTTCATGTTTTTCTGTACTGAATGCACGGATTACGGAAAGTCCAGTAAGAATTTCCCTTGTTACTAAGTTTAATCGGTCGATCAGTTTCTGTAAGATCTTAAATTTTGGCATCGCTACCTTAAATAATACAAAGATCACTAACATAATCGCGATCACACCGATAGCGATCGTCCATGTCATCTTCGCATTGGTTGTTAATACTTTGAAAATACCTCCGATCCCCATTAATGGTGCGTATACGACGATACGGAATACCATCGTCATAAACATCTGAATCTGCTGGATATCATTCGTACTTCTTGTGATCAATGAGGCTGTTGAGAATTTATCAAACTCAGAGTTTGTAAACGACATAACTTTCTCAAATACTTTCTCTCTCAGAATACGACTTAGTTTCGCAGCTAAACGTGCTGACAATAAAGTAACACTCACTGCTGCTGCCATGATCAAGAACGCAAGCCCGATCATCTTTGCTCCTGTCACTAACAGATAATGTGTCTGCATCTGGTCAATATTAAGTCCGATCGCTTTGTATTCTGAAGTCACAAAAGAAATCGCTGCCTGACTGATGATCGTATCTGGCATGTCTTTTGTATCCATGTTCTTCATCTGCGCCATCATTTTTTTCTGGCTCTTGCTTAAAGAAGCTGCTGCCTGAGAATTGGCCTGAATCTGTTTTACCATCTGCGCTGACAACTTAAGCATTGCCTTTGACATACTCGTATCAAGATGTTCTCTGTCTTTTTTGGAGATATATCTTCTGACATATAAACGTCCGTCTTTATAATCTTTATATTTTGAATCTTTTACCTGATCTTTTGTATAAAGTTTATAAGCATCTTCCATATCATCTGCATCATCTTGTTTCATAAGAGATTTCAATGCCAGAAATGTTTCTTCTCTCATTACATCAGGAACTGCGTCTTCAATACCCTTTTGCTGAATACCTACATTGACGATATTGGATGTAAATGTTGGTAATGTCAGGTCACAACTCGCCTGTAGGATCAGCAATAACACGATCGCAATGACAGGCACATATGCTTTTTTCAAATATCGAAATAATTTAAGCATCTGATTTTTCCTTTCTTTCTTTTTTTAGTATCTCTGTCTGTTCATCCAGACAATCACAAAATTTATTTAACAGTCTCTTGAGTTCTTCCTGCTCCTCTTTTGTAAAATACTCTTGAAGTTTTTCTTGTATCATGACAAATTTTTTATGACCGTCTTCACAGATACTTCTTCCCTTCTCAGTAAAATAAATTCTGCTTTTTCTTGAATCTTTTTCGTCTTGTTTTTTCTCTATATATCCATTCTTTTCCATTCGTCCAATCATTACGTTTAGCGTAGACGGCTTGACCTGCATCTTCTCGGCTAACTCTTTTTGTGTACAGCCTTCGCATTTTTTTAAATGAATGATCAGAGGCATCTGTCTCGGATGTATATTTTCTTCTTTCAAAAGCTCAAATCCATAAATCGCACTCTTATGATTCACTTTGCCGATCAAACTGTAAATTCCTTCACACTTCTTCATGTATGCTCCTTTCTTTACTTTGAGTATTTTAATTAGATAACTAATCATTAGACGACTAATCAAAATTCTAACATCATGTATACAAAATGTCAATAATTTCTGTATTTTTATCTCATATGGGATTTTATCAAAATTTTCTAAAATAAAAGAACCCTTCAGCTATCACATAAGCCAAAAGGTTCTTCCTTGTTTCATTTACATATTCGACTATTTCTTTTAACGAATTAAGCGTTTTTTCCGCAGCATTTTTTGTATTTTTTACCGCTTCCGCATGGGCATGGATCGTTTCTTCCGATCTTCTTTCCTTTTACAACTGTTGTTGAATTTCTGGATTCTTTGTATAACTCTTTTCTTCTTTCTTCTGTAAGAATGTCATCCCATTCCTTTAAGTTGTAAAGCCATTCTGCACGACATCCAACCATGTTGTAATATAATTTCTCGAAGTCGATGTCTAAGCTTACCTGTGTATTTTCATCCATCTCTTCGATTGGGTTTGCTTCTTTTAAGCTGTCGTTGATCCCATCTAAGAATCCTACAAACATCTGTAATTCTGTCTCGTATTTGTCTGCTAATTCTTTCACTGTTCCAGATACAACTGTATCTTTGTCAGCTAATAATTGTTCGTAGATTCCTTTTTCAATGTTGAAGTAATTTAACCAGAACTGCTGTCCTTCTGCTGTTCTATCGTCAAATTTATATGCGTAATCACGCCATTCCTGTAATAAAGCCATGTTCATTCCATCCTTTTCTTTTAAAAATGTTATTTTCCTTTGATACTATAACAAATCTCTGGCTCTTTTTCAACAATCGACAGCAATTTTACATAAAAATCCCCCATTCCACGGCTTCGCAGAGTGGGGGAATACTTAAGGGGAGGATAAGTATTTCTCTATCCAGTTCTTTTATTAACTGGATATTCTTATTATGTCCTCTCTTTTGCTTCTTATTCACTTTCTTTTATAAAATATTTTACTCTTTCAAAACACAATAATCTATGTTAGGATACCTCATAGGTATACATATTTACGAAAGGATGTTATGATGAAAAAACAAAAGCGTATGAAGCAGATCACAGCGATCCTGCTGATCGTGATATTGCTTACCATCATCGGATCTACTATCTATTTTGCAGTGAGTGGAAGCCAGTTATTCTGGATGTCACTGTTTTTGATGTTTTTCTTTCCGATCTTTTTATGGGCAATGTCATTTTTGTATAAATGGAGTAAAAATAAGAACGAGCACTGATGTTTTATTTTCAGTGCTCATTTTTATTTTACTTTCTGATTTTTTCCAAATATTCTTTGATATTTTTCTCATATCCATTTTCCGTTGGTTCATAAAACGTTGTTCCAAGAAGCTCATCTGGAAGATACTGTTGTTTTACATAATGATCTGGATAATCATGCGCATATTTATATCCGATTCCATGTCCTAGTTTCGCTGCGCCTTTGTAATGAGCATCTCTTAAATGATTAGGAACTGCTCCGATCTTATGATTTCTGACAGATTCTAATGCCTGATCAACTGCCATATATGCTGCATTGCTCTTTGGTGCACTGGCTACATAAGTGACTGCCTGTGCCAGTATGATCCTTGCTTCTGGCATTCCGATCCGTTCCACTGCCTGTGACGCTGCAACTGCTACCTGTAATGCCTGCGGATCAGCATTTCCAACATCTTCGGATGCACAGATCATGATTCTTCTTGCAATAAATGTAACACTTTCTCCGGCATCGATCATTCTTGCCAGATAATAAATAGCTGCATCTGGATCTGATCCTCGCATACTTTTGATAAATGCAGAAATCACATCATAGTGATTATCCCCGTCTTTGTCGTATTTTGTTACTCTTCTTTGGATACATTCCTGTGCTACATCGATATCAATATGAATCTTTCCATCTTCAGCAGGTTCTGTTGTTAATATTCCAAGTTCGATCGCATTTAAAGCACTTCTTGCATCTCCTTCTGCCATATCTGAGAGAAAATCCAGTGCATCATCGGTGATCGTTGCCCCATAGATCCCCATTCCTTTTTCGTCATCTGTAATAGCTCTTACGATCAATTTCTTAATATCTTCTTTATCTAATGAATGTAGTTCAAATACATTGGATCTTGAGATCAACGCCTGATTTACTTCAAAATACGGATTCTCTGTCGTTGCTCCGATCAAAATGATCGTTCCATCTTCTACAAATGGCAGCAGGTAATCTTGTTGTGCTTTATTGAATCTGTGGATCTCATCGATAAACAAGATCGTCTTCTTCTGATACATTCCAAGAGATTCTTTCGCATCTGCCACCGCTTCCTGCATATCTTTCTTCCCAGATGTTGTTGCATTCATCTGTACAAAATTTGCTTTGGTCGTATTGGCAATGACTTTTGCTAAGGTTGTCTTTCCTGTTCCTGGTGGACCATAGAAAATGATCGAGCTGATCTTATCCGCTTTGATCGCTCTATATAGTAATTTATCTTTTCCAATAATATGTTCCTGACCCACCACTTCATCGAGGGTTGCAGGTCTCATTCTCCCTGCTAATGGCGACTCTTTATCTTTATTTAATTCTCTTGCATATTCAAATAAATCCATAGTTTTCCTCCAGATTTTATCTTAGCACAGGGTATTGAGAAAATCTATGAATTATTCATACATTTTTTATAAATAAGACATGAATTTATCATATTCCTTTGCTATAATGGAAGAAGTTAATAACAAAGCACGGGTTAGGAGTTATCATGAAAAATACAGCAATTGAAAAACTTTCTTATACCGAAGTTACGAAGAATATCAGCCAGGCTGAATATAACCAGACACAGGAAGAATATATCCTGTCCAAATCTCCTGATAAATATATGATCAGTCTTCCGGTCAAGGTATTAATGTTTGAAGGAGCAAAGGGCAGTTCCCCATTTACATATTATTTTTATATGGAGAATGACGAAGATCTCTATCTGATGCAGAGAAAACGGAACGGATCAGTCGTTGATAAGACAAAAATTCCTCTGACAAAGGAACAGGGACAGAAGATTTTGGATGGCGATTATCAGTTTTTATTAGACAGTGATGAACCGTTACTTAATTCTCTTTATTTCCAGTTTACGGTAAATCAGTTGCATCCTTTGTATCGAAAAGAATGTACGAGAAAGATCTTTCATCAGAATCGTTTCTTAGATGAGATCGTGGATATTCATATCGTGAGAACACCTTTTGAAGAAGATCAGGATTTCTTCGCTACGCATGAGACGATACTTAAGGGTGCTAATAATAATGGATTACGACGAAATACCAGACAGTATCTGAATATGTCGAAACCTATGAGTGAATTGTTGAATTATCAGAATTCTCTAATGTAAATATGATGGAATGACGGAAATTATTGGTGGAATATTATAAAAAGAGATCATGTGTCTGCAGACGTGTTCGTACGGTTGCAGACACATAATCTCTTTTTATAATATTCAAATAATTTACGTGATTCAAACCATTACAGAGTGTGTATGTTAAACTGTACTGAATTTCAACTTTAGATGATTGTTATCGGAATTTTCTTTTTAACATCACAGATATTAATAATCCCTCATATCCATTACATTATCATATTGGTCAATTTCTATTTCTAGTAGTTTTGCTATCTTCTTTCCTGCTGTAGAACTGTTCTTTAATTCTTTGATCAAAGATCGTGCTTCTTTTATATATCCATAAACAATACAACTACTTGACAACATATAAAGGAATTCTTCGGAGCAGATGCGATTTTCTTCTTTGTATGCAAAAAGCTTGTCTATATCTTCTTTCATTCCCGTACTTTCGATGTTGTACAAACGCTCCTGTATACTGCGTGGAAATTCGTATAAATGTTGCTGTTTTGTGTTTTTGAAATTTTCTTTGTCAGACAGCATTCCTATACTCCATGGAGACATTTCTTGTTCCATTGCATATTCATCACGACTTCTTGCCTTTAATATCGGCAATTCCAATTCTATCATGAGATCACTGATCATATTCCACATTTCTGCATAAATGTCTGGAGTCCATGTTTTATTCACTCTGGTTTTTATATTTTCTATAATTACATCCAGCGTATCTCCACTCATGACTGAACTTATCATATTAAATAATATTTCTGATGTTTCCTGCTCTGGCATACGAAATTGCTCTTGCAACATCACAAACAGAATATTGATTGCTTCTGCTCTGTTTGCAATATTATCTGTTAGTTCATTAATCTCCCATTCTGGAAATTCATTAAATGGAAGATCTTTTGCATAAATCTCTCTCTTTTCTATGATCTTGTGGATATCCATTCCATGCATCGCAACATATGCTGTTCCATCTGGTTCTTGGTATGTATTTAATAGATCATTCATTCTTCCTCGCCAGTAAACATATCGAAAGAATTCCCTTTTTCCTTGTTTCGGATCATACGTTTTTTTGTATATTTTGTATAATTCTTCTAATTCGATCACACAGTATAGCTGCGTCAATCTTCCTACTCTGTCATCAAATGTTTCTATCTTTGTATAGATTTCGTCTTCTGTTTTCTGATCCAAAACATCTATATACTCTTTCAGATCGGAGGCCAGATACACTTCTGCTATATCATCTTTAATTTCATATTCCCCAAATCCTAAAACAAATATTTTAGCGCAAACATCAGCTTCATCATATGATATATCTATTATATCTTTATTTGAGTGATCCATCCATTGTTTCAAACCATCATACTCATCTTGGTTCATAACATATAATACATATTCTGGATGTTCTCTTAATGTATCCGAAATACTGCTGATCCTTTCCATATGTGATTTTAATCTGTTTTTTGGAATCCTTAGATATTTACAATAATCGCTGGATTGATCTTCGCTTAGATTTTCCAGTAATTCTTTTTGTGTTTTTGATGAAACACAAAACTTGACCTTACCGTTTTTCTTTATATGATCTTTCCACTCTTCTAATCTATTATCTAAATTGCCCTTTGTATCTTCCAAATACATATCCTGCCATGCATTTTTCAACACATCTTCCAAGTCATATTCTGGCATCTTATTTATTTCGTCAAAAAAACCTTTTAATATATCTATCTTATCCTGTTCGTTGAATACTTTGACCTCATCTTTTTGTTTATGCTTTGGAAATACCATCTGACGAAACTGGCTTTCCACGAATTCTCTGTCAAAAGGAGAAACTTCTTCATTCATTTCCCAGTTCCAGACCCCTCCGCTGTCTTCCATGAAATTATCCCCTTTATATTTGACCAGTTTTGGATATCGTTCTTTATAATCCGGCTCATATTTTTCTATATTGATCTTGTGACGCCAATCATCTCCAAAATCATAGATGTAGCGGATCCATTTGTAATTTTTAAAGAAGAAATCAATATTCGTATCGAAATCATTGTAATGATTTCCCCACGGATCAAATCCTCCTTCATCATCTATCACAATGTCATCCGATGGTATATGAAATCCATGAAGATGAACGTCGTCCCAGTCAAATAATATCTGTATGATCTTGTGCAATTCAAAAAAAGTGATCTGATCTGGTACGATAACTCTTCTCCATACTGGTGGGTGCGTATCTTCTATTACTATTTTACATGTGTAACCTGGCATTTCGTAATCTCCCTTTGATTCTATCTATGAAGATATTTCTCTTTCGTCGCAAGTCCACCCCTGATGTGACGTTCAGATTTATTGATGTCTAGTACCTTTCTTGCTTGTCTGGCAAGTGTTTTGTTGATCGTTTCTAACCGTTCTGTCACATCTTTATGTACTGTGCTTTTGCTGACGCCGAACTGCTTGGCTGTCTGGCGTACTGTAGCATTATGTTCAATGATGTAGATCGCACTTTCAATGACTCTTTCTTCCATGTATTTCTTCAATGGAAAAGCCCCCTGTAAATGTTGTTTTTACAGTGTATGCTTGGGGCAGGGTTGCTATGTCCTTAAAATCTAGAAATATACCAATTGTTCTTTTGGCGGTTCTGATTTTTCGATTCTGATCGCTGTTAAGATTGGCATTGTCTTATCATATGCTTCATTGTATTCTGAATGGATCTGTGCTGTTAATGTTACCCATTCGTTATTGAGAATTCTCTTTAATGTCTTGGATTTCGTCTGGTTTAATCTGCACAGATATCCAATAAATGTCATATCATCTTCACAACATGTCATTGCTTTACGTCCAGGAATGATCATTCCCGGTGGCATCTTTGGACTGCGCTGGACCTGAACACGCATTTCCACAGTCTTTCCTTCGTAAACCTCTGGACGTTCCATCGCATCGATATACCAGATTCCATAATCTTCATCTTCGACTTTGATCACATCTGCATTCACATCATATGGCAGCAGTTCATCCTGTGCCATCTCTTTTCCATCGGCACGTTCGAAACCTACCTGTGCTCTTGGATTGACTGCTTTGATGCTTCTTCGGAAACTTCCCATATTCGTATTGTCATCACAGCGGTTAAAAATGACAAGATCTGCCATCTTAAACATTTCCATAAACATAGATTTCATATTTTTCAAATATAAATCTGCTGTAGATGCATCAACTGTTACGATCACCTGATATAACTCAAGATCTGTCTCATCTACTACATCCATCAGATCGTCAATAGAGTACATTCCATTGTATTCGATCATGACACGGTCTGGATAATAATTTCTCTGACATCCTCTGACAAATTCTTTTGTGAAATCTTCCATATTTTCAATATTCACCACGAATGAATTTGTCTTCTCTAGCATTTCTTTATCGTATTCGACTTCTCCTTCTTCAAACGTAAGGATCATTGTTTTCTCGCCGTCATTAAAATAATCCTGGTTTAATGTTTCTTTGATCAGTGTTGATTTTCCACTTTCTAAAAATCCCCATACCAGGTATGCCGGTAATTCGTACATCTTTTTTCCTCCTGTTATTTAAAAGAATAAACCTTCTAATTCATCTTCTTTTAATTTAGATCCAATGACACAGATTCTTCCTGTGTAATCCGCACTTCCTTCACGGATTTCATATTCCCCTGGAACAAGGTCAAACTGAACCCATGATCCGTCTTCTGTCTGTAAAATACCTTTGGATCTTAAGATCATACCATAGCTGTCATCTTTGGATAATTTCTGTAAGATCGTATCCAGTTCTTCCTTATTATATTTCTTAGGTGTTTCTTTGCCCCAGCTTGTAAATACTTCATCTGCATGATGATGGTGGTGGTGATCATGGTCATGTCCACATCCACAGCTGCATTCTTCATCATGATCGTGATGATGATGATGTTCATGATCATGGTCGTGGTCGTGATCATGTCCGCATCCACAGCTGCATTCTTCATCATGATCGTGATGGTGATGTTCGTGATCATGTTCGTGATCATGGTGTCCACCGCACACAGGGCAGATTTCCTCTTCTTCTAATAATTCTTTGACCATATCATTTCCATCTTCCATAACTTTTAAGATCTGTTCTCCAGAAAGCTCATCCCATGGTGTTGTGATAATCGCAGCTTTTTCGTTATGTTCACGAAGCAGTGCTACACTTTCATTTAATTTATCTTCTGCTACATCTCCTGTACGGCTTAAGATGATGGATCCTGCATATTCTACCTGATTATTATAGAATTCACCGAAGTTCTTTATATACATCTTGCATTTCTTTGCATCTGCAACTGTCACAAAGCTGTTTAAGTCTAGTTCAACATCTTCCGC
This sequence comes from Anaerostipes hadrus ATCC 29173 = JCM 17467, assembly GCF_030296915.1. Taxonomy (NCBI): domain Bacteria; kingdom Bacillati; phylum Bacillota; class Clostridia; order Lachnospirales; family Lachnospiraceae; genus Anaerostipes; species Anaerostipes hadrus. The sequence continues at coordinate 655,685 of NZ_AP028031.1, read as the reverse complement.
AACACCTTGTACAGCTTTGATAACGTCTGATAATTTACCAACGCCTGATGGTTCAATGATGATACGGTCTGGGTTGTACTGTGTGACTACTTCTTTTAATGCACTTCCGAAATCTCCAACTAAAGAACAACAGATACATCCAGAATTCATCTCTGTTACTTCAATCCCTGCGTCCTTAAGGAATCCTCCATCGATACCAATCTCGCCAAATTCATTCTCGATCAGTACGACTTTCTCTCCTTTTAATGCTTCTTTTAATAATTTCTGGATCAGAGTTGTTTTACCTGCTCCTAAAAATCCTGATATGATATCAATCTTTGCCATTTTATATTACCTTCCTTTATGTTCTATTCTTATCTTTCCTGTCACCTTAGACTTTCCGTTTTTTTACTTTTGAAAAAAGCAGAAAACTTAAGGTTAGGGAACAAATATATTTTACTACTTCCATAATATTTGTCAAAACATTCTTTCAAGAGTATAATGAAAAAAATTAACAAAACGGAAGGAGTTATATGACTTATGAGAAAATACTACCCAAATTACTCCATTGGAACCGACGCATATGCCGACATCCCTATGGTATGTGAAAAATACGGAACAAAAGCTGTGATCATCGGAGGAACACATGCCTTGGCTGCCGCTGCCGATTTGATCAAAGAAGCTGTTGCTGACAGCAATATCATGATCACCGGTGTCTTTGAATACGGTGGTGAAGCCAGTCGTGAACACATAGATGAATTAAATTCTCATCAAGAAGTTATTGATGCTGATATGATCTTTGCATGTGGTGGCGGAAAAGCGATTGATACTTGTAAAGTATTGTCACAGGAAAGCAACCGACCATTCTTTACATTTCCAACGATTGCTTCTACTTGTGCTTCTTGTACATCACTTGGTATCATCTATCATCCAGATGGTTCACTTCGTGAATATTCTTTCCAGGAGAAACCTTCTGAATGGATCTTTATCAATACACAAGTGATCGCCAATGCTCCTGAAAAGTACCTGTGGGCTGGAATTGGTGATACAATGGCTAAATTTTATGAATGTACAACCAGTGCTCGTGGTGATAATGATCTAGACCATAGCACTTCCATGGGCGTCCAGATCAGTAATCTTTGTGCCAGACCATTAGTAAAATACGGTGTAGAAGCCTTAGAAGAATGTCGAAATCATACTCCTGGAAAAGCTCTGGAAGAAGTCATTCTTGGAATTATCGTTTCTACTGGTTTTGTATCAAATCTTGTTGGAATTGATTTAAATACTGGACTTGCACATGCCTGCTATAACGGATTTACTGTATGTAAATCTACCGAAGAACATGGACATCTCCATGGTGAGATTGTTGCTTATTGTATCCTGATCTTATTAAAAGTTGATCATCAGGAAGAGGAATTTAAGAAAATCTATGAATTCTCCAAGAATATGGGATTTCCTGTGAAACTTGCGGATATTCATGCGACGATTGATGATATGGATGCTGTGATCACAAAGGCTTTATCTGGAATTGATGTACGTGTATGGCCTTATGAAGTAACTCCTGATATGATCCTTGATGCTGTAAAAGAGATCGAGCAAGTTGCTTTATAAAATAACTTTATCAAGGGGATTCCCTTGGAATTTCCTATGATATAAAAAGGATATTGGTGTCACGATCAATATCCTTTTTCTTTATTTTTCTGTATTAAATTTCTTAAATGGCCGCGGTGTCATAAATGTCCCGCTGGCGCTTCCGACGAGTTCTTCTCCTACATAGGCTTTTCCAACAAAATTCATGATCGTTTTTCCTGTGGACACTGCTTCTACCTCTGTTCTTACGGTTGCTCCTGTTGGTATTCCTTTTAAAAATGTTGTAGAAAGCTGCACCGTTGGGGCTACACTATAATCGCCCAATCCAGCAGTCAATGTTCCAAATGCAATATCAAACATCCCTGCCAGAGAACCTCCAAACATGATTCCAAATGCATTTTCATGAAACTTTGTGGCCTCGAACGTCATGGTTAAACTTTTGGTATCATAGTTAAAATCTGTGACAGTTCCTTTTAATTCTTTAAATATTCCATGTTTATTGATCTCATCTAACTGCTCCATTCTTTTTCGGATCTGCTTCTCAAAATTTTCTTTGCTCATCTTTTTCTCCTGCTTATTATTTCTTTTCACCATAAAATCGATGTATGTGGATTTCATTTTATGTCTGCCATTTTATCATATTTCCACTTTTATGTATAGAAACTGTTATATGGAACATCCTATGAACAAAAGGAGTTTTACAATTATGGATAATGAAAATTTATTAAACAGTATTTATCAGAACATTGCAATGGTTTTAGAAACCATTCCTGAGATTCGAAAGGTCACAACAGACTGTGATTTTAAGGCTTTGATCATCAGCCAGGAAGAAGAATATCAAAATTTATCAGATTCTATAAAAGATACGATCACTTCCAATGGTGATTCTACAGAAGAATTAAATGATCTTTTGAAAACATATTCTGAATGGATGACCAAATTAAAGGCTATGTCTGATAAAAATGTCAGTCATCTTTCTGAAATGTGTATTCAGGGATATACGATGGGAATGATCAAAGCAATCCAGAAAAATCATCTTTACTGTGATGCCTCCAAAGAAGCAAAACATTTCGGTGACAAACTTATTTCTCTTCACGAAAAAAGTATTCAGGATTTAAAAAAGTATTTGTAATCGTTAAGTTGTTGTGCTATGATTAATCTTGTTATTGATAGATTTTAATGTTCACGACCGATACGGATGCATTCATTTATTTCTATGAATGCATAAAGCAAGTAACGGTTCGTGGACTTTTTCTTTTTTATAAAGATTTTTATTGAAACACCTGTCATTAACAGTTACATGTATTTTTTATTTAAGAAAGTAGAGGTACCCAGATGAGTAATGGTACAGTAAAATGGTTTAACGCAGAAAAAGGTTATGGATTTATTTCACAAGAATCTGGAGATGATGTATTTGTTCATTTTTCTGCAATTCAGGGAAAAGGATTTAAGACTTTGGAAGAAGGACAGAGTGTAAGTTTTGAGATTGAAGAAGGACCTCGCGGAAAACAGGCATCTAATGTAACAAAGTTGTAATTTGAATGCGTTGTTCAATGCATATAAAAAAACGAAATAATAGGATAAAAGTTCTAAATCTTTTATCCTATTATTTCGTTTTTCTCATATACATGGACAACTATTCAAACTACCACATGTGTGTATGTTAGACGGTGTTGAATTATAATTTTTTTATATATTCAAATAATTCCTGTCCACTTGTTACTTCTACGTCTGGAACGATATCTCCTTCTGGCATTGGGCGGTTTCTGTGGTTGAACCAGATGACATGCCAGCCAGAATTCTTGGCTCCTACGACATCTATTTCAAAGGTGTCTCCGATAAACCATGTTTCCTCTGGATCAAGCTTCATTTCTTTTTGAACGGTATGAAATGCTTTGACATCTGGTTTTGCAGCTCCAATGCTGTCTGAGATGAACATTGTTTTAGGGTTGAACCAGTGGTCTGATCCTAATGTCTCTAATTTCTTTCCCTGATTCTTTGTTGTTCCATTCGTTAAAATTCCGATTCTGTAATTTTCTTTGCAATGATCAAGGATCTGTTTTGTAATTTCTGGTACCTGAATATGCTTTTGGTAATAACGGTATCGTTCTTCGAATTGTTTTGCCTCTTCTTTGCTGACTTCTACTCCAACATCTGCATATGTTTTCTGGACACGATATGCAAATTCTTCGTCTTCAGAGATTTTTCCTTCTCTTGACATACAGAATGCTTCATCACTGTAGGTTCTTGATGCTTCAAATAATTCCTCACAGTCTGCATCTGTGCGGGCTGCCATCAGTTCTTTGTGGGCTTTTTCAAATGGTTCCATTAAATTATATAATGTATCATCTACATCAAAAATAATATTCTTCATCTTAGATCAATCCTAACTTCTTAAGTGCCATTGTAATTCCTTCTTCTTTGACAGTTCCTGTTACCATAGATGCAACTTCTCCTACTTTCTCACTATGACGTCCCATCGCGATTCCTGTTCCAACTGCCTGCATCATTTCTACATCGTTATCTGCATCTCCAAATGCATATGTGTCTTTCTTGTCAATTCCAAGTTTCTCGATCAGTTCTGTGATCGCATCTCCTTTTGTTACACCTTTTAATGTGATATCAATGAAATTTTCGCGAACATGTTTAGCGCAAGTAAATACATCTTTAAATTCTTCTTCAAAATCCTTCTTCACCTGAATATCCTTGTAATTCATAACAAGTTTGCTGATGTGAGTGTTTTTTGTGCGGAATTTCCATGGCGCATACCATCGTTGTGGCAGATTAAAAAGTTTGCAGTGATTTTTGAAAAACTCTTCATCCATATGTAGATAATAACTGATATCTCTTGTCTCAAAATGAATGATCGTATCTCTTGGGAAATATTCGTTAACTACCTGAAATACCAATTCATCTGGAATACAGATATCTCTGATCACTTCTCCCTCAACTTCTGTATGTGAACCATTACATGTGATTGCTCCCATAAATTTATCAATATCCATCTCTAAAAATCGCTGTGTTCTTCCTGAGCATAACATTGTCAGATATCCATTTTCTTTTAATTTATTCAATGATTCTACAGTTGTTGGTGTTGCTGTTTTAATCTCATCTACTTCATCAACTGTTGTTCCATCATAGTCAAAAAATACGACACCTTTGTACTTTTTCATAATTTTGTTTCCTCCCATTTTATTCATTTCTTATTTTCTCTATATATAATACACACTTTATTTTACTTTCTACAGCTTTTAATTTCAAGATTTTACCAATAAAAAATACCAGGTGTGTGTATGTTTGAAAAAAATGCATAAATCAGAAAAAGACACTTCTATCTTCTCTTGATAAAAGTATCTTTTTCACTACTATGCAATTCTCAAGGACTTTAAGGCCTCTTGGAATGCTATGGTTACATATTATCTAAAATCTCGGTTAAGATCTTATTAACGATTCCAGGGTTTGCTTTTCCCTGTGTCGCTTTCATTGTCTGTCCTACTAAGAATCCGATAGCTTTCTTCTTACCAGCTTTGTAGTCTTCGACAGATTTTGGATTATTTGCTACGATCTCTTCGATCGTTGCTTTTAATGCTCCTTCATCATTCATGGATTTTAATCCATGTTCTTCTACGTATGCTGCAGGATCAATATCTTCTTTGAATACTTTCTCGAAGACTTCTTTTCCTACGCTTCGGTTGATCTCATTGTTCTTAATCATCTCGATCAGTTTCGCAAGATGTTCTGGCTTAAATGATACATCATCGATATCCATCTCTGATTCATTGACCAGACGGATCGTCTCTCCCATTAGCCAGTTAGAGACTTCTTTTGGCTCTGATCCAAGTGCGATCGTTGCTTCGAAGATATCTGCAAGGTGTTTTGATCCTGTGATTATGTCGATATCATAATCTGGAAGGTCGTATTCTTCTTTATAACGGACTTTCTTCTCATCTCTGAACTCTGGCTGGGCATCTCTTACTTTGTCCATCCATTCATCACTGATCTCAATCGGTACTAAGTCTGGATCTGGGAAATAACGATAATCCTGTGCGTCTTCTTTGGAACGCATTGCATAAGATGCTCCCTTCGTGTCATCCCAACGTCTCGTTTCCTGTACGACTTTCTCACCTGCTTCGATCAGGTCGATCTGACGTTCCATCTCTCCTTCAATGGCTCTCTTGATAGCTTTGAAAGAGTTTAAGTTCTTCATCTCTGTACGTGTTCCAAATTCTTCCGCTCCCACTTCACGGACAGATAAGTTCACGTCAGCTCTCATGGAACCTTCCTGTAATTTACAATCTGATGCACCTAAGTACTGAATGATCAGGCGTAACTTTTCAAGATATGCGATAACTTCATCTGCAGAACGCATATCTGGTTCTGATACGATTTCAATCAATGGCACTCCAGAACGATTAAAGTCTACTAAAGAATCTCCTGTCCATGGATCATGCACTAATTTACCTGCATCTTCTTCCATATGGATCTCATGGATTCTGATATCTTTCTTCACCCCATCTACATCGATCTCTACTTTACCATTTCGACAGATTGGTAAATATAACTGAGAGATCTGATAGTTCTGTGGATTATCTGGATAGAAATAGTTCTTACGGTCGAATTTACAGTTCTGTGTGATATCACAGTTTGTTGCAAGTCCAACTGCCATCGCATATTCTACCACCTGTTTATTCAACACTGGTAATGATCCTGGCATACCTGTACATACAGGACATGTGTGTGTATTTGGTGCTCCTCCGAATGCTGTGCTGCATCCACAGAAGATCTTTGTCTTTGTTGCTAATTCTACATGGACTTCAAGTCCGATGACTGTTTCGTAATTCTTGCTCATCTATTTAGCCCCTCCTTTAGCAATTGCTGGAGCTTCATATGCTCTTGTCTGCTCAAATGTATATGCTGCCTGAATGATCTTCTTCTCATTGAAGCAGTCTCCGATCAGCTGAAGTCCGATCGGCATTCCATTTTTGTCCTTACCACATGGAAGAGAGATTCCTGGAAGTCCTGCAAGGTTGACAGAGATCGTATAGATATCTCCTAAATACATCTTGATCGGATCACTTAAGCTGTCTCCTAATTTTGGAGCTGTTGTTGGTGCAACTGGTCCTAAGATCACATCGTATTTCTCAAATGCTTTGTCAAATTCTTTCTTGATCAGTGCTTTTGTTCTTAATGCTTTTAAGTAGTACGCATCGTAATATCCTGAACTTAATACGAATGATCCTAACATAATACGACGTTTCACTTCGGCTCCAAATCCTTCGGAACGAGTCTTCTTGTACATGTTGTGAAGTCCTTCGTAGTCTTTGGCTCTGTATCCGTATTTGACTCCATCAAAACGGGATAAGTTAGAACTTGCTTCTGCTGCTGCGATAACATAATATGCTGGAATTGCATATTCAACTAATCCAAGGTCGAATTCTTCTACGATCGCTCCCTTTTCTTCTAATGTTTTTGCTGCTGCTAAAACGGCTTCTTTGACTTCTTCATCAAGACCTTCTCCAAAGTAATCCTTTGGAATACCGATCTTCATTCCTTTGACATCGTCTTTTAACGCTGATGTAAAGTCATAAGATTCTAATCTGACAGATGTAGAATCTTTCTCGTCGTGAGATGCGATCGCTTCTAATAATGTTGCACAGTCTGTCACATCTTTTGCTAATGGTCCGATCTGATCCAAGGATGATCCGTAAGCGATCAGTCCGTAACGAGATACTGTTCCATAGGTTGGTTTGATCCCTGTAACACCACAGTAAGATGCTGGCTGTCTGATAGATCCACCGGTATCAGATCCTAACGCCATGAAACATTCGTTAGCTGCAACAGCTGCTGCTGAACCACCTGATGATCCACCTGGTACTTTCTCTAAATCCCATGGGTTCTTTGTCACACCATATGCAGAAGTCTCTGTTGTACTTCCCATGGCGAACTCATCCATGTTTGTCTTTCCTAAAAATACAACTCCTTCTTTGATCAGGTTCTCAACTGCCTGTGCGGAGTATGTTGGTACAAAGTTCTCTAAGATCTTAGAACTGCATGTTGTTATATATCCCTTTGTACAGATATTATCCTTAATTGCCATTGGAACTCCAGCTAATGCTCCTGTGTAAGTCCCGTCATCGATTCCTTTCTGTACTTCTTCGGCTCTCTTTAATGCACTTTCTTCATCGTAAGAGACATATCCATGTACATCACTTTCGACTGCCTTGATCTGTTCAAGTGCTGCCTTTGTTGCTTCTACAACTGTGATCTCTTTGTCTTTGATCTTCTTGCCTAATTCTACGGCAGTTAATTCTAAAATGCTCATCTTCTGCCTCCTATATGATCGTCTTTGGCACGACAAAGGCGTTGTCCTGCGCTTCTGGTGCGTTCTTTAATGTGTCTTCGCTTCCGTCTCCATTCGTTACCACGTCTTCTCTGAATACATTCTTCACTGGAAATACGTGAGACATTGGTTCTACACTGCTTGTATCTAGTTCGTTTAATTTATCTACATAGTCGAGCATGCTTTCCATATCTTTCTTGGCCTGTTCTTTTTCTTCGCCAGATAATTCAAGCTTTGCTAAAATTCCGACATATTCAATCGTTGCATCATCAATATGATTTGCCATAAGTCTTCCTCCTGTTAAATTGCCTATAGAGTTAATGTTACCATAATTTTTATCTTTTTAAAATATAAAAATGAACAAAAGTCTGCCGTTTTTTCTTAAAAATGACAGACTTTTGCTTACTTTTTTTAAAAATTTAATCCATTCAGGATCTGATTTATAAAATCTTCTATGTGAGTGAATGCCTCTGGTACAAGATCTGCTAAAAATGACAACAGATAAAGAATAAAGACGATCACCGCCCACTTTCCTTTTTTTGATCTCTTCTTTTCTTTTTTATTTTTATAGGTTGATATTTTCCTCTGTGTCTTCATTGACTGCGTCTTTGTATTCTTGATATTTTTAAAATCTGGATGTCGTTTTTCATCATGAATATATTTTGGCTGAGAAGTCTTTTTGTCAGTCGTTAATATATCCCAATGGCCATCTTTTAATATTCTTGACCGATCTAAGCGATTAAAATCATAACCACACATTGGGCAGACACCATTTCTTAACTTTTCTTCACAGATTGGACATTTCTCGTATTTCATAGGCCCTGCTTTCTTACTGATTCGTTTTTATCTTATGGAAATGGTATCATATAATCTTAGTGTTTTCAAGAATTGCTCAACTTTATCTGTTATATATCAACAAAAAAATATGGCAGATTTCTCCACCATATCTTTTCTAAATTAAATTAATTTCCACATTTTCTGGAAATGCACGAAGGGTCATTGTATCTTTTCCATCATTTAGATAAATTTCAATAAATGTATTATCATAATATATCTCAATGTTTTTGAGTTCTTCTGACATGGAAACTTCTCTTTGAATTCCGTATTCTGTACTAAACTGATGCTTAAGTGTACTTCGGTCTGCAACTATATGTCCTGCTGCCCAGTCAATCTTAATACTTAGATGATCTTCTTGATCTCCGATCTGAATTTCTGAGATCTGTTTATCTGTCAGATTGATATACCATGTATCTTCTTCTGGTTTAATTCTTTTACTGTCTATATCAAGATGTGCATATTCATTCTTAATATTTTCTGGCACTTCCTGGCATAACTTTCCTTCTTTGATCGTTAAGAACCTTGGCATTGTCAGACTATGGATCCACATATCTTCTTTTGCATATGGGAGTTCCTGTACCCCACACCCAAGCCACGCAAACATCATTGGTTGTCTGTCTTTTCCATAGAATGCCTGTGGTGCATAAAAATCAAATCCTTTGTCGATCTCATCAAATGATTCCACATGAAATGTTTTATCTTCAAGATTTAACTCTCCGATAAAATATACACTGGAAAACTCATTGTGAAAACGTTCTCCCATTGGTGTACGTCCCATTAATGATAAGAATAAAACATCTTTTCCATCTATTTCAATGTAAGATGGACATTCATACATATAACCAAGCTCCAGGTCAATTCCTGTCAGTTCAATATTTCCCTGATATACCCAGTTTTCAAGATCTGTACTCTTATACAAAATCAATCTTGCCTGCCCATCGGTGCTTCCACCACCTAAAAGCATCCAGTATGCTCCTTCTTTTTCAAAGACAAATGGGTCTCTGATCTCCCCGATCAGTCCTTCTGGCTGTTCATCGATGATCGGATTGTTTGGAGATTTAAGAATTGTACCATCACTGTTCATAACTGCCATTGCCTGTTTTGGGATCTTTCCCTGTTCTGTCTTATAGTTTGCTGTATAATAAAGATAAAGCTTACCATCTGCTTCTATGGAATTTCCTGAATAACATCCATTTTTCTCATATTCCTGATCTGGAATGAGCATCTGATCAGACCGTTCCCATTTTATGAGATCTTCCGAGATCACATGTGCCCAGTGTTTCATTCCGTGTTCTGGTCCAAATGGAAACCACTGATAAAACACATGGTATTTTCCTCCAAAATACGCCAGTCCATTTGGATCGTTCACTAGTCCACATGGGGGATGAATATGATAGGATGGATGCCGTGGAGTATCTTTACAATACTCCATAAGCTCCTTTAAATATGCTTCATGGCTTTTTTGGATCGGTGTATATTTTTCTACATCTAAAAATTTCATATTATTCCCCGATCACGTCTTTTCCTGCTTTGACATTGATTCCTGTCTTAAATGCCACAGGTGTCTGGTTACCTTCATCCGTTTTGACAAATACGACGACTGGATTTAATCCTTTTGCTTCAATCTTTGCTTTGTCAAATTTGAGAATTGGCTGACCTTCCTTCACGTGTTGTCCTTTCTTTACAAGATATTCAAATCCTTCTCCATTCATGGATACTGTTTCGATTCCTACATGGATCAGAAATACACTATTGTTTGTTGTTCGGACACCGATGGCATGTTTTGAAGCTTCCATCACTGTACAGATTTCACCTTCTGCCGGCGCTAAGACTGTTTCACTTGTTGGGATGATCCCCACCCCGTCTCCTAATACTTTTTCAGAGAAGATTCCATCTTTTACATCTTCAATCGCAATAACTTTTCCGTCAACAACTGCTTTGACTGGTACTTTCGCTGTCTCATCAATTGTTAATGCAGATTCAGCTTCTTCCTCTTCTTCACCATGTGGAACACCTTTTGTTTTATTATAAATAACGATCAGTACGATTGGTACGATAAATGCGATCAGGTTTCCAATGACATAAAATACTAATTTATTTGGTACTACGATCAGAAGTCCTAATATTCCTGTTAATCCCTGTCCAATGGCTCTTACGCCTGCAAGTTTCATGAATGCTCCTCCACATCCAGCTCCTAAGCAAGAACATACAAATGGGATCACGGAATATTTTAAGTTTGCAGCAAAGATGGCTGGTTCTGAAATTCCTACTAATGTTGGAATGAAACTTGACATTGCGATATCTCTGTCTTTAGAATGTTTCTTCGCTAACAAGTACATTCCGATGGCTCCACCACCCTGTGCAATGATCGATACAGACCAGATTCCCTGAATGTAGTTAAATCCTGTCGTAGCGATCAGATTTGCTTCAATTCCCTGAATCGCCTGATGTGTTCCTGTAACTACTAATGGCTGTAATAACGCTGCAAAGACAAATGCTCCAAATGCTCCGAAACTGTTGTATAAAACATCGATCACTGCTGCTAATCCGTTACCGATCATATTTCCAACTGGTCCGAATACTGTAAATAATGCTACGTTTGCAAAGAAAATAGTAATTGTTGGTACGAATACAAATGATACCACAGCTGGTACATATTTCTGTGCAATCTTTTCTACTTTAGACATAAACCATGCGGTTAAGATTGCTGGGAATACTCCACCCTGGAATGCAACTTTTGCAATTGCTAATGGTCCGAAATGCCAGTAACTTGCGGCAGATGGGTCTAATACGAATGTATTACGGTTTACAAGATCTGGATGTACCATAACGATTCCGACTAAGATACCAAGGATCGGATTCCCACCGAATCGTTTGACAGCACTATACATTACAAGGATTGGCAGATAATTAAATGTTGTTGCCATGATCGCTAAGAATTCTGCAATATCTGCAACAAGTTTGCTCTGATCTGCTAAGGATCCCTCTAATCCAAATAATCCATTGGCTGTCAATAATGCTTTGACACCAGTCAGGATCGCTGCTGCAACGAATGCTGGAATGATCGGAATAAAGATATCAGAGAATACTTTGAATCCCTGCTGTAATTTTCCCATCTTGCTCATTCCTTCTGCCTTGGCATCAGACTGAGACATTTCTTTGACACCTGTTAATTCAATAAATGCATCATAGACATTGTTAACTGTTCCTGTTCCGAAAATGATCATCAGCTGCCCACTATTAAATAAGACACCTTTAACACCTTCGATATTCTCTAATGCTTTACGGTCATATTTTGTTTCATCATTTAAAATCAGGCGAAGTCTTGTCACACAATGTGTCGCACCTTTGATGTTACTGATCCCACCAACGTGATCTACCACATCTTGTGATATTTTTTTGTAATCCATCTATACTTGTCTCCTTTATTTCTCTCTTTTTATTTGTTTATTTTTGTTGCTATTTTTGTGTTTTTTGCTTCTAGTGTACCATCTGTCACTGTCAGTGCCAATCCATTTCCTGGATGATCACATAATCTTGCATTTAATGCCGTTCCATTAATATATAATGTTGAAATATCCTGGTCTATGATCAGACAGATTTCATATTCTTTGTCTGCTTCCAATTTGATCGGACGCTCAAGTCCAATGTTAAAGCACTGATACCATGGATAATTTGGACATTTGTTAAAGACAACTTTATTTTCTTCCACAAAGAATCTGTATTCATATGAAACTTCTGTTTCTTCATCTTTGTAAAATCTGATAGAAAATTCTTTCGTTCCTTCTTCAAATTTTACAGTGGTTTTGAATGCTGCGATGCTTCCTGTATCTTCACAAAGAAGTGTTTCTTCTTTTGTGTCAATCGTTTTCATACAAGGGTTAAATAAATCTTTCCAACCATCGAATGCTTCCATCATCTGGTCTACCGGTTTTACCCCAAGTGTTCCATCTTCTTTCTGGAATACTTCGTGTGGCACGAAAGTTCCTCCCCACAAGTATGCGTTCTTGTCATCGTTATCGATTCTTGTTGGCACCCATCCAAAAAGTACTCTTCGTTCTCCATCAAATGCTGTACGTCCTGCATAGTATGCTCTACCGTCAAATGCATCATCAAATGGTGCTTCCCAAGGCCCGTATAGGTTCTTGCTTCTTCTGTAATGGATTTTATTACCCTCACTGTATTCTGAGAATACAAGATACCACCAGTCTCCCATCTTAAAGATCTCTGGCATCTCAAACATTGTGTAGATTCCTGGTGCCCAGAAATCTCCTTTAAATTCCCATTTCTTTAAATCTTTTGATGTGAAATGTACGAGACGTCCTGTCTGTTTTCTCTTATCTTCTCCCTTTCTTGCTCCAAGGATCAACAGATATTCTTCTCTTTCCTCATCCCATAGGACAAATGGATCTCTCCAGTTTCTCTTATCATATCCTTCCTGTGGAGGAATCTCTAATGCTTCTTTCGATTTCTCCCATGTGATCCCATCTTTGCTTGTAGCGTGAAGCAATGTCTGTGATGTCTTTCCTGCCTTTAAGAATTCTCTATTATATCCTGTATAAAATGCATGAAATCCTGCCTCTGTTTCAAAAACACTTCCTGCATAGATGAACTGATCTGCTTCTTCATCCGTTCCACGCTTTAAGCTTTCTCCATAGTCTTTGTAATCTACAAAATCTTTTGTTGTTGCTAATGCCCAACCGAATGGTTCTCCAAAAGGTCCTGGATTTCTTGTATCTCTCTGATGATATACATAAAACTGACCTTCTTTTCCATAAGGCATAATATCTCCTACCCAAATACCTTCTGGCTGATAATATAACTGATACATAATTTAATCCTTTCTTTGATTTACCTTGTTGCTTTCTATGGCTTTATTATATGTCAATCGTTTTCATATGTCAATCGTTACCATATTAATTTTTGCACAAAATATTTGGGGGATTTTTGGTAGTTTTGCATAAAACTTATCTTATTTTGTACGTTCTAGCATATTTTTAGGCATCAAAAAAGGAAGAGTAGTATTTTCTCTTCCTTTTTTATTCTCTGTTATGTTGTCTGTCCTTCCAGTAATTTTACTGGAAGATCCATACAGCTTTCTGCTGTTTTTCCTTCAATCAGATCGATCAGCTTATCCACCGCTACCTTTGCAATCTGTTTAACTGGCTGCTGGATCGTTGTCAGTTCTGGAACAAATCCTAAAATCTGCTTTGTTCCATCTACTCCGATGATCTTTAGATCTTTCGGAATATTGATTCCTTTTTGCCTTGCGACATGAAGTGCGATCACTGCAAGCGAATCATCTCCTGCAAAAATACCGTCAATCTCAGGGTGTGCATTTAACATATCATAAATAAGTTTTTGCTTCTCCACATTCTCCATGATGAACGGTACTTCTAAAATCATCTGAGGAAGCCCTACTTTCTCCATCTCTTGAATATAAGCCTGACTTCGATTGTTACCTGGCATCTTTAATTTACTGTTTCCTCGGATACATAAAATGTGCTGACATCCTTTATCGATCAAATGTCTGGTTGCCATCTGCCCTGCTGCATAGTTATCACATGAAACGACTGGAATATGTTCTCCAAGATAACGGTCAATTCCTACGACTGGCATCTTTAACTTGGAGTATGTCTCTACGACTGCGTTATGTGTTCCAACGATCATTCCATCTACCTGATTGCGTCTTAGCATATCAATATAGGCTTTCTCTGTATCCATCTGATTTTTGCTGTTACACAGAAGCATCTTATAATTTTTCTGTGATAAATAATATTCTATCTGTTCTACAACTTCTCCATGAAATGGTGATGTTACAGTAGGAACGATAACCCCGACAAAATACGTTCTGTTATTTAACAACGCTCTGGCAATCTCATTTGGATAATAATTGATCTCTTCCATAGCATCATATACTTTTTTTCTTGTTTCTTCGCTGATGTATCCTCGGTTATTTAATACCCTGGATACTGTTGTGGGAGAAACTCCCGCTACTTTTGCCACATCTTTTATTCCAGGTTTCATTCCATACCTTCCATTTCTAACTGATTCTTAAAGTATCCCATCTTCTCGAAGCAGCTTTCCTACTTCTACATATTCTTCTCTGCTTCCCTCAAGATATTTGATCTCGTCCTCTGTCAATGTACGCTTGACTCTTGCGGGACTTCCCATAACTAAAGATCTATCTGGGATCACTGTATTTTGTGTTACAAGACTTCCTGCCCCGATCAAGCAGTGATTACCGATCTTTGCTCCATTCATAACAACAGATCCCATCCCGATCATGGAATTATCTCCGATCTGGCATCCATGGATCACGCTGTTATGTCCAACTGTCACTCCATCGCCGATTTTTACACTATTCCCTTCATCTACATGGATCGTACAATTTTCCTGTATATTACTCTGATTTCCGATCACAATGGACTCTTCTCCTTCACAGCGCATTGCTGTAAAGAACAGTACCGTAGATTCTTCTCCTATAGTAATATTCCCAACTAAAACAGTTTCTTTTGCTACTTTTGCTGAATCAGCGATCTTTGCCTGTTTGTAATTCATGTTCTATCTCCCGATATTCTTCTTATTGCTCTTCTGAGAGTAGTTCATTCTTCCTTCTTTCCAACCCTTCTTGTCTGTCTTATCCCAGTCTAGGTTGTCTCCGAAGATATATCTTGTCATCCATAATAAGCTGACCGTTGGAACCACTACCCATAATACTCTGTATTCAAGTTCCATTAAAAATGGTAAAAATGCCAGTCCTGCTGCGTGGATCAGTAAGATCACTGCCCATGCGATGATCAGCCAGTAACCGATCTTAAATGCTTCTGGCATATCTCTTCCCATTTCTTTTCCAAAATAAAAACGTTCTGCTGATAAAATGGCGGCAGCTAATACTGTCATGATCACACACATTTTATAGAATACGTTACCATCCATATATTGTCCTAAAAACATTCCGATCAATGATACGATAAACATCAGGATCAGAACAGCCCAGAGAACCTTTTCAAGCTTACTTGTTACTTTGTTTGTTGTTACTTTTTCTTTCTTCATCTTGTATAACCTCAATCTCTACTTTCTATCAGAAGCAGTTTTCCTTCACTAAATGAAATGATTCCTTCTTCTGCTTCTAATTCATTACTAATCGCGAGCGATTGCTCAAACACTAATGTATGGTCTTTTAATGGATATTTAAATCCTGTTAGTGTGACACCTCGTGCCTCATATATTGGTATCAAGGATACATATTTACCAAACTGGTCTTTCTTTGATATTGTATCTTCATGATTTAAAACCCTGATACGATTGTTTGCATCAACAAGTTCTGCCTTCACACCTTTGCTGTGTGCGTAAAACAACTGTCCGAAATTGCCCATAACATGATCGAGTCTTGTTCCAGTTCCACCTATCATAAGGATTTCATCTGCACCTGTCTCAATTGCTTTTTGTATTGCAAGTCCTGTATCAGTATCGTCTTTTTCACATGGTACGATAATCTTCTTGTCTGTTGAAAATTCTTGCATTATATCCTTATTGCAACTGTCAAAATCACCTAAAATAATATCTGGTTTTATATTCAGTCTCTTAGCATAAAGCAGTCCTTTATCAGCTGTAATAACCTGATCTGGGTTCCATTTACTGATATAGTCTTTCGCGAAATTTTCTTCGACTGTTCCGCCTGTTAAAATCAATACTCGCATTACCATTTTCTCTTTTCTTTTAGTTCTGTATAAATATTTACATAATTATCATAACGGATCTTTGAGATCTTTCCTTCTTCCAATGCCTTTTTCACTCCACAGTCTGGTTCATGTGTATGACTGCATCCCTGGAATCGGCATTCATCTTCATATGGTGCGAATTCCTGAAAATAGTCTTTGATCTCATCTTCTTCAAACATATGAATGAATAAAGAACTAAACCCTGGGGTGTCTAGGACATACGTATCTTTCTCGATACGTATCAGCTCTGAATGTCTTGTTGTATGACGCCCTCGCTTGATCTTCTCACTGACTTCCCCTGTTTCCATCTGTGCCTCTGGCTGCAGAAGGTTCATCAAAGATGATTTTCCGACCCCCGATGGTCCAGCAAGAACCGTCGTCTTACCGTGGATCAGTTCCCTGATCTCGTCAATTCCTTCTTCTTCCTTAACGCTGATAAAACGAACGATATGTCCACAGTTTTCGTAGACTTTCTCTAATAATTTCAGTTCTTTTTCTTTTGCAAGATCTACCTTGTTAAAGCAGACGATCACAGGAACATCCTGTTTCTCCATCATCATCAGAAAACGATCTAACAGATTATAATTTGGCTTTGGATTCTTTGCTGCAAATATGATCAGTGCCTGATCTACATTTGACACAGCCGGACGGATCAGCTCGTTATGTCTCTCATAGATCTTTGTAATATTTCCTTCCTGCTCTGTCTCATCTAAAATATCGATTTCTACATTATCTCCGACTAACGGTTTCATCTTCTTGTTTCGGAAGATTCCCTTTGCCTTACATTCATATAATTTATCTTCTGTCTGTACGTAATAAAATCCTGCGATTCCTTTTATGATCTTTCCTTGCATGAAATATCTCCTGCACCTGCTTTTCCTTTATTCTTCATCTGTTGTTGTTGATTCTTCATCCGCTGTTGTCGCTGTCTGACGAGGTCCAAGACTGACATAGATCCCAACGGCTGTTCCCTTCTTAACCTTGCTTCCAGAACTGATCCTCTGACGAATGACAAGTCCTTTTTCCACACTGTCACTATATTCTGTTAAAACACTTCCCAATGATAATCCGACTCTTTGCAGTTTCTGACTTGCTTCAGATTCCGTGTAATAACGAAGATTTGGAACGCTGACCGTCTGATCTTCCTTCTTGCCTTTGCTGACTGTGATCACAACAGTTGTATTTTTCGAAACTTTACTTCCATGTGATGGAGTCTGAGAGATAACTTCTCCTTTCGCAACATCATCACTGTAAGCTTCTTTTATTGAGACTTTGAGTCCTGCTGCTTTTAATTCACTCTGTGCACCAGACTTTGTCTTACTTCGCACATCAGGTACTGAAACTTTATCTTCAATCTTCTGTCCTTTGCTCACAACTAACTTGATCGTTTTTCCTTCTTCTAATTCCGTATCGCTTTCTGGATCTTGCTGCATGACCAGTCCTTTTGCATACGTATCGGAATATTCTTCTGTCACGTTGATCTTGAACTTGTTATCAATCGCCTCTCTAGCTGCTTCTAAAGACAATCCGATATAATTATCAACTGTATATTTTTCTGTAGTATTGTGATGTTTGGCTTCTGTTGTTGCTGCGATCGTACTTTGTGTTGTTGATTTTCCTGATTTGAATAATCCAGAACTTTTGACAACAAATACGACAATAGAAATCAAAATGATCGCACCTACCACTGCTGCAAGAACAATGACAAGTTTCTCGATCTTTGAGTTCATTCCTGTTTCTTCTTCCTCATCATCCTCTTCCAGATATGCATTGCTATCTGAATCTTCCACAGGCTGTGTGTCATCATTTGTCTGGATTCTCTGTGTCAGTTCGTTCTGATCGATCATGATCGTTGGAGAATCATCAATCGTTGGAACAATTCCCACATATTCACCAGAAGTATCTTCAAACACGAGTTTCAGATCTGCGATCAATTCATCTGCTGTCTGATAGCGGTCTTCTGGCTTCTTCATTGTACATTTTAAAATGATCTTCTCTAAACTGTCTGGAATTCCATCTCTGACCTGACTTGGCGGTGTGATCTCATTCTGCAGATGCATCAATGCGATCGTTACACCATTTTCATGATCAAATGGCACATGTCCTGTTACCATCTCATACATCGTGATACCTAAAGAATAAATATCACTTTTTTCATCACAGAATCTTCCTTTTGCTTGTTCTGGAGAAATGTAATGCACAGATCCCATCGCTGTTGCTGTTGATGTAACGGTATTGCTACTTGTTGCCTTCGCAATTCCAAAGTCTGTGACCTTTACATTCCCAATCTCTGAAACTAAAATATTCTGTGGTTTAATATCTCTATGAATAATATGATTCTTATGGGCATGTGAGATCGCTGACGCGATCTGCAGGGAAATCTCTACCGTCTCCTTCGGAGATAAATACCCTTTTCTTCGGATATATTCTTTCAGAGTCATCCCTTCTGCAAGCTCCATAACAATATAATTGATCCCATCTTCAATTCCAACATCGTATACATTCACGATATTAGGATGAGACAGCCTTGCAACTGCCTGTGCCTCTGTCTCGAATTTCTTTAAAAATTTCTCATCTTCTACGTATTCACTTTTTAAAACCTTCACTGCGACGTTCCGGTTTAATTTATGGTCTTTCGCCATATAAACGTCTGCCATTCCACCGCTTCCAACGCGCTTTAGCACTTCATAACGGCCTGACAGCATCGTGCCAATCTCTAACATCTATCATTCACCTCATCTCTTTAAATCCACAATTACCAATGAAATATTGTCTTTTCCTCCGTACTCGTTCGCACGGGTGATCATCTGGTTGACCTTATTGGCAATCTGACTGTGCTCAAGAAGAAGTTCCTTCAATTCTTCGTCGGATATCATATTGGAAAGTCCATCACTGCACAAAAGCAAATATCCATCTTTGGCATCAAACTCAAAGAAATCTGGTGTCGCCATTACGGTACCTAGTGCTCTTGTGATGACATTCTTCTTTGGATGGAATCTTCCTTCCTCTCTTTCCATGATTCCTGCATGAATCAGTTCTTCCACATAAGAATGATCCACTGTAATCTGTGTTAATTCTTGATTTCCATAATATAATCTACTATCACCAATATTCATAACCGTTACTTTGCCATCAGAGATGGTTGCTGCAACGAATGTTGTTCCCATTCCCCTATATTCTTCATTACTCTGGCTTTCTGCGATCATTTCCTGATTCACAGATGCAATGGATGATTTCATTAATTCGATCGGATCGGTCTGTTTCGATTCCTCGATCAGCTGTACAAATCGTTCCACTGCAAAAGAGGAGGCATGCCCACCGGCACGGTGTCCTCCCATTCCATCTGCCACGATATAAAGATTTTTTAAGTTCCCAACAGGCTGGTCATGAAAGAAAATCCTATCCTGATTCTCTGTCCTTACCTTGCCTATATGTGAAGCCCCTACGGATCGCATATCGTTCTCCTTTACAATCTTGACTGCAGTTTTTTTCTTCTAAGCTGTCCACAGGCCGCATTGATATCTGCGCCCATTTCTCTTCTTATGGTAACATTTACACGATTTTTTTCAAGTATCTTTTTAAATTCCATAACGGATTTCGGCATAGATTGCTTAAAATCACGCTCTTTGATCGGATTAACTGGAATCAGGTTTACATGACATGGAAACCCTTTCAATCTGCCTGCTAATTCTTCTGCATGAACTGGCTGGTCATTAACCCCTGCCACAAGGCTGTATTCAAATGTCATCCTACGGTTTGTCTCTTTAAAATAATAATGACATGCATCTAGCAGCTCATCGATTGAATATTTCATTGCGATCGGCATCAGTCCTCTTCTCATCTCATCATTTGGTGAGTGAAGAGAAATGGCCAATGTGATCTGTAAATGTTTCTGAGCAAGTTCTTTGATCTTTGGCACGATCCCGCACGTTGAGATCGTAATATTTCTCTGACTGATATTTAATCCATCCTCTGATGTGATCAGTTCTAAAAATCTCAATACGTTATCATAATTATCCATCGGTTCCCCTGTTCCCATCATGACAACATTGGATACTCTTTCTTCTGTATCTCTTTGAATATAATAAATCTGTGAAAGCATTTCAGATGGCGTTAGATTACGATCTAATCCTCCAAGCGTAGATGCACAAAACTTACATCCCATACGGCACCCTGCCTGAGATGAAATACAAACAGAATTTCCATGTTTATACTTCATCAAAACACTTTCGATAATATTCCCATCATATAACTCAAATAAGTATTTTCTTGTACCATCGATTTTTGAAATAAAGCAGTCTACAGGTTTTACACCATAAATCTCCTGCGTCTGTTCGATCTTTTCTTTTAATTTTTTTGGTACATTATTCATCTCATCAAGAGACAGAGCAAGATGTTTGTGAAACCATTCATAAATCTGTTTTGCACGGAATTTCTTCTCACCAATGGATTCCATATATTCCTGCATCTCCTGAAGTGTCATTGATTTTAAATCCATAACTTTATTTTCTCCTTAATTTACCAATAAAGAATCCATCACATGGATGTATTCCTGGCAACAACTGAATAAATCCTTCTTGGGCAGTTTCAATCTTTAGATCCTTTGGCAGTTCTTTTGTAATATCAACTGCTTCAAAATCAAAGTGATCAAGAATCCATCGGAAATTTTCTTCATTCTCTGCTGGATTGATCGTGCAGGTACTATAGATCAATGTACCTCCATGCTTGACATATTGCACTGCATTTGCAAGAATCTCTCGCTGCAACTTCACAAGATCCTTCATGCCTTCTTCTGAAATGTGGTATTTAATATCATTTTTCTTTCCCATGATCCCAAGTCCTGAACATGGTACATCTGCGATCACAATATCCGCAGCTTCAATATGTTCTTCATCCAACACTCTCGCATCAAATACTTCGGATTCCATATTCGTAAATCCAACACGATCAATGTTATCTTCGATCAGATCTGTCTTATATTCCGTAAGATCCCTTGATAACACTCGCCCGCTTCCCTTCAGCTGATCTGCAACATATAAGGACTTACCACCTGGTGCACTGCAAAGATCCATCACAAACTGCTCTTTCTGGACACTGGCAAGTTTGGCACACAACATAGAACTTTCATCCTGTACATAACAACTTCCTTCACGAAATGCTTTCAAACGATACAAAAAATCATAATCTGAGATCTGCACTGCATTTTCGATCAAACTTCCATCTTCTACTGTAACGCCTTCTGCTTCCAGTTCTTTTCTGACAGCTTCTTTCCCACCCTTGGAGATCAGACAACATAATGTTGTTTTTCTCTCTTCCAGATAAGAAGCTATGATCTTCTCTACTGTTTCGTTATCATATGTCTTCTGAAAGAATTTTATGATCCATTCTGGAATAGAATAAGCAACTGATAAATATGTCTCAAGATTCTTCTCTCTTGATGGATATTGGATCTCATCTTTCTTCCTTGAAATATTACGAAGTACACCGTTCACAAAACCTGATAATCGAGAAAATCCTCGTTTCTTTGCAAGTTTCACTGCCTCATTACATGCAGCAGAATCTGGAACCTGATCCATATAAAGAATCTGATAGATTCCCATACGAAGCAATGCACGGATCAGTGGTTTACATTTTCTGATCTTCGTCTTTGAGAACTGATCTGCAACATAGTCGATCGTGATCTGACGCTCTAAAGTTCCTTCCACCAGTCTTGTAAAAAATGCGCGGTCTCTTTTTTCAGAAAACTGGTATTTTTCTAATACATTTGAAATTGCGATGTGTGATAATTCTTCTTTTTTATCTACTTTGATCAGTACATCCAATGCACATTCTCTCGGATTTTGCATCGTATCATTCTCCTAATTTTGTTCCGGCTTCTACTTGATATCCAAGTAAAAATGCCTGTACCTGCATACGTTTCTTTCCTGCCAGCTGAATCTCATGAAGTGCAAGATCATTGCTTCCTGTTGCTACGATGATTTCTTTTTTGTTGACTTCTACGATCGTTCCTGGTTCTTCTTTACTCTGTGCATCAAGCACATCTGCTTCCCAGACTTTCATTGTCTTTCCATCTAAGGATGTATAAGCACTTGGCCATGGATTCATTCCACGGATCAGACATTCGATTTCTCTTGCTGATTTTGTGAAATCAATCTGTCCCATATCTTTACTTAACATTTTTGCATAACAGCTTTCTTCATCATTTTGTTTTTCTCTGACGGCTGTTCCATCTTCTAATTTCTTTAATGTTTCTAATAATAAATCTGCTCCTAGTACCATCAATTTATCATGCAGAGAACCAGCTGTTTCTTTCTTATCTAAAACAACTTCTGCTTTATCGATCATATCTCCGGTATCTAATCCTTTTTCCATATACATGGTTGTGATTCCTGTCTTTTCTTCTCCATCAAGGACTGCCCATTGGATCGGTGCTGCTCCTCTGTATTTTGGAAGGAGTGATCCATGAACATTGATACATCCATACTTTGGAATATTTAAGATACTTTCTGGTAAGATCTGTCCATAAGCAACAACAACGATCACATCTGGGTTGAGGTTTTTTAACTCTTCAATGAATTCCTCATCTCTGGCTCTCTGTGGCTGATATACTGGGATATCATATTCCACTGCTTTTTCTTTGACTGGAGGAAACTGCATCTTCTTTCCTCTACCTCTTTGTTTATCCGGCTGTGTCACAACAGCAAGCACTTCATGGTGATCGATCAGTGCCTGCAGTGTTGGTACTGCGAACTCCGGTGTTCCCATAAATACTGCTTTCATCTTATTCTACCTCTTCCATCGTGACGTCTCTTGCTGGTTCTTCTGCTACATCTGGATATAAAATTCCATCCAAATGGTCTGTTTCATGGCAGAGCGCTCTTGCAAATAATCCAAATCCTTCTACTGTGATCGGATTCATATCTTCATCAAATGCTTCACAGATCACATGATCTGGACGTTTCACAACTGCTACTTTTCCTGGAAGGCTTAAACATCCTTCTTCTCCTACCTGCTCTCCTTCTTTCAGTGTGATCACTGGATTGACAAGAGTTACACATTCTCCCTCTTCTCCAGTATCAATGACTACGATTCTTTTTAAGATTCCAACCTGAGGTGCTGCAAGACCAACACCCATTGCTTCATACATTGTATCATACATATCTTCTACTAATGTATGCATTCTTGGTGTCATTTCTTTTACTTCTTTACATTTTTTTCTTAAAACATCGTCTCCTAATACTCGAATCTGTCGAATTGCCATAATTGTTCTCCCTTTCTTTTAATAACTATTCATTGGGTTAAAATCAAAATTGACCAGTAAATTTTTCCTGATCTTATTTAAATCGATCCACTGTTCCAGACGGTTCTTTGCTTTCACCAGTGTCTCGTAATCTTTATTCTTAATATATATCACTTTGCGGTATTGATCATTGATCTTGCCAAATCCTGCCTCGCTCGGCCCGATCACCATCAGATCCATATGTTTTACTACATTTGCCATCGCATCCATTACTTTATCAAGCCATGCTTTATCTTCTCCTGATGCAAATACGACCAACATCTGCCATTCTGGTGGATATCTCATCAAGCTTCGGTAGCTAATCTCTTCTTTGTAAAATGCGTGATAATCCTGTTTAGCTGCAGTCTGGATACTGTAATGTTCTGGGGAATATGTCTGGATCACTACTTCTCCTGGTTTGTCGCCTCTTCCTGCTCTTCCCGCAGCCTGTGTCAATAACTGGAATGTTCTTTCTCCTGCCCGGTAATCATTGGCATGCAGGGAAAGATCTGCTGCCAAAACTCCTACCAATGTTACATTCGCAAAATCATGTCCTTTGACGATCATCTGTGTTCCCACTAAAATATCTGCTTCTCCATCAGAAAATGCCGATAAGATCTGTTCATGACTATTTTTTCTCTTCGTCGTATCCATATCCATACGAAGCACTTTTGCTTGTGGAAATTCTTTGTATAATGCAGCTTCCACTTTCTGGGTTCCAAGACCGAATGTTCCAATATACGGACTTCCACACTCTGGACAAACCTTCAGCATCGGCTGTTCATATCCGCAATAATGGCAGCGCAGTCTTCCATCTCTGTGATATGTCATAGAAATATCACAATGAGGACATTCCATGACATGACCACAGCTTCTGCATGAAACGAATCCCGCATAACCACGCCGGTTTAAGAACAACATGATCTGTTCACCTTTATTCAAACGATCCTTTATCAGTTCTTTCAGTCTTCGGCTGAACATGCTGCGGTTTCCCGCTTTTAATTCTTCTCTTAGATCTTCAATATAGACTTGCGGTAACACTGCTTCTTTGGCTCGTTTTGTCAACTCCCACAGCCGATAAGTTCCATCCAGTGCATGTTTATAACTCTCAACTGATGGTGTCGCCGAACCTAAGATCACCGATGCACCTTCCATCTGTGCTTTCTTGATCGCAACTTCTCTTGCATGGTATTTGGGAGTTTGTTCACTCTTGTAACTGCCTTCATGTTCCTCATCGATCACAATCAGCCCAAGATTCAGAAATGGAACAAACAATGCAGAGCGTGGTCCAATAATCACATCCACGTCTCCCCTCTGTGCACGAAGCCACTGATCGTATCTCTCACCTTTGGATAATCGTGAATTCAGAATTGATACACGCTCTCCAAATCGTTTGGTAAACCTTGTAACCGTCTGATAAGTCAGTGCGATCTCTGGGATCAGGACGATTGCCTGTTTTCCTTGTTTGATCACTTCTTCGATCGCTGCGAGATAAACTTCTGTCTTCCCACTTCCTGTGATTCCATGTAAAAGATAGGTTTTGTGGTCTTCTCTTAAAAAATCTTCCCGAAATTCATCGATCAGTTCCTGTTGCTGTTCATTTAACATATGCGCTTCTGCTTTTGCTATACTGAACTCTCCAGGATTCCGGTAATAATATTCTGTCACAACATGAAGAATTCCTTCTTTTTCCATGCTGTCTACTGTACTTTTTGAAATCTTTAGATCTTTCGATGCCATTTCCCATGAGATCTTCCCATGGTCTAATAAAGCTGCAAGAAGTCTTGCTTTCGCCACATAATGCTTACTGAAATATTCATCAAGCATCGCTGGTCCATGCACTTTCTCAATGCATAGCTCAATGTATTTTCTCGCTTTTCGTGCAACTTTTTCCTGCACTGGAAGTACGGTTTTTAATGCCTGGATCATTGTTGATCCATAATTCTCTCTGATCCACGCAGCTAACTCGATCATATTTGACTCCACACCAACATGATCCGTCTCAATCCTTAAGATTTCTTTGACTTTACTCTCATCATAGTCAACTGTCCGTGAAAGGTTGACTACATATCCCGTCTGTTCCTTATTAGAACGTCCAAATGGGACAACGACTTGCTGTCCCACCCGAATATCCTTGATCATGGAAAAAGGCACCTTATAGGCAAACACCTTATCCAGTGCCTCATGTGAAATATTAATAATTATATCCGCATATAATTTTTCCATAGATTATTTGATTACGTGACCTTTCTCTCTTAAAACTTTGACCACTTTATCTACTTTCTCACGGCAGATCTCATGGCTTCTTGCCTCAACCATAACACGTACTAATGGTTCTGTTCCACTTTCACGTACAAGAATTCTTCCTTCATCTCCAAGTTCTGCTTCTACTTCCTTAACTGCTTTCTGTACGTCTTCATCTGCCTGTGCAACTGCTTTGTCATATACACGGACATTTTCAAGGATCTGTGGGAAGATCTCAACGGGTTCTGCTAACTGTGCAAGGCTTTGTTTCTGCTCGATCATTGCTTCCATGATCTTTAAGGATGTTAAAATACCATCTCCTGTTGTTGCAAACTTGCTGAAAATGATATGTCCAGACTGTTCTCCACCTAATGCGTGACCATTCTTCACCATATTCTCATTAACATATTTGTCTCCAACAGCAGTCTTCTCATAAGCAATTCCTGCTGCATCAAACGCTTTATATAATCCAAGATTGGACATTACAGTTGTAACAACTGTATTATTGTTCAAGTCTCCGTGTTTCTTCAGATACTGTCCACATACATAAAGGATCAGATCTCCATCGACAACCTGTCCATTCTCATCGACTGCGATACAACGGTCTGCATCTCCATCATATGCAAATCCAACATCTAAGTGGTTTTCTTTTACATATCCCTGTAAGATCTCGATATGTGTAGATCCACAGTTTGTATTGATATTTGTTCCATCTGGTTCATTATTGATCACATGTGTCTCTGCACCAAGTGCTTTAAATACATTCTCTGCGATTGCAAATGAGCTTCCGTTAGAGCAGTCTAATCCGACTTTGACACCTTTAAATGATCTTGTTGCTGTAGAGATCAGATATCCGATATAATGATTTCTTCCGGCTGCATAGTCTTTTGCTCGTCCAATCTCTTTCTTTGTTGCAAATGGGATTTCATGGATCTCCCCATCAATATATGCTTCGATCTCATTTTCAACTTCTGCTTCCATCTTATGCCCTTTGGCATTGATCAATTTGATCCCATTATCATAGTATGGATTGTGGCTTGCTGAGATCATGATCCCGCAGTCAAACTGTTCTGTTCTTACGACATAAGCCACACTTGGTGTCGTTGTTACATAAAGCATATATGCATCTGCTCCAGATGCTGTCAATCCTGCTACTAAAGCATTCTCAAACATATAGCTGCTTCTTCTTGTATCCTTACCGATGACGATCTTTGCTCTGCTGCTTGACTTCTGGTTAAAATACCATCCAATATAACGTCCAACTTTATATGCATGTTCTACAGTTAAATTTATATTTGCTTCTCCACGGAACCCATCTGTTCCAAAATATTTTCCCATCTTAATACTCCTTGCATCGTATCGTTTTTGTTTTTACCACCTGACATTATACCATGATTACGATCGTCTATCAAATATAGAATCCATGAAGTTTTTCTTAAATATCTGCTTCTTTTCTAAGCCCGATCAGTTCTTCTCTTGTTGCATTTCCTGTTTCCAATGCATTTTTCCTCATAACTTTATAAAATTCTGCCCATGTTGTATTCACATACGGATTCACATATAAAACTCCTACAATCCCAAATGTGATCGTTGATAACAGATTCCATCCGATAAATGACAGATCAAGTACGAATGCATTCCATTTTTCTCCATCCATCATATTTTTACTGATCTCAAACGCTCTCTTCCTTGATATCTGTGGGTTTTCCGCAAGAATATAAGGGATCATTTTATATTCATAACTTTTCACGATCCCTGGTATAATTAAACACAACGTCCACAGCACTGTATAAAGATCCCTGCAAAAGATCGTAGCAACATTTCTTAAGTATGCACCATTGAGGAATCCATCAACGATCAATGCGATTCTTGTCTTATGTTCGCTGTTCTCCTCATAAAAACGACAGCCTCCAACTTCAAACAGATTTCCTACAAAAATCTTAAACAACAAACCTACACTAAAGGCTGTTATGATCAAGATCAGAATAAATGACACATACATTCCATTATACATCGGACCTATCAGATTTTTATAGATCATATCACCTGCAACTCCAAAAAACGAAAACAATGTTTGTATCAAACTTGATGCCGCATCACCATTTCCTGCTGCTATATTACTTCCTTCCTGCAGGGAACCATTCCCTGCTGCATTACCAGTTCCTCCCGTTAATGCTGTCACTACAAGTGTTGCAAGCACAACGATCCAATAATTGCGATGCAGTGCTGCCTTTCCTCGTTCCTTCAATTCACTTCTTGTCCACATATTCATTCACCTCTCCTTTTTGTAAATTGTTTTGATCCTAAAATCATTTTCATCATAACACAAAAGCAGTACACCTGCTACAAAAACAAGTGTACTGCTTTTTATTCTTGGTTTATTATGCTTAAAAGAAAATCTATTTTACAAATTCTTTTACCTTGGCAGCGATACTGTCACCATCTAATCCGAATTCTTTGATCAGTTCTACTGCTGGTCCTGAATGTCCGAATACGTCATTCACACCGATCTTTAATACTGGTGTTGGAAGCTGTTCAGATAATACATCACATACAGCACTTCCTAATCCACCGATCACAGAATGTTCTTCTACTGTAACAACTTTACCAGTTGCTTTCGCTGCTTCTAATACAAGTTCTGTATCTAATGGTTTTACAGTTGCCATATTGATTACCTGAGCATTGATTCCTTCTGCTGCTAATTTCTCAGCTGCATCTAAGGATTCAGCAACACATAATCCATTAGCAATGATCGCTACGTCTGTTCCTTCTCTTAAGACTTTACCTTTTCCGATCTCGAATTTGTAATCTTCATCGTTGATCACTGGTACAGCCAGACGTCCGAATCTCATATAAACAGGTCCTTCCATCGCTGCTGCAGCTTTTACTGCTGCTTTTGCTTCAATATCATCAGATGGAACGATCACTGTCATTCCAGGGATTGTACGCATTAATGCAATATCTTCACAACACTGATGTGTAGCTCCATCTTCACCTACGGAAATACCACCATGAGTAGCTCCGATCTTAACATTTAAATGTGGATATCCAACAGAGTTTCTTACCTGCTCGAATGCACGTCCTGCTGCAAACATCGCAAAACTACTTGCAAATGGAGTCATTCCTGCTGCTGCAAGTCCAGCAGCGATACCGATCATATTACATTCTGCGATACCACAATCAATATGTCTTTCTGGAAAAGCTTTCTTAAACATTCCTGTTTTTGTTGCAGCGGCTAAGTCAGCATCTAAAACTACAACATTAGGGTTTTCCTGTCCTAATTCAACTAAAGCATTACCATAGCTTTCTCTTGTCGCAATCTTCTTTACTTCTGCCATCTTACTCGCCCACCTTTTCTAATTCTTCCAGTGCCTGTTTACATTGTTCATCATTTGGTGCAGAACCATGCCATGAAACCTGATTCTCCATAAAGGATACACCTTTACCTTTGATCGTCTTCATAATGATCGCTGTTGGTTTTCCTTTGCATTCTTTTGCCTGTTTGAACGCATCAGCGATCTGATCAAAGTCGTGACCATCAATTTCAACCACATTAAAGTTAAATGCTTCGAATTTAGCTCCGATCGGATATGGAGAGTTTACTTCATCAATTGGCCCATCAATCTGTAATCCGTTGTTATCAACGATAACTACTAAATTGTCAAGTTTTCTGGATCCTGCAAACATTGCAGCTTCCCATACCTGTCCTTCCTGGATCTCACCATCACCAAGAAGTGTATATGTACGATAGTCTTTATTCTGAAGTTTTGCAGCAAGTGCCATACCAACTGCGGCAGAGATTCCCTGTCCTAATGATCCACTAGACATATCTACGCCTGGAATCTTCTTCATATCAGGATGTCCCTGTAAGTAAGATCCTACATGTCTTAATGTTAACAGATCTTCTTTTGGGAAAAATCCTCTTTCTGCTAATGTTGAGTAATATCCAGGAGCTACATGTCCTTTAGATAATACGAAACGATCTCTGTTTTCATCTTTTGGATTCTTAGGATCAACGTTTAACTCAACGAAATATAAATATGTAAATACATCAGCTGCTGATAAAGATCCACCCGGATGTCCGGATTTGGCAGCATGTGTTGATTTAATGATACCTTTGCGAACCTCATTTGCTGTTTTCTTTAATTCTGCGGTTGTCATTGTATCTACCACCCTTTCTTATTCTCCGAATACTGCTTTGTAATCTGCCTGGAATTTAGCAATTCCCTGATCTGTTAATGGGTGTTTCATCATCTGTTCAAATACGTTGTAAGGTACTGTTGCAATGTCTGCTCCCATCTTAGCACATTCTGTTACGTGGATTGGGTTACGTACACTTGCACAAATGATCTGTGTATCGATATCTCCTGCTGCATCAAAGATCTCTCTGATGTCTGCAATTAAATCTAATCCGTTCTGAGAAATGTCATCCAGTCTTCCTAAGAATGGAGATACATATGTTGCTCCAGCTCTTGCTGCTAATAAAGCCTGATTTGGATTGAAGATCAATGTCAGATTTGTTTTGATCCCTTCAGAAGATAATACCTTTGTAGCTTTTAATCCTTCGATCGTTGTAGGAATCTTAACTACCATGTTTGGATGAATCTTAGCGATTTCTCTTCCTTCTTTGATCATTCCTTCTGCATCAGTTGTTGTAGCTTTTACTTCACCACTGATAGCTCCATCTACAATAGAAGTGATTTCTTTGATCACATCTTCAAACTGTCTTCCTGATTTAGCGATCAGTGAAGGGTTTGTTGTAACTCCACAGATAACTCCCATATCATTTGCTTTACGAATCTGATCTACATCTGCTGTATCCACGAAAAATCTCATAACTTACTTCCTCCTAAAACATTGTTTGTTGTTTTGTTCGTTGTTTTTTTATGGCTTTATTTAAACATGGATAAAATGTCTTGTCAAACTCGAAAAACTGTCAGATTTCAGCAATATTCATTGAATTTATTAATATTTTTCAACTTTATTAATAGTACATGGTTTTTCGTTTTTTTTCAAGATGCTTTCTTCAATTTCTTTCAATTAAAAAAAACTCGTTTTTCCTTGTTTTTCCGTAAAAAAATATGCTATGATAAATGTAGTTTTAATTAATAATTATTATTTTATTACTAATATTTCTGTTTTTTATTAATTGTTATTAATTAATTAAAATAATTTTGATTAAGGAGGATTTTATGGGTTTAAAGAAGAAAGTAACGACCAAAGACATCGCAGATTACGTCGGTCTTTCCCAGTCTGCAGTCTCCATGATCTTAAATAATAAGACTAATGTCTCTTTTTCAGACAGCACCAGACAGAAAGTTTTGGACGCTGCAAAAGAACTTGGCTATCAAAAAAAGAAAAAATCCATTGAGCAGACATCAAAGCCTTTATCGAAAGTCATTTTGATCATGTGTCCGTTCTTATCTAACCATTATTATACAACTCTGGTTCATTCGATCACAGAACGAGCACATGATTATGGATATCTTACCTTTGTTGCACCAACACTGCGAAACCCGAGCACCGAACAATATTATCTGGATCTTATGAAAAATGATCTGGATACTGCTGGAATCGTTTATCTGTATCCAACTTCTTTTCTTCCAGAAGTCAATGATATGTCAAAACAGATTCCGATCGTCAATATCGGGGATAAAAATGACGAGATCACTTTCGACTCGATCCATGTCAGCAGCTCCAAACCTGCCAGACTCGTCGCAGAACATTTGATCTCCCTTGGACACCGCAAGATCACTTATATATCAACACCGATCAGTGATATTGAACGTTCCAGATCAAAACGTTACGATGCACTTGTTGCAACCTTCAAAGAATACGGCTTTGGAGATGACTGCGTCAGTATTCGTTCCCTCTCACCCGGAGAGTATAATCTGCTGTCTCCAAATATGCTGGAATATTCTTCCGGATACAATCTGACAAAACAGATTCTCGAAGAGGGAACTGATTCTACCGCCTTCGTTGGGTACAATGATATGGTTGCATTTGGAATCCTAGATGCATTATATGAATTAAAATACAAAGTACCAAATGACTTCTCTGTCTGTGGTTTCGATAATATCCCAATGGCCGATATGAATCGTATTTCACTTACTACGGTGGAACATTCTATCGAAGCAAAAGGAAGAGAAGCCGTTGATATCATTGTACGCATCCGCGACTCAAAGACCAAGAACCAGCCTCGAAGCTTTGTTACAAAGTTGGAATTTGAACCATTTATCGTGAAACGAAAAAGCACTGGGAGGGCGAAGTTTTAAGTTGTATCACGAAAATGTATCGAGTATTCATAAAAACATAAAGAAAGATAGAGGTACGAAAAACGAATTCTATCATTTCGTACCTCTATCTTTCTTTATGTTTTTATGAATACCTGAAGACATTCTCGTATAAAATCAAAAATTTCCCGTTGGAAAGATTGCATGTTAAACATTATCGTTTTTAATTTTGGCAGTCACTTTCAACGTAAACAGGTTTGTATTCTCCATGACTTCTGCTTCGATCGTTCCAGGAACAGACTGAAGACCAAAATCCTGTGCCAATACTTCTTTAAATGCTCCACTTTTCAAAATATACGGAAAAGATTTTGCCATTTGGTTGGCTGTTGCATTCTCAATATATGTATTGGAATTCTCTGATGTAATACTGGAATTGATCGTAAATGTGGAAGATGCTACATAGTATGGGGAATAGGTAAGTCTCTTGTATCCACAGAACACTACACCACAAATCACAAGAATAATCAAAAATCTCCATTTCATTTGAATGATGCCTTTGATCAAGTCATCAAACAATCCAGCAATAATATTCTTTCATATTATGAACAATCTCTTTTGTATTCAAAATTTCAATCTGAAGTAAATTATCTACACAAGAAGAAACATTAAATACTTGACAGCCTTTCGTCATACGATTAAATTTTTACAAACGAGTAGCAATTGCCTTAATAAACTCTTCACTATTCACAGCATTCACATTCTCAAGAGTTGTAATAAGTGCCAAGTCTTTTGTCATTGTACCACTCTCGATCGTGTCTAATGTAGCTTTCTCAAGTTTATCTGCAAATGCCATTAATTCTTCATTACCATCTAATTCTCCACGTTTTCTTAACGCTCCTGTCCATGCGAAGATTGTTGCTACAGAGTTTGTAGATGTCTCTTCACCTTTCAGATGTTTATAATAATGACGCTGTACTGTTCCATGAGCTGCTTCGTATTCATAGTATCCGTGTGGTGATACTAATACAGATGTCATCATTGCTAATGATCCGAATGCAGATGAGATCATATCACTCATAACATCTCCGTCATAGTTCTTACATGCCCAGATAAATCCACCTTCTGATTTCATAACGCGGGCTACTGCATCATCGATCAGTGTGTAGAAATATTCAATTCCTGCTGCGTCAAATTTCTCTTTGTATTCTGCATCAAAGATTTCCTGGAAGATATCTTTGAATGTGTGATCGTATTTCTTAGAGATCGTGTCTTTTGTTGCAAACCACAGATCCTGTTTTGTGTCTAATGCATATGTAAAGCAGCTTCTTGCAAAGCTTGCAATAGATGCATCAATGTTATGCATTCCCTGGATCACTCCTGGTCCGTCAAAATCATGAATTGTTTCTCTGATCTCTGTTCCATCTTCTCCTGTGAATACTAATTCTGCTTTTCCTGCTCCTGGAACTTTGATTTCCACACCTTTGTATACATCACCATAGGCATGTCTTGCGATCGTGATCGGTTTCTTCCATTTGCTGACGGTTGGTTCGATTCCTTTGACTGTGATCGGTGCACGGAATACTGTTCCGTCTAAGATCGCACGGATTGTTCCATTTGGACTCTTCCACATCTCTTTTAAATCATATTCATCCATACGCGCTGCATTTGGAGTGATCGTTGCACATTTGACTGCAACTCCATATTTCTTTGTTGCTTCTGCGGAATCAAATGTAACCTGATCGTTTGTCTCGTTTCTGTGTTCTAACCCAAGGTCATAATATTCTGTTTTTAAATCAATAAATGGTAATAACAATTCATCTTTGATCATCTTCCAAAGAATTCTTGTCATCTCATCTCCATCCATCTCTACTAATGGAGTAGTCATCTGAATTTTGCTCATGGTCATTCCTCCTGCGTTGCTGTTTATTGTTTTATTCGCTGTTTTCAGCTTATTGTGCTTTATTATACAGAAAAAACTGATATTTGTAAATAAATGTATTAAGAATAATACACGTTATTTGAAAGTTGAAAAACAAAGCTATTCCGATCTCCCCGATATTTCGCAATTGAATATTCAATTGCTGTATGACTTTCATCATATCCTGTGGAATGAAAATAAAATAAAGGATCTCCATTTTTGACATCTAACAGATCCGCACATGTTTCATCTGCAAGGATCACATCCAGCTTTCTCTGTATAGATGTGATATCTCTTCCTTCCTTATGAAATGTCTGATATAAACTCTCCTTTTCAAAATCAACTTCTGACAAATGTTCAAACAGTCTGCATGGCACATACGTTGTAACCAGAACATTAGGCTGATCATCAACGTATCTCAATCTGACCAGTTTATAAACTTTTTCTGTTTCTTTGAGATTCAATTTCTGGCGAACTTCTTCTTCTGCCTTTTCTTGTTTGAATGTCAGAACTTTTGTCGATGGAGTCAGTCCTTTTTCTTTTACTTCTTTATCAAATGTCTGAATCACCTGTGCAAATTCCTGCCGGATCGTTGGATCACATACGATCGTCCCTCGTTTTTTACGTTTTTCTAAATATCCCTCATCCACTAAAATTTGTACCGCCTTACGGATCGTCGGCCGGCTGACGTTGTAGATCTCAGCTAATTCATATTCATTTGGTATGATACTTCCTTGCTGGTAAACTCCACTTAAGATCTTATCTAATAAATCTTTTTTTATATCTAAATAAAATGCTCCCATTTTATACTCTCTTTCTTTTTTCTTTCACTTTATCGGATTTTTTATTTTATGTCAATTTATTTTCTTTTATTTCATTTACATAATATTGACATAATGATTACATAATGTTATACTTTAATTAACATGAAGCAAACATATCAGCAAAAACAGGAGGTTTTTATGAAATCATATACATTAGATGATCTTGCAAGAATGATCGATCACACAAATTTACATACGGATGCTTCTCCTAAAGACATGGAGGTCTTATGTAATGAGGCGAAAGAACATCATTTTGCCATGGTAGCGATCAATCAGGTGCAGTCTGGATTATGTGCAAAGTTACTGGAAGGAACGGATATTCATACAGGAGCTGCTATCTCTTTCCCATTAGGTCAGACAACAATTGCTTCTAAAGTCTTTGATACAAAAGATGCCATTGCAAATGGTGCAAATGAGATTGATTATGTTGTAAATCAGACAGAGATCAAAGCTTCTAACTGGGATTATATCAAGGATGAGATGTCACAGATCGTTGCTGCCTGCCATGAAAAAGATGTTACTTGTAAAGTCATTTTTGAAAACTGTTATCTTAATGATGAGGAGAAGATCAAGCTTTGTGAAATCGCCAAAGAGGTGAAACCTGATTTTATCAAAACATCCACTGGTTTCGGTACTGGCGGTGCTACTTTTGATGATGTGAAATTAATGAAAGAGCATGTTGGAGATGCGGTAAAGGTAAAAGCTGCTGGTGGAATCCGTGATGCCAAGACATTTATGAAAATGATAGAGTGCGGTGCCCAACGTATCGGAACAAGTGCTGGTATCTCGATCATCAAGGAATTCGAAGCTATGATGAAAGAACAAGGCGTTTCCACACTTGAGATCTAGGGCAATTTTTTAGGAGGTATTTTATGAATCAGTTTAACTGGGATCAGGCTTTTACTTTGGATTTTAATCTAAATAACGGACTTTCCAAGCACGCAGATACTACAAAGCGTTATCTTTCCCAGATGAAAAATATGTATCAGGATCAAGAAGCTGTTGAAGAAATTCTTAAACACGAAGACCCTTTGATCTATGAGTTTTATGAACTTGGATGCCCAGAGCGTGCTGGTGATCTTGCATTCGGCACAACGATGATCCATCCTGGGAAGATTGGAAATGAATATTATATGACGAAAGGACATTTTCATCAGATCGTAGACACTGCCGAAGTTTATTATACATTAAAAGGCGAAGGGTATATGATGCTTGAAAGCCTTGACGGTGATTGGCGGGTTGAACGGATGGAGAAAGGAAAAGCATTGTATGTTCCCCGCGGATATGCTCACCGCACCATTAATACTGGAGATGAAGTCCTGACTGCTTTTTATGTATTTGATGCAGATGCAGGACATGATTATGGAACGATCGAAACCAAAGGATACCGCCATATTGTTTGTGAGATCAATGACGAAGTAACTGTACTTGACAATCCAAGATGGTAATGTGATTTAAAAAGAGAGAAACTCCAGACATTTAGAATTTGTATCTTCTAAATGTCTGGAGTTTCTTTATTAAAAGGTATTAACAGCTATTTTTGCACATGCAGTAACTGATGTGCTTTATGACTTCCCGGTGATCCAAAGTATTCATCATACAGATGTTTGATATCTGGATTCTCGTGTGAAAATCTCAAATGGGCTGTCTTATCCAGGAAGTACAGGTTGGATCCACGGTCAGACGCCAGTTCTTTTCCTTCATGGATCGGCTGTCCGCCTCCACCTACACATCCGCCTGGACAGGCCATGACTTCTACAAAATGATAGTGTACTTCTCTCTTCTGGATCGCTTCCATCAGATTCCTTGTATTCTGAAGTCCACTCACAACTGCGATATCTATCGTATTGCCAGCAATTTCAAATTTGGCTTCTGTCCATCCGTTTTTGTTCACTCCACGGATCTGTTTAAATGCATCTACTTCTGGATTCTTTCCTGTGATCAGGTAATACGCAGAACGCAGCGCCGCTTCCATAACTCCGCCAGTTGCTCCAAAGATCACTCCTGCTCCGGTTCCCTCAGTAAACGGAGTATCAAAGGCTGCATCTTTTAATGTCTTTGGATCAATATGGTCAGCACGGATCAGACGGTCCAATTCTCTTGTTGTTAACACACAGTCAACTCCATGTCCTGCAAACTCACCATGGAATAATGGTTTCTCTCTTTCATCTTTCTTCGCAACACATGGCATAATGGATAATGCAAAAATGCGGTCTGGGTCGATGTTCATCTTCTTTGCAAACGCAGTCTTCATCACTGCCCCAAACATCTCCTGTGGAGATTTGGCGGAAGATAATCTGTTTACCATCTGTGGATACTGAGATTTGATGAAACGTACCCATCCTGGACAACAGGATGTAAACATTGGATACATATCAAGATCTCCATTTGTAAATCTCTCGACAAATTCCGTTCCTTCTTCCATGATCGTAAGATCTGCTGAAAATGTTGTATCAAATACATAATCTACACCGATCCTTCGAAGTGCATCTACGATCTTCTCAACTGTTGCTTCTTCTCTTGATAATCCAAGACTTTCTCCCCATGCAGCACGAACTGCTGGTGCAATCTGTGCTACCACGATCGTATCTTTATCTTCTAATGCACGATATAATTTGTCTGTATCATCTCGTTCACGTAATGCTCCTGTTGGACAATGTGTGATACACTGTCCACATAATGCACAATCTGCTGTTTTGATATCTCTGTTTTCTGAAACTCCAATTGTTGTTCTTGCTCCAGTTCCAGATACATCCCAGATATGCATTCCCTGAATCTTGTCGCATACTTGTATACAACGCATACATTTGACACATTTGCTTGCATCACGTACCAATGGATATCTTGTATCCCATTCTTCGATACAGATCTCCTTCTTATAAGGGCTGTCTACAATATTCAGATCATTAGCAACCGTCTGAAGTGTACAATTTCCGCTTCTTACACAAGTTGCACATTGTGCATCGTGCTGGGAAAGGATCATCTCTACCGTATGTTTTCGGTTTCTGCGTACTTTCGGACTGTTGGTATAGATCGTCATTCCTTCTTCTACCACGTTATTACAGGATGTTACCAGATGATCCTGTCCTTCAATTTCTACAACGCAGACTCTGCACGCTCCAATCTCATTGATATCTTTTAAATAACAAAGCTTTGGAATCGGTATATGAATGGAGGCTGCTGCTTCCATGATCGTTGTTCCAGAAGGTACAGCGATCGTGTGGTTATCTATTGTAATATTTACCATTTTGTATCCCTACCTCCTTTGAAAATACCATAACCAAAGTGGTCACAGCGAAGACATCTTCCTGCCTCCTGGCATGCTTCTTTCTCTGTCATACAGTTTTCGACTCCTTCAAAGTCTTTAACTCTCTCTCCAGCTTCTCTCTCTGTAAGATTAACTCTTCCACATGCTGGTTTATCTTCTAACTTAGGTTCTGGAATCTCAACATCTGCTGTAATTTCATGATGATATCCCAGATATTCATCGATATTGGCTGCGATAACTTTACCTGCTGCGATTGCTGAAATAACTGTGGATGGACCTGTCGCACAGTCTCCACCTGCAAATACTCCTGGCATCTCTTCGAATCCACCAAATTTCTCTACGTTGATCTTTCCTCTCTGTACGGGAACTCCTGCTTCTTCGAAGTGCTGATATTCGATATCCTGACCGATTGCTACAATCAGTGTCTGACATGGGATAAATACGTCATCTTCCCCTGTTGGCTTTACAGATGCTCTTCCACCTTTGATATTACTGATCATCTGTGGTGTTACCCATATACCTTTGACATTGCCTTCTTCGTCTTTCTCGATTCTTGAAGGTGCCATCAATGTCTTGATCTCAACACCTTCTGCTTCTGCTCCTGAAATCTCATCTGGAAGTGCTGTCATATCGGCAACTCTTCTTCGATATACGATGCTGACTTTCTTCGCACCAAATCTTACAGATGTACGAACTGCATCCATGGAAACATTTCCACCACCGATCACGGCAACTTCTTTTCCTTCCAGGCTTTCCTGTGTTCCATATCCGACATTTCTTAAGAACTGTACCGCTGAAATAACGCCTTTGGCATCTTCGCCTTCTAATCCTAACTTCTTATCTGTGCTTGCACCGATCGTGATCAGTACAGCATCATATTTTTCTTTTAAATCCACAATGGAATAATCTTTGCCGATAGCTTTTCCACAATCTACTTTGACTCCTGTGTCTAAGATTGCCTGAATATCATCATCTAAGCGTTCTTTTGGCAGTCTGTAGTTTGGAATTCCATAACGTAACATTCCTCCAAGTTTTGGAAGCATCTCATATACGGTTACCTGATGCCCCATCAATTGTAAGAAATATGCTGCACTTAATCCACCTGGTCCACCACCTACAACGGCAATATTCTTCCCTGTAGATTCTGCACATTCTGGCGGTGCAACGTATCCTGCTGCATCTGCTGCCATACGTTTTAATCCACGGATATTCACCGCATCATCGATCATATTTCTACGGCATAATGCTTCACATGGATGCTCGCAGATAAATCCACATGTTGTTGGAAATGGATTATCTTTTCTGATCAGACGGATCGCATCCTCATATCTTCCTTCACGCACCAACGCAATATATCCCGGAATATCCACTCTCGCAGGACATCTGGATACACATGGCACTGGCTGTTTTAACGTACTTAAGCATCGATGATACATGATATGTTCTACATAATCATCTTTAAATCCAATGGCTCCTTTGTATACCATATTGGCTGCCTCATAGCCAATCGCACAATCTGCAGATTCCATAATGGATTTTGCTGTTTCATGTATCTCTGTTAAAGTTCGGATCGTTGCTTTGCCATCTAAAACATCAGTGATCAGATTCTTTAACTGTCCAAGTCCTACACGACATGGAACACACTTTCCACAGCTCTGTGCATGACAGATCTCCAAAAATGCTCTGGACATATCAACCGGACATAACCCTGGCGGGCTTGACTCGATTCTTCGTTCCAAATCCTTATAAAGACCTTCCACAACCAGCTGTGCCTGGTTCGGAGACCTTAATTCCAAACGACTCATGACTCATCCTCCTTAATTCCTCTATATCAGTATATTGACTCTCATTATACGCACATTTTTCGACAAATTCAAGTGTTTTTTTGTGCAATTTGTACGTTAATTTTGTAACAATCCAGCTCATTTTTGTGCATAATCACGTTAATTTTGTAACAATTTTAAGTTGTAGTTAGCCAACTATAGATTTTGAATATATGATAAAAAATAAATAAACGATCGGGAGAGCAAAATTCTAATGCTGCTCTCCCGATCGTTTATTTATTTTTTATCATATATCAGAAGTCTATCGTGTAGACAATTATAAACTTGGAAAATTTAAGTGGATGTTTATTTCTATCACTTATATACACGTCTATTCAAGTAACCAGAATCTAATATGATACAATGATTCCTCCATCGCATGCATACAAACTGCTGACTCCTTTAGTATCTACAATATCAACGTCTTCTGCGTGTAAGTGCTTCTTGATCAATTCTTTCACGTAAACAGCTCTCTCGTAGCAATTGCAGTGTGAAATGACAAATTGTCTTCTTGTGAGATCTCTTCCTTCGCTTCCCATGTGTTCTACCATCTTCGCGAGTGCTTTCTTCATTCCTCTTGCCTGGGCTGCTTTCTGGATCACGCCGTCTCTTGTACCGATCATGAC